>JAFSFD010000045.1 GCA_017435365.1 Akkermansia sp. | reverse complement strand
GCTGTGCTTTCTGTCACCCCTGCCGGGGCTCCGATATTTTTTTCAATATACCGGGGGCTGCGAGCGCTGACGCGCTCTTACCCCCGGCTAGTGTTCTTACGCCCCTGCCGGGGCTGATTTTCCGCTCGCCTGCGGCTCGCCAAATTCCAATTTTTTGGTTAGTTCTGAGTTGTTTGTAAATTCGTACTTTTGGCGCTTCAGCGGTGCCTGTTGTGGTGGCCGCGGCAGTGGTCCCGGCGCTCATCGTGTCTGTCGCGGCGGCGTTGTTCGCGGCGTTCGCGGCGTTTTTCCTCCTTTTTTCGCATTTTCTTGTCGTGTTTGTAGTCGCGGATTTGCTTGTCGACGTTGATGATGGCATCGAGGGAGTCAAAGCTTTCGGCAACGGCCATGCCGCCGCGCATGGCAAAGCAGAACAGAAGTGCAAGGGTAATTTTTTTCCACATGCCGGGTGAGACTCATGGTCACCCCTGACATGTGGAAAAACGGATGGAAACAAGTGCTGCTTCTTACAGCCCGGTGCGCATACTCAGGGCGGTGAGCAGGGCAGTGAAGCGGGTGTAGTCGCTTTCGCGGTCGGCAGAGACGAGGGCGAACTGGTATTCGCCCATGCGGGCGTCTTCCTCTGCGGCGTTGCGGAGACGCAGGAGGATGACATCCTCCGCATCGGTCTGGCGGCCGCGGAGCCGGCGCTCCAGTTCATCGGCGGGGATGTGGATGTACACATCCGCATAGGCACGGCGGATGATGGCGTCCTCGCAGGCGCGGATGCTGGCCGCACCCTGTACGTCGATATCCATGACCACGTTTTTGCCGGCCTGCAGGAGGTCGATGATATCACTCTTGAGGGTGCCGTAGCTGTTGCCGTGCACGGTGGCGTGCTCCAGGAACTCTCCGGCCTGCACCTTGGCGGCAAAGTCCTCAGGGGTGAGGAAGTGGTAGTCGACCCCATCCTGTTCGCCGGGGCGGGGCTGGCGGGTGGTGCAGGAGATGGAATAGGCTGTGAGACCATCCTTTTCCGCGCGGCGGCAGAGGGTGGTCTTGCCGCTGCCGGAGGGGCCGGATACGATGAGAAGGGAACCAAGCATAGTAAAAGTACGAAGTACGAGGTGGGAAGTACGAAGTATGAATTATTCGATGTTCTGGACTTGTTCGCGGATTTTTTCGAGTTCGGTCTTGGCGGTGACAACGAGCTGGGCAAGCTCGGCATCGTTGGCCTTGGAGCCGGTGGTGTTGAGCTCGCGGAAGATTTCCTGGCAGAGGAAGTCGAGCGTGCGACCCACGGGTTCAGCCTTGTCGCAGATTTTCTCGAACTGGTTAAGGTGGGATTCCAGGCGGGTCATTTCCTCGGACACATCGCACCTATCCGCAAAGAGGGCAATTTCCTTGATGATGCGTTCGTCGTCCAGCGGAAGGGGGAGCCCGGCTTCGGCCAGGCGTTTGAGGAGCACCTCGCGGTGGCGTGTGGCCACGCCGGCGGCGCGTGCCATGAGCTGCTCGCGGAACTGGCGCAGCGTGGCAATGCGGCCGAGCAGGTCGCGCTTCATGTTCTCGCCCTCCTGCGCACGCAGTTTGAGGAAGGCTTGCAGTGCTTCGCGCACGGCGGGCTCGGCCGCGGCCTGCACGGTTTCGAGCGGCATATCGGTTTCTGTTTCCTCGGCAATGATGCCCAGGCGGAGAAGCGCATCCAGCGAGGTATCGATGCTGCGGCCCAGGGTGCTTTCGGCCTCGGCCAGGGTGGCGGTGAGGGCGGCGAGCTTGTCGCGGTTGAGCGCCAGGGAACCTGCGGCGCCGGGTGTCTGCTGCAGGGTGAGGGATACGTTGACGCGCCCGCGGGATACGGCTGCGGCCACGATGTCGCGCACGGTGGTTTCCAGTGCGGCCCAGGCGCGGGGCAGGGCAACGGCGATTTCTGCCTGTTTGCGGTTGACACCGCCAATTTCTACGCGGATGGAGGAACCACCCAGGGGAGCCGTGGCGGCTCCGAATCCGGTCATGCTGTTCATAACGTGATATTACCGATGATGTTGAGCAGATGTGAATCGAGCGTGAGGGCCTCGTTCACGTTGAAGTTGAGGTCGGTGCGCAGGGCTTCCAGCGCACGCATGCGCAGCAGGAGCTCCGCTACGGGGCGCGCGGCGGCCAGCCCGGCTATTTCCGGGGTGAGCGGCTTCACATCCGGCGCGTGCGAGGCCAGCAGCACGGCCTGGCCCAGGCAGAGGGAGAGCAGTTCCAGCATCTGTTCGCGCTCGGCCAGGTACTCCGTCTCGATGAGCGCGGCGGTGGCATCTTTCTGCCGGGCTTCCCAGTCGCGGATGTCGGTGCCCTCGGCTATGGCCTTGGCCTCGGCCTTGACGGCTGCGGTGAGCCGCTTGGTAATCTGCTCCCGGCGCTCGGCCAGCAGGGCCTGGAAATCGGCTCGCAGGGCGAGGGCTGCCACATCGGACCCGACCAGGGGCAGGGCCGCAGCCACTGCGGGCAGGAAGGCCTGCTGGGCTTCCGAGAGGTGCAGAGTATTGCCCGGCTCGTGCAGGGGCACGCGCACGCAGCGCGAAAGAATAGTGGTGAGCAGGCGGCTGGGCTGTTCGGTAATCAGGATGATGAGGGTCTGCGGCGGGGGCTCTTCCAGCGTTTTCAGGAAGGCATTGGCGGCTTCTTCCATCATGCGGTCGGCCTCGAGGATGACGATGAATTTGGTGGCGCCTTCCTCGGCTCGCAGGGCGAGGAAGGGTTCGATGCCGCGGATGTCCTCGATGAGAATCTTACGGCTTTTGGAACCGGGGCGCAGCACGCGGCACATGGGGTGGCGCAGCGCTTCCAGTGTGGTGGCGGTGGTGCCGTTCAGCTCGGCAGCAAGGGCAAGCGCCAGCTGGTGGGTGCCGGCTGCCGGGGTGCCGGTGAGCAGCAGGGCATGCGGCAGGCGCCCGCTGCGGCGGGCGTGCAGGAGGAGTTGCTGAGCCTGGGAAAGGGAGAAGGACATAATATTCAGCTTTCGGGGTAGGAGCCCAGCACTTTGAACACGGGGCACTGAGCTTTCAGTTCTGCCAGGCAGCTGCGCAGCGGCTCGGCTGCCTCATGCCCGTCCACATCGATGTAGAAGAGGTATTCCCATGCTGTGTCGCGCGTGGGGCGGGAATCCAGACAGTATATGTTGATGCCGTAGGTGCGGAAATACTCCAGCACATCCACCAGACCGCCGGCCTTGTGCGGCACGGTGAAGCAGATGGTGGTGCGGTCCTTGCCGCAGGGCTTCGTCTTCTGGGTGCCGATGACCACGAATCGTGTGGTATTGGTGGCCACGTCCTGCACCTGCTCGGCCAGAATGTTGAGCCCGTGCAGCCTGGCGGCCAGCGGGCTCCCGAGAGCGGCGGCGCCATCGGCAGCTTTCTCCACGGCCATGCGGGCGGCGGCGGTGCTGCTGGCCGTGGGTATCTGCTCGGCTTCCGGGTAATTCTGCTGCAACCACACGCTGCACTGGCCCAGCACCTGCGGGTGGGAGTAGATGGTGCGGATTTCCTTGGCGGGGATGTTGGCCATGAGGCAGTGCTGCACGCTCTGGTGCACCTGGGCGCAGATGCTCAGGTGCGTGTGGGCGAAGAAATCCATGGCCTGCACCACGTTGCCATGCGTGCTGTTTTCCAGCGGAATGACGCCGTAGTTCACTTCGCAGCGCTCCACTGCGGCAAAGATGTGCGCAAAGGAAGAGTAGGGCACCAGCTCCACACTGTCGCCGAAGCGGCTCAGCGCGGCCTGGTGGCTCCAGGTGCCCTCCGGCCCCAGGTAGCCGATGCGCATGTTCCCCTCCAGGTTGAAGGAGCAGCTCACAATCTGCCGCCAGATGCTCAGCAGGCTCTTTTCCGGCAACACGCCATCGTTCAATTTGAGAAGCTTTGAGATGAGCGCATTTTCTCGTTCCGGAACAAATGTGGGGGCTCCGCTGGCCTTTTTGAGTTCACCCACCTGGTGTACGTAGGCTGCACGCTGCTTGAGCAACTCCACCAGCTGCGCGTCCACGGCGTCGATTCCTTGTCTCAGCTCATCTAAATTCATGGTCGTGCGCGCATTGTATCACAGTGGCCGCGCGGGTTCAATCTCGTTTTTGGTAATGACGTGCGCGCGCTGCATTCAGCCTGCTGCGTATGCTTGATTTCGGTGCTGTTTTAGGCTGAATTTGCTTGACGCAAGGCGTGGCTTGTGTATAGTAAGAAAGTACTCGCATTTTTTTCTATGAAATTGAGACAGACTCAAAAACTCTCGTCCACCGGTCGCAAACGCCCGAAGAAGGGGTTTGCACTGATTGCAACACTGACCCTTATGATGCTGCTGGCCATGCTGGCAGTGGCGGTTATGGCCACGGCTGCTTCCCAGAACCGCATTGCGTTGCAGACTATGCTGCAGGCAGAGGCGCGCCAGCAGGCACTGGTCGGCCTTGATGCCGCCATTGGTGAGTTGCAGGTGGAGCTCGGCCCTGACCAGCGCGTGACGGCCAGCTCCGGTATCCTCAGCAACAACGACGGTGGCGCTGCTCAGCACCTGCTCGGTGTGTGGAACAGTTGGGATGGCCCCATCTACGGCAAGAGTGTTTCCGGCCTGGGTAACAAGATTTCCGGCACTTATTCCAAAGGACGCTCCGATATGTTCCGCCGCTGGATGATTTCTGCCCGCGACCGCAATACCACCCGCTCCATGAATGCCGCAGCCCAGCTTTGCACTCGTGCCCCCGGCCAGCGCATCTGCATGGTGGGCGAGGGTACCCTCGGCAAGTCTCTCTCTGCCCAGCATTATGTGTATGCCGATTTGCTGAAGATGCCCGCCACCGGTAAGAATGAAGCCTGCTTCGCCTGGTGGGTTGGTGGTGAAAATCAGAAAGCCAAGGTGTCTGTACAGAACCCGGAGGAAGCCAAAGACGAGTACGAGGCTCTTCGCCGCACCTGGGATACCCCGTCCCCCCGCTTTGTCGATAACCGTGACCTGGATTTCCTGCCGGACGAGATTGAGGAGCCTGCACGTATAGTCACCCTTGCGTCTCTGCCGCTTGTCGGTTCGTCTTCCCGCGCTGCAGGTATGCCCTATTTCTTTGATGCGACTACGACTTCCTACTCACTGCCCATCAACGTGAGTATGGGTGGTTTCAAGCAGGACCTCTGCCTGCTCCTGAATAAGAAGAGCCTGAAGGGTACTGACTTTGCTGCGCGTACCAATCAGGACTGCCCCATCGCCGATAATCAGCAGGTGCCCCAGGGTACGGAGTCTGATATGCCCATCGGTTCCTGGCAGAACCTGCATGCCTACTACAACTGCTGGCCGGACGGTACCGCCAAGGATACTAAGAATTTTACCGCGCGACTCCTGGGTGAGCTGCAGAAGCCTTATACCCGCATGAGTGGTTCTGCTTTTGATGATAAGTTGAATTACAAGGATGACCCGGATGAAATGAACGCCACCGAATCCGGGCAAACGTATTTCGACAGTCGTGCCATGATGGAAGAGGGCAGCCAGACCGCCGGCTACGCCCGCACTCCCGTGCTTCTGGCCTTCATGTCCAACTTCGGTCTGGTGACTAAAGAGTCTTCCGCCATGGCTGGAGAAGATGCCACATATGACTTGGATATGTGTTTTGCTCCCATGTTCCTGTGGTGGAATCCGTATAACGTGCCTATGAAGGTGCGCGGCAAGCAACTCTGGGCTCAGTCTCTTCCTTATAAGACGACCTGGATTGACACCTACTGCGTGACTCAGGCTAATACCTGGAAATACGGATGGAACAATTACCTGATGCAGCAGAACCGTTATGGTCAGGACTATGGTGATTATTTCCTGGCTGCGTCCGGTAATGAGAACGGCGATATTGTGTTCGAACCTGGCGAGGTGATTTTCTTCTCTCCCGGTAAGGCTCGCCTGTCTCAGGATTATTCCAAGCCCTTCTCCAATCCCTGGGTACCTGGCTACAATCCCAGTTCCGTTTCCGGATATAAGGCTCGTTTCTATTCCGGTCGTGCAGGCAGCGCTGATACCCCTGGTCTGCCTAGCCAGACGAACGTTGATGCAGGTAAGTTCTATGTTAAACTGCGTCTTGGACAGGGTGAGCCAAATGCGGGCGGTACAGACGGTAAGTGGTTTGCTCCTAAGCATGCAGAATGTCTCACTATTTTCACTGGTTATAACAGCGCCGGTCAGGCTTCTGCTGCGGATACTGGTGCGAATAAGCGCGGTATTTCCCCCCAGCGTTTCGTCTTGGGTTGGTACGACCCCACGAACGTGGCTGAAGAGGAGACTCAGTTTTGTGGAGGTAAAGATGCAGAATGGAAAACGGACGGTTCTCAGGATGACCCCGATGTGCCGTACTACATTGGCGCGGTCGGTGTTGTGGCCAAATCGGCTGGTTCCCACACCAACTCTGTTATTTTCCCTGGCGACTACCGCACCAAGCTCTGGCAGCATTCCAGTCCTGCATTCTGGGGCAGTGCCATCATTAACCCCGATGACCAGATGCGTAAATACCATCCGTACCAGTTGGCGGCTCTTCGCGTAAGTGCCGGTATGGATAGTGCTCCCATGGATAACATCGGTCGCAACGGCTTCCTCGGCATTACCAGTGAAGGTGAGCAGGTTTCCTTTGCTTCCGTGCTCGAGTTGCCGGTGCATCCTCCGTTCTCCCTTGCTGGTTTTGCCGGCATGCGACTTCAGCCGGGCTGGTATAAGGCGAACACTTCCGGTAATTATGTGACACAAAGTGCACTTCGCCGCATGCAGTACCAGGCCGGTGTGCCCGGCGTGGGTATCGGCAATGCCTTTGCTGACCCCTGCTTGCCAGCAGATGACGTGTACACCTATTTCCAGAATAACACGGAAGCCAATGATTTCTCCTCCAATGCCAAGATTTTCGGTGATTTCTTTGACCATGGTCTGATGATTAATGATGCCATGTGGGATCGCTGGTTCTGCTCCTCGGTTTCCGATATGCCGACCAAGGGTGGGAAGATTGAGGCTGAGGAGGTTCTGACTAAGTTCCTGAAGGGTGACGAAGAGCTCCCTGTATCCCGTTACAAGCGTGTCAATACACCCTATAATGATGAGCAGGTCATCAAGCGCATCATGGCAGATGACGGCTGGAAATATATCGCTCAGTACCTGATGATTGACGGTGGTTTCAATGTGAACTCCACGTCTGTTGAAGCCTGGGCTGCCGTGCTGCAGGGCCTCGCCAAGCGCAAGCTGGTCGCAGGTAAGGATAACCGACTCTCTTTCGTCGAAGAGGGCAAGAGTGACAACCAGGTGCTCTTCTCCCGCTTCATGCTTTCCACCACGGACAAGAGCGTGGATGGCCTGGGTGGTTACAGCATGATGCAGGGCTCTACCTCTTTCCGCGACGGTGGCCTGACTTCCGCCTGGGGCGAGGTGCGTATGCTGGAGGCTGAATCCATTCGCAAACTGGCGGAGGAAATGGTGGAGCAGGTGCGCAAGCGCGGCCCGTTCCTCAGCATGTCTGACTTTATTAACCGCCGCCTTGAGCAGGGCGAGAATGGTCTGAAAGGTGCTCTGCAGGCTGCTATCGATGCAACCGACATCAACCGCGATTTCAACGATGTGAAAGTGCCTGAGGCCCGCGGCAATATGTTCCGTAATCCTGCAGCCGGCATGGGTTCCCTGCACACGGCTGCTCCCGGTTACCTGATTCAGAGTGACGTGCTTGCCTCTCTTGGCAATATCCTGACTGTGCGCGATGATACCTTCACCGTGCGCTCCTACGGTTGCGTGCGCAACCCGAACAAGGCCATCCTGGCTCAGGCCTGGTGCGAGGCTGTGGTGCAGCGCACCATGAACTATGTGGATCCCTCCAACGACCCGCAGGATGTGGATTACAACCCCGATGGCACCAAGGGTGAGGGCCTCACTAATACCAACAAGGTCATGGGGCGTCAATTCCGTATCGTTTCCTTCAAGTGGCTCGATAACTGGGATATCTAATCGTTCCAATACAAATAGATTCAAAGCGCGCATTCCCTTTAGAATGCGCGTTTTTTTACCTTATTGTTTGGGTGTACTGATATATGTGCAAATTGATATTGTCGTTGTCGGGGCACGGGACTTCAGTCCCGAAATAACGGTGCTTCCAATCGGGACTGAAGTCCCGTGCTCCGACAGAGTTCCCCCACAAATTCCAATTTATCGTTCAGGCGCTATCATAACGGTGTCCCATCAAACGAAGAGAGGCGGAACTTGCGTTCCGCCTCTCCGGTCTCTCTCATTAATGCTCTGTTTTACAGAGCAGGCTTTTTCGGGGTCGGAGCAGCGTCCGTGCCCTTGAATGTTTTGTTCGGCAGCCAGGTCTGGTTGCGGCCCAGGAAGGCAATCTTGCCACGCACAATCAGCTTTTCGCCCTCGCGCCACATTTCGCAGCCGTAGACTTTGCCCTTCTGCGGGTCAAGAATCTCGCCACCGCTGTAAGTGTCGCCGTCCTTCTCCAGATCCCAGATGATGGTCAGGCCCTTGATAGCGGGGCTGCCCTTAATCTTGGCCTTGGCTCCGGGATTCTTCAGCAGCTCTACTACCTTGCCGTAGTACTTACCCTGGTACTCGTATACCTGCACCACGCTCTTGGCTTCCTTGGTCTCATCATCGATGGTGGTCCAGTAGCCGGTGATGTTGGCGGTAGCCTGGGTAGCCATGGCGAACAGGACCATGCCGGCGCTCAGAAGAATTTTTTTCATATGTGTGTGTTCTATTGGTTTGGTTTTTCCCGTACTCCGGATAAGCTAGAGTGTGGTCTAGGTGGAGCGTACTCTATATTTGTACTATGGTCAAGTAAAAAAACAAAAATTCTCGGTATAAAAGCACACCTGTCCCAAAGATTTTGTAAGCAGGAGAAATATCTGCAACCTTTTGAAGAAGTCCCATGCAGCAGCTCGATAAATTGATGTTTGTCGTTGTCGGGGCACGGGACTTCAGTCCCGAAATAACGGTGCTTCCAATCGGGACTGAAGTCCCGTGCTCCGACAGAGTTCCCCCACAAATTCCAATTTATCGGGCACTTTCCTCAAACTTAGTGACACGTGTGGGTATAAACGCACGGATGATTCTGGAACATCTCGTGGCGGGAAGGGGGCTTTACATGCACTGCAGCATGCGCAAGGCTTCCTGGAGCTTATCCTGCGGTTTGATTTTCAGGAGGCGGGGGAATCGTTTATTGTCGAGGATATAGTCGTTGTTACGGGTGAGCATGAGCTTTTGCCCGCTGATTTCGACGTTGGATATATTGCGCCGGGTGGCGAGGATGCGGATTTTGTGGACGGTGAGCAGGTGGCTTACTTCGCGTGGCAGGGGGCCGAAGCGGTCGCGCCACTGGCGGTCCAGGTCATCCACATCGTCCACCGTGCAGGCGCGGGCCAGCTGGGTGTAGGCTTCCATGCGGGCCTTGGTGGATTCCATGTATGAGGCGGGCAGGAATGCGCCAAGCAGTTTATCCGCATCGGCGCGAGTGGCCATGCTGGCTTCGCTCAGGCAGATAAAGTCTGCCTTGAATGTGGCCTCGGCGCGGATGGTGGGCATCTTGCCCTGCATCCGTTCGATGGATTGGCGGAGCAGCTGGCAGTACAGCTCGAAGCCGATGGCTGCAATGTGGCCGCTCTGCTGGGTGCCCAGCAGGTTGCCGGCACCGCGGATTTCAAGGTCACGCATGGCGATTTTGAACCCACTGCCCAGCTCGGTGTATTGCTTGATGGCCGAGACTCGCTTGCGGGCATCTCCTGTGCAGAGCGCCTGGCGCGGCAGCAGCAGATAGGCATAGGCCCTGTGGCCACCGCGGCCCACGCGCCCGCGCAGCTGGTACAAATCTGCCAGCCCGAAGCGGTCTGCGCGGTCGATGATGATGGTGTTGGCGTTCGGGATGTCGATACCGCTTTCAATGATGCTGGTGGCCAGCAGAATATCGGCCTTACCATCCACGAAGTCGCGCATGATGAGTTCCAGTTCTCCCTTGTCCATCTGCCCATGCCCCACCACAATGCGCGCCTTGGGGGCGAGCCGCTGCAGCTCGTCGCGCATTTTCTCGATACTCTGCACGCGGTTGTGCAGGAAGAAAACCTGGCCGTTGCGGGCAAGCTCGCGCCCAATGGCGTCGGCAATGAGCTTTTCATTGTACGGGCACACGGCGGTCTGCACCGGCAGGCGGTTCAGCGGCGGGGTCTCGATGGTGCTCATATCGCGTGCGCCCATGAGCGCCACATAGAGAGTGCGGGGGATGGGGGTGGCGGAGAGGGTGAGCATGTCCACCATGCGGAACATGCGTTTGAACTGCTCCTTGTGGCGCACGCCGAATCGCTGTTCCTCGTCGATGACGGCAAGCCCCAGGTTCTTGAAGCTGATATCCTTGGAAATGACGCGGTGGGTGCCGATGACGATATCCACCGAGCCATCTGCAATGCCGGCCACGATTTCCTTGATTTTCTTCGCGGGGGTGAAGCGGCTCATCAGCTCAATGCGCACGGGGTATTCACTCATGCGGACGCGGAAGGTGCGGTAGTGCTGCGCGGCCAGCACCGTGGTGGGTGCCAGAATGGCGGCCTGCTTGCCGCCGGTCACGCATTTGAACGCCGCGCGGATGGCCACTTCCGTCTTGCCGAAGCCCACATCGCCGCAGATGAGGCGGTCCATGGGGCGCCCGCTTTCCATGTCGGCTTTGGTCTGGGAAATGGCGCGGAGCTGGTCGGGTGTTTCGCGGTAGGGGAAGCTGGATTCGAACTGCCACATCCAGCCGGAATCTGCCGGGTGGGCATAGCCCGTGTTGCTCTCTCGCTCAGCCTGCACCTCCAGCAGCTGGGCGGCATAGTCCATAACCGCTTTTTCCGCAGCCTGGCAGGCGCGGCGCCAGCGGGCATCCCCCAGCTTGCTGAGTTCCGGGGTCCTCGCGCCCAGTCCTACGTATTTAGACACCAGGTGGCTTTGCTGCAGCGGAATGCGCAGCAGCACGCCATCGGCATATTTGATGTGAATCTCCTCCTCGCCGCTCTTTTCATCGCGCACGATGCCCACGAACTTACCGAGACCATGTGAGGCATGGATGACGAAGTCACCCGCCTCGATTTCGCGGAGCGGGGCCTGGGCGCGCTCGCGGCGCATGCGGTCAGCCCGGTCGTCCTGCTTGCGGTTGCGGGGTGTGGAGTAGCGGCCGAAGATTTCTGCCGCAGAGAGGATGGCGAGCTTAGCGCCGGGGATGGAGAAGCCCAGGGGCAGGTCGCCATCCCGGCTCTGTACGCCGGACCAGGCATCATCCTCGCCGCAGATTTCCTCGAATCGTTCTTTTTCACCCTCGTGGGGGAAGAACATGACCACGCGCCACTTCTGCTCGCGCCACTTGCGCAGCTCCATGCCGGCCAGCTGGCGGCGGGCCTCCTGCATCACAAAGTCGCCGGTCTCGAAACTGCCCAGCGGGGTGCCGAAGATGGCGGTGCCATCGCCGGCGTTCACGGTGTTGATGTCCGGCAGCACTTCCTCGCGGTCCGGCGGGAGCTCGTACACCAGCACATGCCCCGGCACGCCACAGCCCGGCAGGCTGATAACCCAGTCGTCCTTGTCAATCCAATCGCCCAGCGGCTTGTCCGCCTCCGGTTCATCCAGCACCAGGTCGGCGGTCTCCAGCTTTTTGAACGAGAGCTGGGAATCGATATCGAAGGCGCGGATGCTCTCCACCTCATCCCCGAAGAATTCGATTCGCAGCGGCCAGGCCGACTGCAGGGGAAAGACGTCCAGAATACCGCCGCGCAGGCTCCATTCGCCGCGTCCTGTCACTTGGTCCACGCGCTCGAAATCGTGGTCGAGCAGAGCGGTGCACACGTCATCCAGCGGGTATTCGTGCTCCACCCGCAGGGTGAGGGTGAAGCCGCCGCCTGCGGCAAAACTGGGAGCCGCCTGCTGCAGCGCCGCTGCGGTGACGATGACCGCCTGCGTTTCTTTCGGCGGGCCGGAGATGGCGCGCAGGGCTTCCAGCCGCTCGGCGGCCAGGTCGGGGTCGGAGATACCGTTGTTGATGTGGATTTCCTGCTCCGGCACAAAGACCGCCTGCGGACCCTGCCAGAGACGCCATTCCGCAGCCAGGCGTTCCTGCACGGGCAGGGCATCGGCCACCACCCACACGCGGCGGGGCGCATCGGAAGCGGCAGCCACCATGGCCGCCACAAAGGAAAAGGCGGCGGGGCTCACGCGCTCCAGCACCAGGGGTTCTTCCTTTGAACCCTCGCGGCGCAGTCTCTCGAGCTCCCCGGCAAAGGCAGGGGATTTCGCAACAATCTCTGTGAGCGGCTTCGCCACGCGCCCTTATCGTAGCAGTTGACTTGCCGAATGTCAAATAAAAGCTTGCCAAGTGACGGCACGGGTGGTAGGATAGGCGCGCTCCGCTGCTCCGGTAGCTCAGTTGGATAGAGCACGAGCCTTCTAAGCTTGGGGTCCCGCGTTCGAGCCGCGGCCGGAGCGGAATAAATAGATAAAGCCCTGCACGGTGACCCGTGCAGGGCTTTTGATTGATTGGTGTTGCCTGCCCCGGGGATATGTGGTATAAGGGGGCCAGATGCGGATATGATGAGGAGCCTTGTTATTTCATTATGCAGTGCTTTCGTGTGGGTAGCGCCGCTGCAGGCCGCCACTCTGTGGGCTGCCGGTGTTTCGGGAGAGGCCGGGTGGTATGATTTCAACAAGACCTTCAAGCGCGGTGATTCCGGGGATGACTTACTCTGCTGGGCGGTGGCTGCCTCCAACCTGCTGGCCTGGTGGCAGGACCAGAATGCGAAGCTTGTGCCCCAGGGAACACCCACCGGAGAGAAGGTGTGGTTCACCTTCCGGGAAGCATTTGAAAACGAAGGAAGCGACCCCGACCAGGGAATCCGCTGGTGGTTCAGCGGGCAGTATGTGCAGCAGAATCCCGGCGATGGTTTTCGCTGTGCTGCCATTCGCAATGAGTCGCTCGGCGGTTTTTACCGCAGCGCAGGCCCTGAGCCGGAGCAGTTGCTGTACAATGGCCGTGGGGCTGACGTGACCGCCGATTCACTCACGGCCGTGCTGCTCCGTGGTTTCGGCAGGGGAGATGCCTTCTGGCTGGGCGCCTCCTGCCGCCGGCCGAATGGCAGCCGCTTCATGCATTCCATCAATGTGTGGGGCATCGATGTGGAAACCGGGGCAGATGGCCAGCCGCAGATAACTGCCATTTACATGTGCGATTCCGATGACCGCACCCGCCAGCTCCACCGCATCCCGATTCAGCGGGAGCAGGGAATGCTGGCTTTCCATTGCCCGGAGCATCCCCTGTATGGCCGCCTGGGCCTGGTGACCCTTGATACCTATACCGGCATGCGCGTGCAGCCGGTGGAGTGCGATTGATGCCTCAGGGCAGGTTCCAGCTTTTGCGGCGGCGGGTGTATTCGCTGCGGGGCAGGAGGATATAGACGGGCTTGCGGTCGGCCCGGAGCCGGGCGATGAACTGGCGCAGGTGCTGCTCATGCATGCTGGTGCAGCCGGCGGTGGGGGCGGCGCCGTCCCGCCGCCAGATGTGGAAGAAGATGGAGGAGCCGGCGCCCACGATGGGGTTGCCTACACTCTCGGGCGTGTTGTGGTGTACGAGCAGCTTGATGCTGTGCGGGTAATCGGACTGGCGCATCTGCTCGTGCAGCTCCCAGGGGGTGGCGGCGGGGTGGTCGAGCCTCAGGTGGCGGTTGTAGAGGTGCGGCAGGCGCGGGTCGCTTATCCACAAATCATTCGGCCCTACCTGCACGTAGGGAATGGCGGGGTCGTGCTGCACCGGGGTGGGGTTGTTCACCCAGAGCCCGCCCAGGGAGAAGATGCCGGCGGGGGAGCGGCCGTCTCCCTCCTTCTTGGTTGTGGCGCCGGTGGGGTTGCTGTGCATGCCCAGCCCCCACACGCAGCCGTTGCTCCCCAGTCGCCCGGGGTAGGGCCCCAGCACCCGCTGCCATTTGCCGGCAGCATTTTTCTCAACCAAAGTAAGGGTCACATGGGAAGAGTTCCAGTCATCTGCAATGCCGATGATGGCCTGGCTGCTGGCCGGGGGCAGCTGGGAACAGGCCGTGCAGCACAGCAGAAACAGGCAGAACAGGTGGAGCCGGAGCAATCTCGTGTACACGCACGCAGCATAGCGCACCCGCGCAAATTTGGCAAGACTCCCGGATGTCAGCGTGATAAATCGCGCCCAATCCGGCTAAAAATAAGGAAAAAAAGCGAAATTTCTTTCTCTGACATCTTGCAAAATACCTTCTGGTGTGCTATTATTACACCATGCACGCGATGCGCAACAAGAGGTGGACTGTATACACCCGGCTGGGCATCCGTTCCTAATCTCCCTTACATCATTATGTTAAGTTCTGCACTCAATCCCGACCGCGCGACGCTTAATTTCCTGAACGCCTACTCCGAGCAGGTGCGCAACGCGGGCGAAAAGCTCCAGAAAGATGGGGCTGTGACGCAAATTTTCGGCAACCACCTCTACATCCAGGGGCGAGTTGAAACGAGAGTGGGCGTTTTCCGCACGAGCCTGCGCCTGCAGGGCAACCGCTGGTTCGGTTCCTGCTCGGCAGAGGATGCGCGCGTTGCCGGTGCCTGCCTTATTGCCACCATGGTGGAGCGCATGTACCGCGGTGCCAATATGCCGGAGAGCCCGAACGAGCTGAACGAAGTTCCCCTTTCTGACCTGCTGGAGGAGAAGCTGAACCGCGACCTGGATGACCGCGAGTCTGATTACGTGACGAAGCTGGAGAAGCGCTACCGCCGCTTTGCCATTGAGCAGGAAATTCATGACCATGACCTGGTGCGTCTCAACCCCCGCTGGGAGATTACGGGGTATGAGGCCCTGGAGCTCTGGCCCACCCCGCCTCGCAATATCCTCGAATTCTGGAACTATATTGCCTACGCCTTCACCAAAAAGCGTATCGCTTATCCGGAGTTCATGAATGTGGTGACCGACCTGGAAAAGGTGCAGAAGCGCATCTCCGAATGGGAGCGTGAGAAGGAGGTCGGCACCTGGTACGAGCGCATCCAGAGCGTGAACGAGCGCCCGCCGCAGCCGCCGCGCCACCCGCTCTACATGCGCCTGGTCTCCACCATCAATGAAGCGCGCTTTGAGTACCGCTTCGAGGAAAAGGAAGACTGGATTTCCATCCGCGAGCGCGGGCAGCTGGATGCCATCCTCTCTGAATTCCTGAATGGTGCGCTGAAGTGCGACCCGCAGACGGATATTCTGCTCAATGTGCTGCGCGACTATGCCGAGCGGCAGGATACCGTCATCCTCGACCTGGATGACGAAGCCGCCTGCCGCGTGATGAACATCCTGTTCCACCAGCCTGCGCTGAAGGGCTACCTGGTGAATCTGGATGAATGCTACTTCAAGGTGGTGCGCGAGCCGCTCAAATGGATTTGTATAGACGACCCCATCGTGCCGGATTGCTACGGCCTGCAGCTGGTCACGGCTGCCGGGGTGCATGTGACCCACTCCGTGCGCCAGCTGCCGGGGCAGGTGG
Source organism: Akkermansia sp. (assembly GCA_017435365.1). Classification (GTDB taxonomy): domain Bacteria; phylum Verrucomicrobiota; class Verrucomicrobiia; order Verrucomicrobiales; family Akkermansiaceae; genus Akkermansia. The sequence continues at coordinate 7,229 of JAFSFD010000045.1, read as the reverse complement.
AGCTCTACCAGTCCGACGAAACCGTGTTCCCCGGCCCGCCCCGCTGGCTGGAAAGCACCGAAGTGGAGCCCCGCTACTCCATTCCCAAGACGGTGATTGACAGCCTGGACGGTGTGGAGTTCCTGCGAAAGATTGGTGCTACGCTGCCGCCGAGCATGGAGGAGCGCGTCATCGATATCGAGATGAAGCCCACCTTCAGCATGAAGATTGTGCGAGGCCTGACCAGCGCGGATACTGAGCACGTGCTGCTGGAGGTGAATGCCCAGGACGACCCGGGCCGCCGTCGCGAGCGTCTCGGCAAGGATGATTGGGAGCTCATTGAGCAGCAGCCGGTGAAAGACCATACGCTGCTCCGCTTCATCCGCGATTTCCTCTACCCCATCCCCGGGCTGCTGGAGGAGATGAACTTCACCTACGACACGCAGATGGAGGCTTTCAAGAGCCGCATCACCAAGCAGTTCCCGGAGAAGTTTGCCGAATGGGCCAGGAATATCCCGGAGACCATCAACGTGGAGATGGACGAGAACCTGAAATCCCTGCTGGCCGACCCGGTGGCCGCCGCCATCCGCTTCGAGGTGGTGAATCAGGAAATCGACTGGTTCGACCTGCGCGTGGTCATCGATGTGGAGGGCGTCACCCTCACCAAGGAGCAGATCCGCTCCCTCGTTTCCGCCCGCGGCGGCTATGTGCGCATGGACGATGGCCGCTGGATGCGCCTTGAAATCAAGCTGGACGATGCCCAGCGAGATGCCGTTACCAAGCTTGGTCTGGATCCCTTCGACCTTTCCGGCGAGACGCACCGCATGCACGCCCTGCAGCTGGCCGACCCGCGCGCCGCAGAGGTGTTCGACCCGAAGGCCTGGCAGCGCATCAAGGAGCGCACGGCTGAAATCAAGATTGACGTGAAGCCGGATGTGCCCTCCACCCTGCAGGCTACTCTGCGCCCGTACCAGATTGAAGGCTTCCATTTCCTGGCCTACCTGGCAGAGAACGGCTTCGGCGGTATCCTGGCGGACGACATGGGTCTGGGTAAGACCATCCAGTCCATCACCTACATGCTGTGGCTGCGCGAGGACTACGTGCGCCGCAACAAGCAGGGCCGCAAGAAGGTGGTGATTCCGCCGGTGCTCATCGTGTGCCCCAAGTCCGTGCTGGATGTGTGGGCCAGCGAAACGGAGAAGTTCGCCCCCGGGGTGCGCGTCATGGTCATCCGCAACAAGGAACAGGCCGATACGGAGAACATCCTTGCGAACTACGATATGGTCGTTATCAACTACGCCCAGCTCCGCGTCTGCGGCGAACAGATAAACGCCATCAAGTGGCTCACCGTCATTCTGGACGAAGGCCAGCAGATTAAAAACCCGGATTCCAAGGCCGCCAAGGCAGCCCGCGAAATCAATGCGTATAACCGCCTGGTGCTCTCCGGTACGCCTATCGAAAACCGCCTGCTGGATATGTGGTCGCTCATGGCTTTCGCCATGCCCGGCGTGCTGGGCAGCCGCGCCTACTTCAAGAAGCGTTTCGACAAGCGCAAGGATTCCCAGAGCCAGAACCGCCTGGCCGCGCGTCTCAAGCCCTTCCTTCTGCGCCGCACCAAGCAGCAGGTGGCCAAGGACCTGCCGCCGCGCACCGAAGAGGAGGTGTACGCCAAGATGGAAGGCATTCAGCGCCAGCTGTACAAGGCCGAGCTGCGCCGCATCCAGAAAGCCCTTCTCGGGGTGGACTCCGACGAATCGGTGAAGAAGAACTCCTTTGCCATTCTGCAGGGGCTTATGCGCCTGCGCCAGATCTGCTGTCACCCCGGCCTGGTGGATCCCAAGTATGCCAAGGAGGACAGCGCCAAGCTTACCGCGCTCTTCTACCTGCTCGACCAGCTGCGTGAGGAAGGTCACAAGGTGCTGGTGTTCTCCCAGTTCGTTTCCATGCTCGAGATTATCAAGGGCAAGCTGGAGGAGAACAACCACCCGTACAACTACCTCACCGGCCAGACCAAGGACCGCAAGGCTGAGATTGAGAAGTTCCAGACCACCAAGGAACCCAGCGTGTTCCTGCTTTCCCTCAAGGCGGGCGGCGCCGGTCTTAACCTTACCTCGGCCTCCTACGTCATCCTCTACGACCCATGGTGGAACCCCGCTGTGGAAAGCCAGGCCATCGACCGTACGCACCGAATCGGCCAGAAGAACAAGGTGATTGCCTACCGCCTGCTTACCCGCGATTCCGTGGAAGAGAAGATTCGCGTGCTTCAGCACCAGAAGAACCAGCTCGTTACGAATGTACTTGGAGATGAAGGCTTTGCCTCCAGCCTCGACCTCAACGACCTGCAGTTCATCCTGGCTCATGGTGGCGAGGACAATGACGACGACGTGGTGGTCGACGTGTAATATCCTCAAACAGTCAACAACCGCCCCGTTCCCCCATCCGGAACGGGGCAGTTTTTTTTGTGCCGGGCATGAATCGGTAAATTGGAATTTGTGGGGAAACTTTTTCGGAGCATGGGACTTCAGTCCCGATTATGTGCACCGTGATTTCGGGACTAAAGTCCCGTGCTCCGACAACGTCAAACATCAATTTATCGCTCACCGAGTTCAGACTTTGGTTGCTTTTTGCTTGCATTGGCAGGCGGAATGTGGTTCAATTCAATCCGTCATCTGCCACAGTGGCGGAATGGTAGACGCAGGAGACTTAAAATCTCCCGATGGATGACATCGTACGGGTTCGAGTCCCGTCTGTGGTAGTGGAAAAGGAAAGGGTTATGCCGGTGAGCATAACCCTTTCCTGTTTTAGTGCTTACTGTGCCGGGCTCAATCAGGAGCCCGGTTCCCCGGCGTAGATGACAGTGGGATTGATGCGGGGGATGACGTTGATACTGCGGGGGCGGCGCTGGGTGGCGCGGCAGTGTTCCAGAATCATGGAGAGGCGCTCCATCTGGCCCTTGATGTCATAGACCTGCATGAGCACCTCGGCCCCGCCCTCGAGGGTGGCTATGATTTTCCAGTCCTTTGGGCGGAAAATTTCGCGGATGGCCGGAATTTCCACCAGGCTGTACATGTTGGCGGCGGCCACCAGCTCTACGATAGGGCGGCGCTTGTCAGCGCTTACCACGGTGCCGGCAGTAAATTCGGCCACATCGCCGGGCTGCAGATACCAGACGGGCACGCCCATGAAGTTGCGGTGATACTCGGGCATGACGGGGAAGAGGTGACCGTTCGGATCCATGAAGAACCGCACGCGGTTGCCGGTTTCGGCGCCGCTGGCCTGCTCCACGTAGACCACGGGAATGCGCTCGTTGATTTCGATGTGGAGGGTGTCCGGCAGCTCGGCGCGGATATCAGCGGATTCGATGCAGGGGGTTGCTTCCAGTCTGGCTTTCAAGGCGCCGGTGTTCAGCGTAGCCATGTTGATGGAGCCTTCAATGCCGAGAATCTGCAGGGCTTGTTCCTTGCTGATGAGCTTCTGGCGGGCATCGAAGGTCACTTTGTCGATGCTGAGGCTGTATGCCTTTTCCACAGCGGTCATGCCGCCCCAGATGAGCCCGGCAATAATGGGAATGATGATGAGCAGGATGAGCCCCCAGCGGCGCAGGCGCCTCAGGCCGCGGCGCAGGGCCACCTTGCTGAAGAAGCGCTGTTTGAGCGTGAGCGCGGCTTCCAACAGCCGCACATTGGCGGAGGCCGGGCGGCCTTCGCCATAGTGCGTGCGGTATTGGTTGCGTTTTGCCATGAAGATTCCGCGTGGATCAGCCTCGCGGCTGGTTCAGGGAAACTTCCGCAATGCGGGTGCAGAGTTCACCGTAGGAGATACCGGCCGCCTTCGCTGCCTTGGGGAAGAGGGAGGCCCCCGTCATGCCCGGAATGGTGTTGATTTCCAGCACATAGGGCTTGCCGTCATCCGTGAGCAGTACGTCCACGCGGCCGTAGACTTCCACGTTCAGCGCCTTGTAGGCAGCCACGGCTGCGGCCTGCACGGCCTTGGTCTCTTCCTCACTGATATCGGCCGGGCAGATGTAGTCCGAACCGACACCGCCATAGAGGGAGGGGTACTTGTTGTTCATATCATAGAATCCGCTGCGCGGGCAGATATGGACAACCGGCAGTGCCTCGCCGTTGAAAATAGCCACGGTGAGCTCCTTGCCCTTGATGTATTCCTCCACCAGGATTTCCTTGCCGTACCGGGAGACATCCTCCACGGCGGCAGGCAGCTCGGCGGCATCGCGCACGATGTGTACGCCTACGGAGGAACCCTCGCACGGCGGCTTGATGACGCAGGGAACGGGCAGGGTGGGCATCTGCCCAGCAGCGATGGTCTCGCTGAGCGGGGTGGGCACCTGGCCTGCGATGAAGAATTTCTTGGTAAGCACCTTGTCGAAGCAGTTGCGGCTGGTTTCGGAACCGGCTCCGGTGTAGGGCAGACCAAGTTCCTCCAAGTAGGATTGCAGGCCGCCGTCTTCGCCGTAGGTGCCGTGAATCATGTTGTAGCACAGCTCTGTGCCCTCGGGGATTTCCGGGCGCTCGCTGTCTACCAGCACGGGGGTCACGTGGGTGAAGCCTTCGCTGCGCAGGGCTTCCAGCACGCCGTTGCCGGAGGCGATGGAAACGTCGCGTTCAGAACCGGGGCCGCCCATCAGCAGGGCAATCTTCGTGTCTTTCTTCAGTTCTTTCATGGGAAAATGGGATTAGAATTGAGGTTCGCGGTCGCCGATGACCTGCACCTCTTCGTGCAGGAGGATACCGCGTTCCTTCTGCGCCGTGCGCACAATGTGGTTGATCAGCTCGGTCACATCCGTAGCCTTGGCATTGCCGGTGTTGATGATGAAGTTGCCGTGCTTGGTGGAAATCTGGGCACCGCCGATGCTGTAGCCCTTCAGGCCGAGCTCTTCGATAAGCTTGCCGGCGGGGATTTCCGCGGGGTTGCGGAAGGTGCAGCCTGCGCTGGGCTGGATGGGCTGACTGTTCTTGCGGCGGTTGCGGTAGTCCTCCATGGCGGCTTCGATGGCGGCTTTGTCGGCGGGGGTGCCGCGGAAGGCTGCCTCCACCACCATGTTGTGCTCAAAGTCGGGGATGTTGCGGTAGCGGGCAGGCTCCATATCATCCTTGTGGAAGCGCACCACATCGCCATCTTCATCCAGCGCAGTGGCGGAGCTGAACACCTGCCACATATCGCCGCCCATGCAGCCGGCGTTCATGCGCAGGCTGCCGCCCACGCAGCCGGGGATGCCGTCCATCCACTCGAAGCCGGAGAGCCCGTTCTTCGCGGCAAAGGCGGCCAGCTTCTTGAGCTTCACACCGGCACCGGCCACGATGGTGGTGGAGTTCACGAGCTCCAGCCGGTCGAACTCGCCGCCGTTGGGGTGGATGACCGCGCCGCGGATACCGCCTTCGCGCACCACCAGGTTGGAGCCGCGGCCCACCACATGCACCGGGATGTTGCGGTCCTTGAAGTAGTTCACCACGTCCTGCATGGTCTGGATGGTGTTGGGCTCAATCCAGTACTGGGCGACGCCGCCCACACCCAGTGTGGTGTGCTGGCGCATCGGTTCGTACAGGCGGGCCGGGAAGTCCTTGCCGCATTCGGCCTGCATTTCGGTGAGAATGCGCAGGTCCTTTGCAATCTTCGCGCCGGCCTCGTGCACATTGCCTGCACCCAGGGTCAGGAAGAGGTCACCGGGCTTCAGCTGGTTGCCCACTACGTGGTGCGCCTGCGGCATGTCCGGCAGGAAGGTGGCATCCACCGGGCCGTGCTCCAGCACGGCGTCCACGATGGTCTGGCCGGAGATACCGGGGATGGGCAGCTCGCTGGCGGGGTACACATCTGCCACGAAGAGCTTGTCCACATTCTGCAGCACGCGGCCGAAATCATCGCGGAGCAGTTTGGTGCGGGTGTAGCGGTGCGGCTGGAAGAAGATGACCAGTCTATCCGGCTTCAGGCTCTGCGCGGTCTGCACCGTGGCCTCAATCTCGGTGGGGTGGTGGCCGTAGTCGTCCACGATGCGGTAATCCTTGGAGAGATACTTGGTCTCGAAACGGCGGCGGGCGCCGGCGAAGGAGGCCAGTCCGCGGGCTATGCTGGCGAAGTCTGCCCCCATCTCCAGCGCGGCTGCCGTGGCGGCCAGGGAGTTGAGCACATTGTGGCGGCCGGGGATGCCCAGCTCCACGCGGCCGAGTTTCTCGCCCTTGTGGGTGATAGTGTAGAGCGTGCGGCCGCGTTTCACGGTCACATTGGTGGCGGTGTAGTCGGCATCCTGCCAGCCGTAGGAAACGCTGTTCGGGTACTGGCTGCACACATCAGCGGCGCCGGCATCGCTCTTGCAGTAGAAGATGGTGCCGCGGGTCTGGCGGCAGAGTGTGTGGAACACTTCCTTGATGTGGTCCAGGTCTCGGTAGAAATCCAGGTGCTCCGCCTCCACATTCAGCACGATGCTGTGCTCCGGGATGTAGTTCACCAGCGTGCCGTCAGATTCATCACCCTCGGCTACCAGGTAGTCACTGTCTGCATTCCAGTGGGCATTGGCTCCCAGCACGGGGATTTCAGCGCCCACGTAGTGGCAGGGGCGCAGGCGGGCCTCGCGCAGCAGGTGGGCCGTGAGGGCGGAGGTGGTGGTCTTGCCGTGCGTGCCGGCCACGACCACGCCCTTCTTGTTGTTCAGGATGGCGGCCAGGCACTCTGCGCGACGCAGGCACAGGCTGCCCAGCTTGCGCGCAGCGGCCAGGGCCACGTTGTCCTCGCGGATGGCGCTGGAGTAGATGACAATTTCCGCATCGGCCACAGCATCTGCGCTGTGCGGACAGGCAAACTTCAGGCCGCTCTGCTGCAGTCTCTCCGTTTCTTCACTGGTGACGCGGTCGCAACCGCTCACCCGATGCCCCATTTCCAGAAGCATGCGCGCAATGCCGCTCATGCCGGCACCTGCAACGCCGATAAGATGAATGCGCACCGGGTTCTCCCGGTCCAGAAGTCTCATGCGTAATTGCTCAATCATAGCTACTCGGCTTATTATATACTATTCCCCGTCACAAGCAAGGCAAATATATGTTGGAACCCTAGAAAGTGCTGCCCGCGAAGCTTTCTACTTCGTATATTCGTAACTCGTAATTCGTAATGTATAGTATATTTTGCGCTTGCACTCCTTTTACAACATTGTAAAGCGCGAAAAATAAACACGTAACGCAACACTACGGAAGGCACATTTTACCCCGCCAAAGTCCGCCAAAATCCGCCCCGTGCCGCCCGTT
>JAFSFD010000044.1 GCA_017435365.1 Akkermansia sp. | reverse complement strand
CATCGAATACATCCAGAATGGTGCCTCTGTGGGTGCCATCATGGGTATCTTCCTCTGGCGCGAAATGAAGCGAGCCGAACGCTATGAACACCTCTACGACCAAGAGCGCAAGCTGCGACTCGAAGCCGAGAACAAGTGTGCGAATTGTCCGTTCGTGAAACGTGCGCACGAGGAGTTTATGGATAAGCGGGCAGATGATTCCAAGTAAGCTGTAAGTCATTGCAGATAAGTGCAAAAAGACAAAAGAAAAAGGTAAAAAGTCCTTGCATATTGTGCGCAATCTGCTATACTTTCACCATAGATAAAAGCACTAAGTAGCAATGAATAACGAGCACGCAGACAAGCTGGAAGCCTACGGCATCACCCCCGCCAACTACGATGAATACGAGCTGGAGGAAATCGCCGACACCCTGAACACCTACGAGGAGAACAAGGCGCAAGCCGACAGCTACCGCAAGGAGTTGGAAGCCGGGGAAGAATCCGACAACGGCTACCACGAGTTCCTACAGGGGATGGCCGACCGCGAAATCATCAGCCTGTATGAAAATTACGGCATCGTGACCAACATCAAAATCGAGGGCTGGGAACCCGCCTCCCGCTGAGGGCGGCGGCAACCAGCCCGAAACACCAAGGCTTCAATCCACACACAAGAGGAAATGAAAGTATACATCGAAGCGCACTTCAAGCAGGTAAAGGAGAATGAGTACAAACGAGTCGAGGTCAAGATTGACGAAGATATCATCCCCTGGGGCGTACACAAGTTCCTTGAACGCCGCTATGGAGAAATAGCCGAGCTGAGCTTCCACTTCACAAGGGAAGCTGAAGACTAAACATCCAGCATATCAATGAAATAAAAAATAAACGATAACAACTCGTTCGATAAAAAATCACCAGATTAATACTGGTGATTTTCTTCTGCTTATTAGCGCTTTGTGACTTCTAAATCCACGCAATTACAAACTCCTTCCGGGTATTCAAATATTGAGCCATTTACATCGAAAGATTTGCCACATTTATCACAAATCAAATCTGTTGCCTCAATGTCGTATTGCGTTTCTGCCCCCATATTCCTTTCTTCGATTGAAGAACTCACAACACAATCTTCAAAATCGATTGTGTTGGCATGATTACAGTGAGGACATGTTGTGGTTTGAGTAAACATAATTATTTCTATTAGTTGATTCGATGGTCATTCTAGCATTCTTGTATAATTTGTCAAAGAAAATGTTGCCTTTGACGGAGATTCGGGGGTGGGCTTGAACGGGCGGCGGGTAAAACGCATTACCCGCTGCAATAAAAGTTGATGGCAAACGCTCCTATTAGCCACCATTGAGGTTGCTGAGCAGCAAAATAAGAAGGACGGAATGGCATGCGCTATTCCGGGTGCCCCAATTTGCGATTCGTAGACAATATGTCCCGGAAAACTTATAATATTCTTGTTATAAATACGTTTTGCATTTTTGCGAAAAATTGTCTGGATGTATTTTATCGAGGACTGCAAAAAGAGAGCAAACGCTTACTATTGATTATCAAATGCTACCAACGCATTCGACCCCCTTTAGTATAAGCCAAAGCGGGTCACGAAGTGCAGAGTGCGCGGGAGTGCCTGATATGAGGGAATGGGGTAGGAAAGGTGTTGAAGCATGGCGAAACCGGGCTACAACACATGCAAGGGAGTGCGCGTTAAGCTGTACAAATAGAATGAATTGCGCAAAAATGAAGAGCGGGTCACGTTTTTTGTACGTGACCCGCTCTGCGGGTGACCTATGGGATTCGAACCCATGACTACCAGAACCACAATCTGGGGCTCTACCGCTGAACTAAGGTCACCGTTTGAGCTTGCACCGGAGTGCGAGGGCAATATACACGGTTGCGCGAAGGAATGCAAGCCAAATTTTGCATTTGGATGCATTTTTTTATTTTGAGGCGGAGAAGCGGGTGGTAATTTCACTTTAGGCTGGAAAAGCGAGGGGGAAGCGGGTATAATGGCTTGCGTTATGGCAACACCTCCTTTTGTCTACCAGGAAATGTTCCCCATGGGGGAAGACACGACGAAGTATCGTCTGCTCACGAAGGATTATGTGAGCGTGAGTGAGTTTGAAGGCAAGCCGATCCTCAAGGTTGAGCCGGAGGGTCTGCGTCTGCTGGCGGAGACCGCGTGGCACGATGTGGCTTTCTACCTGCGCCCGGAGCACCTGAAGATGGTGCAGGCTATTCTGCTGGATCCGACGGCGTCCGAGAATGATAAGAGCGTGGCGCTGACGATGCTGCGCAATGCCGAAGTGGCCGCCCAGGGGGTGCTGCCGCTCTGCCAGGACACGGGCACCGCCATCTGCGTGGGCAAGAAGGGCCAGCAGGTGTGGACCGGCTACAACGATGCGGAGTATATCTCCCGCGGTGCATACGATTGCTACACGAAGAACAACCTGCGCTACTCCCAGAATGTGGCGCTGGATATGTACAAGGAAATCAACACGCGCACGAACCTGCCGGCGCAGATTGACCTTTTTGCGACGGACCACGGCATGGAGTACGATTTCCTGTTCATCGCGAAGGGTGGCGGCTCTGCCAACAAGACCTATCTCTACCAGGAGACGAAGGCGCTGCTGAACCCGGCTTCGCTCAAGAAGTTCATGGTGGAGAAGATGAGCACGCTGGGCACGGCTGCCTGCCCGCCCTACCATGTGGCCTTTGTGGTGGGTGGCACGAGCGCCGAGCTCTGCCTGAAGACGGTGAAGCTGGCCTCTACCAAGTATTATGATGCCCTGCCCACCACCGGCAACGAGCACGGCCGCGCTTTCCGCGATGTGGAGCTGGAGAACGAGCTGAAGCTCGAGGCTGAGAAGCTGGGGCTGGGTGCCCAGTTCGGCGGCAAGGCCTTTGCGCTGGATGTGCGCGTGGTGCGTCTGCCGCGCCATGGTGCTTCCTGCCCGGTGGCGCTGGGTGTATCCTGCTCTGCCGACCGCAACGCCAAGGCCAAGATTACCCCGGAGGGTATCTTCATCGAGGAGCTGGAGTACGACCCGGGCAAGTACATTCCCGCCGAGTTCCGCGAGACCAAGAGCGAGGGTGTGCCGATTGACCTGGACCGCCCGATGAAGGAAGTGCTGGCCGAGCTGACGAAGTACCCGGTCAAGACGCGCCTCTCCCTCACCGGCACCATCATCGTGGGCCGCGATATTGCCCACGCCAAGCTCAAGGAACTCATTGATGCCGGCAAAGAGCTGCCGCAGTACATCAAGGACCACCCCATCTACTACGCCGGTCCGGCCAAGACGCCCGAGGGCTACCCCTCCGGTTCCTTCGGTCCCACCACCGCCGGCCGCATGGATTCCTACGTGGAGCTCTTCCAGAGCCACGGCGGCAGCATGATCATGATTGCCAAGGGCAACCGCGCCCAGTGCGTGACGGATTCCTGCCAGAAGTTCGGCGGTTTCTACCTGGGCTCTATCGGCGGTGTGGCTGCCGACCTGGCCAGGAACTGCATCACTTCCATCGAGTGCATCGAGTACCCCGAGCTGGGCATGGAAGCCATCTGGAAGATTACGGTGAAGGACTTCCCGGCCTACATCCTGGTGGATGACAAGGGCAACGATTTCTTTGCCGATATCCGCGCCAACTGGGCCTGCCCCGCCTGCGCCCACTAAAACCAGCGCAACCACCTTTCCACACCCCCGCAGCGCCATGCCGCGGGGGTGTTTTTGCTTACAAGCGGCAAAAGAAAATGCAGGTGAAATACCCCCCGGCAATCAAGGATTAATGTGTGGCAATTAAAGAATATTGCTTGGACTCAACGACAAATTGATGTTTGTCGTTGTCGGGGCACGGGACTTCAGTCCCGAAATAACGGTGCTTCCAATCGGGACTGAAGTCCCGTGCTCCGACAGAGTTCCCCCACAAATTCCCATTTATCGGGCTGAGAGGGGAGCCATGTAGGCCAAATGTGGTAAAGCCGTGTACTTCTGGCTTGCGTTCCTGATTTTTTCTGATACCATGGCAAGCGAGTGCAACCAGAAGATTCCATGACCAGCCCCGGCGACAACGAGCTCGAAAAGCTCGCTGCCCGCACGCGGCGTAGTCTCATCATGCGCCTGGGCGATTGGAAAGACCAACGGAGCTGGGATGAATTCTACCGCACATACTGGCGCCTCATCTACTCCGTGGCTATCAAGGCCGGGCTCCGGGAGGACGAAGCCTGGGATGTGGTGCAGGAAACGGTGCTGACCATTGCCAAGCAGAGTCTCAAAAATGCGTACGACCCGGAGCGGGGTTCGTTCAAGATGTGGCTCTGGAATGTGACGCGCTGGCGCATCAACGACCAATTCCGCATGAGAGGCAAAGCCCCCCAGCCCGCCACGAGCACGGGGGACGCCACGCCTGCCCGCGAACCGGTGGAGAACGTGCCGGACACCTCCGGCAATAATTTCACGGAGATATGGGAGCGGGAATGGCAGCAGAATGTGATGAAGGCTGCACTGGAGCGCGTGAAGATGCGCGTATCGCCCCGCCAGTTCCAGATTTTTGATTATAATGTGCTGCAAGGCATGAGCGCCACAGACGTGCGCCGCCGGCTGGGGGTGAGCATGGCCCAGGTGTATCTGGCCAAGCACCGCGTGGGCTCCATTCTCAAAAAAGAGATTGCCTACATCCGCGAGCAGGAGAAGTAATCCGCCTGCCCCGCCCCGCCATAATGACACAGCGGAGGGGTTTTCTGGCTTGCAACGACGAGGGAAAAGCGTAGAATAGCCGCATTAGCACATTTTCATCATGAGCGCACTCGAATTCATCCGTAAAAACTCGCTTCTCGTACTCATCGTGGTGGCCGGCGTAGGTCTTGGTCTGCTGATGATGGACTACGGTGACCGCGGCAGCATGTTCGTCAAGGACTATTATATTCAGGTAAACGGCACGGGGTACTCCTACCCGGAGACCGCCGGTCTGGGTGAAAATGGTCAGCACTATGTGCAGACGCTGCACAACAACACCAGCAGCAAGCTGCGCAACATGTTCGATAAGAACGAAAACGAGGAGCTGGATGATGCCGAAATGGCAGCCCTTCAGGCCTGGACCTCCCAGCACCCGGAGTATGACCAGTTCATCCAGTTCCTGGGTAACATGTACCAGAGCTGGAGCTATGGCTTTGCCGATGACGGTGCGGTGAACACGGCCGTGAACCGCGCGGTCATCCAGGCGCAGGCAGAGGAGCTGGGCATTTCCCCCTCCAAAGAGCAGATTGACGCCTATCTGCAGGCTATGCCCGTGTTCAAGAAGACCGATGGCAGCTTTGACCAGGAGCTCTACCAGCGGCTCACCGGTTTCCGCAACGGCGCGGCCAACCACCAGCAGGAGAAAGCATTCCGCAGCGTGATTGCCGACATGATGGTGTGGGAGGCCGTGGGCAACCTGATGACGGATGGCCTGCAGCTGCAGAGCAAGAGCACCAGCGACCTGGTGGACGTGATGCACCAGCAGATGCGCGGCAAGACCGCCTGGCTGGCCAAGGACACCCTGCCCGCCCCCGCCGCTGCTACGGAAGAAGAAATCAAGGCCTATTGGGAGCAGCACAAGGACAATTACAAGAGCACTGAGCGCCGAATCGTCTCCATTTACACCATGGCCCCCGGCGAGGGCTCCAATCTGGACAGCCTCATGGCCACGGCCGATGTGCTGATGCAGGATCTCTCCCAGGCCAACGGCAAGGGCTTCGATGCCAAGCTTGCCGCCGCTGCGGAGAACCCTGAAAATGAACCCTTCACCTACCTGAACGCCGAAGGCAGAAGCCGCACAACCTTCGAGCTCTGCACCCTGGCGGATGCACCTGAAACCATGCGCACCCAGGTGGAGCACAACGGCACCACCACCACCCTGGCCGATATCGCCTTCAAGGAGGTGGAAACAGCCCCCACCGTGGCTGAATTCGAGGCCGCCAAGGCCGCCGGCACGGAGGACGAGCTGGCCACCATCCGCCAGGTGCGCGGATACTTCCCCACCCGCGATGGCAAGATTGCCTTCCTGCGCGTAGAAGCCATCGAGGAGCCCAGCGTGCTGCCCTATGAACAGGCACGCGAAGCCGCCGCTGCCGACCTGCAGGCAGAGCGCACCGCCAACGCCCTGGCCGATGCCTCCGCCAAGCTCTATGAAACCATGACCACAGCCTGCAACGAAAGCGGCATTGACGCAGCCTTTGCCAAGGCGGCAGAGGCCGGTGCCATCGTGGAAGATTTCGGCCCCGTCGGTATGGGAATCACGCACAAGGGCCTGCCCATGGGCCTTGAAGTTCAGGCTCTTATCAGCGTGCCGACCGGCAAGCTGGCCCCCATGGTTACCCTGAACGGCGGCACCCGCATCACCGGCGTAACCGGCCGCACCGTGGAAACCGGCCAGCAGTACACCGCCATGAAAGCCTTCATGCACATACCCTCCATGAATGCCCGCCTGCGCGGCAATGTGCTGCTCGACTGGCTGCACGATGCCTACGTGCGCTACAACGTCAAGTTCTCCGAACACATCAAGCTCAACAACCAGTAAACATAGAACACACGATTCGTCATGGCCCTGCCTGCACAGACTAAATACATCGTGGGCAATGAGGCCTGCGAACGATTCAGTTTCTATGGTATGCGGAGCATCCTCGTTGCGTATATGACGGGGATGCTTCTCATGTCTAAGAACGAAGCCACGGAAGTAGTCCACCTCTTCATCGCCTGCACCTATCTGCTGCCCCTGCTGGGCGCCTGGCTGGCAGACCGTTTCCTTGGGCGCTACCGCACCATCATCTCCATCTCCCTGCTCTACTGCCTGGGCAACGCCGTGCTGGCCATGGCAGATTTCGCCGGTGATGTGGAAGCCCGCAAGTGGGTGCTCTTCACCGGCCTGGCCATCATCGCCATCGGCGCCGGCGGCATTAAGCCTTGTGTATCAGCATTTGTGGGAGACCAGGTACCGGCAGAGGAAAAGAACGGCCCCACCATGACCCGCCTGTATGCCGCCTTCTACTGGTCCATCAACCTGGGTTCATTCTTCTCCTTCCTCGTCATTCCGTGGGTGCGGCAGAACTGGGGCTACAGCTGGGCCTTCGGCATCCCCGGCATCTTCATGGCCCTGGCCACGCTCATCTTCTGGCTGGGGCGGAAGAAGTATAACCACGTGCCGCCCACCCAGCCGGAGTTCCTGAAAGCGCTCTTCTCCCGCATATTCCAGGGAGCTGCCCGCGCCTGCGAGCGCTTCGGCGGGGAATCCGTGGCGCGCGCCACCAGCACCGCCATCGGCATTGCCGCCTTCATCGTCATCGCGCCCATCGTGGTGCTGCTGGGCAACTGGGCGCACAGCGGAGCCGCCCGCCTGGCCAGCCTGAGCGGCGCCGGCGAAACCATCGCGGCCCTCTGCGGGCTTGTCGCCCTGCTGCTCTACATTGCCGCCCTGCTCCTGGCCGGGCTGAAACTGGCCGCCAGCACCGGCATGAGCGGCTTCCTTGGCGTGGCCGGCAGCATGATTTTCAACAGCAAGGAAGAAACCGCCGCCCGCTTTTCCGAAAGCGAGCAGCGCGGCGTGCGCAACCTGGTGCGCGTGCTCATCGTCTTCCTCATGATTATCCCCTTCTGGAGCCTCTATGACCAGACCGCCTCCACCTGGGTGCTGCAGGGCAAACAGATGCAGAGCATCGACCTGAGCTGCGGCGGCCTCAAATTCTGCTTCGGGGCAGAGGAAATGCAGAGTTTCAACCCTCTGCTCATCATGATTTTCGTTCCTTTAGTCACCCTCTTTATATACCCCTACATCGGCCGCTGGGGCGCCCCGCTCAAGCGCATGGGCCTGGGTATTCTGCTGGCCGGCATAGCCTACGGCGCCGTGGCCACACTGCAGCAGAGCCTCGACACCGGAGCCCGCTTAAGCATTCTCTGGCAGTGCATTCCGTACTTCCTGCTCACCCTCTCTGAGATTCTCGTGAGCACCACCGGTCTGGAGTATGCTTACACCGCTGCAGGCAAGAATCTGAAGAGCATCGTCTCCAGCTTCTGGCTGCTCACCAGCACCCTGGGTAACCTGCTCGTGGTCTTCCTTACAGGCCTCGTCAGCGACCCCGCCAGCGTGCAGGCCTTCATCCTCTATGGCTGCATGTCCATCTGCGTGGGCGCCATCTTCCTCTTCGTAACCTCCCGCCCCCGCTTCGCTGCGGAAGAAGAGGAAAACTGAACAGTGAAAAATTAAAATTTAAAAATAAAAAACAAAAGAGCCAGTGGATTTTTCCCTGGCTCTTTTTTGCAGCCGCTGTTTCTCCGCGACAAATTCATATCACATTCGAAGCACGGGACTTCAGTCCCGATTGAACATAGCATGCTTTACGGGACTGAAGTCCCGTGCTCCGAAAAGCTCAATTCTTTTCTTCCTCCTCCTTGAGGATTTCCTCGTATTCCTGGACGGTTTCCTCGATGAAGAGGGTCACGGCGGAGGTCATGGTCTGGCCGTAGTAGGCACAGGCCTGTTGGAATTTGGCTACCAGGGCACTGTCTACATACAAGCCCAGCATTTTCTTATTTTCAGCTCTCTGTCGGGGTGCCATAGTCTTATTCAGTGGGGGTTGAGGGGATACCTAAGATGGTGCCGGGCATAATCTTGTGGCCAGCGAAGAAACTTTCTGCGTTCATCTTGCGCGCGCCGCTGGGCTGCATGGTGGAGATACGGATGGCCCCGCCGCGGCGGCCACCGCAGGAAACCAGCATGCCATCCGGCCCGGATTCCAGCACCATGCCGGGCACGGCGTCCTCCGGCTTACGCACATTGAGGAACATATCGATAGGCGGGAAAATCTTCAGTGTCTTATCCTGCCCGCTGTGCACGGAGGGGTACACCGTGAACGTACCCGGCCAGGAATGGTAGGCGCGAATCTTGCGTGCCACCTGCAGGGCGGGCTGCGACCAGTCAATCTGGCCATGCGCGCGCAGCAGCTTGGGGGCGTAGGTCATCAGGTTCTCATCCTGCTCCTCGCGCATATCCACACCGTCTCTCAGTGTGTCGATGGCCTCCATGAGGGCCGCCGGGGCAAGCTGCGCCAGGTCATCGTGCAGGCTCTCGGCCGTTTCCGTGCCGCGCAGGGGAATGGCAAGCTTGCAGATGATATCGCCGGCATCCAGTTTCTTCACCACATGCATGATGGTGATACCCGTCTCATCATCACCGGCCTCGATGGCTGCCTGAATGCAGGCCGCACCGCGGTGGCGCGGCAGCAGCGAGGCATGCGCATTGATGCAGGCAAGCTTTGCCACATCGATGACCTCCTGCGAAAGAATCTGCCCATAGGCCATCACGACCACGATATCCGGCGCATATTCCCGCAGCTGCTGCACGGCTGCCGGGTCCCTCATCTTTTCGGGCTGGAACACGGGGATTCCCAGCTGCTCGGCCACCACTTTCACTCGCGGCGGCGTCAGCTCCATGTGGCGACCCACCGGCCTGTCCGGCTGTGTAATCAGCGCTACCACCTCTCCGGTCTCTGCCAGCTTCTGAAGGGAGGGAATCGCTATATCCCCCGTTGCCATCATCACGATTCGCATGGCGTCTAAATACCAGAAATTCGGTGTTTAGTCAAGCATTATTTAAGAATTCCTTACAAAATAATGAAAAAGCTGAAAATAATGGGGTTAAGCTTTTCTTTTCTTCTTCTTTTTTGCTTTACCGGCGGGTTTATCGGGGGCAGAAGGAGCCGCAGCAGGGGCGTGACGAAGCAAGCGGCGGATTTCAGTTTCATTGCCACTGAGCTCCGCACCAGCCTTCTTCTTCCACTGCAAGGTGGCATCAAGAGCCTTGAGGGCGTCTTCTCCCTCATTATTGGAGAGAGCAGGATTGGCACCGTGCTCCAGCAGCAGCCGCACCATGGGCAGATTATCATGACGCACAGCGCAATTAAGGGGATAGTCCTCAGAGCCGACCAAGCCGGTCTGATAGTAATAGGCCTTGGTATCGACCGGGCCGGAGATTTCCAGTGCTTTCTGCGGCGCGTTAACCTCTGCGCCGTTCTTCAGGAAAATGCGGGCCATATTCACCGCATTATTGTTGACAGCGTAATACAAGGGAGACCAGCCATCGCAAGTATAGCCACTGAGATTACAGTGACGCGCCATTAATTCCATGGCGGCATCCATCTGCCGGCCCTGCTCCATGTATGCTTTTTCATTTCGGCGCATATAGGAAGAGCCATCTTTTTGGGCCATGCCCATAAACGCATGGAAGCCATATGCCGCAGGGTCGGCACCGGCATCAATGAGCAGCTTAATCAATTTCAAATCAAAAAAGGATGCAGCACAAGCGAGAGGAGTCCACCGCTGCATGCCCGGGCGTCGGGCATAGACATTCGGATCGGCTCCGGCATTGAGCAGGCGGCGCACTTCTTTCACCACATCAGCCGGGGCCGCTTCCTGCACCCCGACCATGGCAGAAACATGCTTCATGGAATCCTGCAACACATTCAGCAGCTCCAACCCCTTCTCCTGAGCCACTTTATCCGGCACCTTCGCATGTTTTACCTTGGTATTGAGCTTCATCTTCTTGCGAAGGGGGTGCGCGCCCAGCTCGCCGCGCACCCCGGTCATGCCGAGCTCATAAGCGCCCAGCAACCATTTGTGAGACTGCGCTGCGTTTTTCTCTACACCATCTCCCTCCAGATATGCCTTGTGCAGGGCATAGCAGGCCTCAGCATCCTTATCACGGCGTTCATACAAGGTCTTGAATTCATCCGGCGTAAGAGCAGAAACCAGCGATGCCAATGCGAGAGACAACACAAGTATGTATTTCATGCGGACATTCTAATATGCTCACATATCAAATTCAAGAAGAAAGCGGAACAAGGCCGGATATTTTCACACGTGTCCCAAAGATTTGGTAAGCAATAGAAATATCAGCAACATTTGGAAGCAAGCCCCCCATAGCCCGATAAAGGGAGTTTGTGGGGGACCTCTGTCGGAGCACGGGACTTCAGTCCCGATTGGAAGCACCGTTATTTCGGGACTAAAGTCCCGTGCCCCGACAACGACAAACATCAACTTATCAGGCTCTGGACTCAAACATTGGGGCGTGTGTGGGATGTTTTGCACTCACCCGACAAAGAAATCCGCCGCAGCTGCTATGGCAACTGCGGCGGTTATTTCAATGTAAGCTATACGCTCGGGCTATCGGCTCAGGCCTCCTCGGAGGTGGAACCAGTAGCAGTGGTGGTGGCGGGAGCCACCGGAGCGGTGAGCTGGGGCAGGTCGATGATTTCGATCAGAGCCATGGGGGCGCTGTCGGTCATGCGCTGGCCGAGCTTCACGATGCGGGTGTAGCCACCCTGGCGGTCCTTGGTAGCCTCGGCCACCACGCTGAAGAGCTTGGCCACAACCTTGGGCTGGGGCAGCGTAGCGAGGGCCTGGCGGCGGGCATGCAGGGAACCGTTCTTACCAAGGGTGATGAGCTTCTCCACATAGGGGCGCAGGGCCTTGGCCTTGGCCAGGGTGGTGGTGATGCGGCCGTGGCTGATAAGGCTGCAAGCCTGGTTGGCAAGCAGGGCCTTGCGATGGGAAGCAGTACGCTGAAGCTTGGCTTTCTTGACGCCGTGTCTCATAGTCTTTTTATGGTGTGTTTAGTGGGTTAATATGTATTGTTATTTGGAATCTTTACTCATCATCATCGTCCTCGAAGGAATCGATGTTCTGGGAGATGAGGGCCTGAAGGTCGGTGCCGCGGGTTTCATCGCCATTGTCGCGCAGGCGGGAAGCCGGAGCGGGGGAAGCGAGGAGCTTGGCATCGAACTGCATACCCAGGGACAGACCGTGCTGCACGAGCTTGTCCTTAATCTCGTTGAGGGACTTCTTACCGAAGTTGCGGTACTTGAGCATTTCGCTCTCGGTCTTCATGGCCAGCTGACCAACGGTGGTGATGTTGGCGTTGTTCAGGCAGTTGGCGGCGCGGACAGAGAGTTCGATTTCGTTCACGCTCATGTTGAGGAGCTTGCGGAGCTGGGCGGTGTTAGCGTCCTGCTCGCCACCGTTGGCCTTGTCGAACTCAACGCGGCGGCTGTCGGCGTCCACGAACACGTCCAGGTGGTGGCGCATGATGCTGGCGGCCTGCAGCATGGCATCTGCGGGGCTCACGCGGCCGTCCGTCCAGATATCGAGCACGAGCTTGTCGAACTCGGTCATCTGGCCCACACGGGCGTTGTCCACAGCGTACTTCACACGGGTCACCGGGGAGAAGATGGAGTCAATCGGAATCACGCCGATGGGGCGGTCCTTATCGTTGTTGTCGTCGGCAGTGTGGAAACCACGGCCCACATTCACCTCAAAATCGCAATCGAAGATGGTGCTCTGGTCAAGGTGGCAGATAACCTGGTCCTTATTCACCACGGAGTAGATGTGGTCGTCCTGGATATCGCCGGCGGTCACCACGCCCTGCTTCGTCACGCGAAGGGAAAGGGTGCGGGGTTCCTTGCCGAAGTGCTTGAACTTGACCTTCTTGAGGTTGAGGATGATTTCGGTCACGTCCTCCACCACGCCGGGCAGTGAGGTGAACTCGTGCTGGGCACCGGCAATACGTACGCTGGTGATGGCAGCACCCTCCAGGGAGCTGAGCAGCACGCGGCGCAGGGAGTTGCCGAGGGTGTGACCGAAGCCGGTCTCGATAGGCTCGGCAATGAAGGTCACGTGGTTGGGATCCTCCGGGTCAGCAATGCGCTTCAGCGTGTTCGGAATCTCGAAATGGGCCAGCTTGATGGGCCCCTGCTCCTGAATAATTTCGTCAGACATATTAGTGTGTTTTTGTGGCCGGGTTTCCCTCCTTGCGGGCTCTGCTTCCTTGCGGAAAGGGAGGACCAACGACCGGATTTTTAATAAACCCGCGCGGCGCAAAGGATACAGCCAATCGACTCACTTAGCAAGCCTTTTCTGCCAAAATGACAACTTTTGTTCCATTTCGTCCTGATATCGGAGCTTTTGAAGACAAAAAAAGAGCACATCGGAAACGAACAGTGATATCCGATGTGCCCGATAATCCGGTGAATTGCATTATTTTTCAGGAGCCACCTTGGTGGCAGCCTTATCCGAGGCCTGCGGCAGGGGACTTCAGTCCCGATTGGAAGCACCGTTATTTCGGGACTGAAGTCCCGTGCCCCGACAACGACAAACATCATTTATCGAGCAGAGGGAGACTTTTGGAGCTTGCATTTCGCCCCCTCAGTGGGTAGAATAGGCGCAGCAATATGAAAACGTGTCTGGGCAGTCTGTTGTTGGTTCCCGTAATCCTCGCGCTGGTGATTACGGCGGTTTACCACACATCGGTCAATTCAGAGCTGCAGTTTGAGCAGCGCGATACGAACGCGCAGTACATCAACACCGCCCGCTCCTACCGCCCGCAGATAAAGGAAGCGGAAAAACCGGTCACCCCGGCTCCGGCTAAGGCGGCAAAGGACACCCCGGCCCCTGCCGGTGCTGTGCCCGGGCTGGTCGATGATGATGTGGCCGAGGAGGTCTGATTGAACATTGCGCCATGAGCTCCGCCTTGCAGAGACCGGTTATAGGCTACACCCTGGGAGACCAGGCCGGCATAGGCCCGGAAATCATGCAGGCAGCCCTGGCAGCCCTGGCCGGTGAGGATGCCGAGTTCCGCCCCATGGGCCCGGCCATCCAGGCTACCCCGGGCTGCCCGACCACAGCCACGGCGCGCGCCGCTTTCGAGCAGCTGGAGGCCGCCGCCACCGCCCTGCGCGAAGGCAGCATCGATGCCGTGGTCACCGCCCCCGTCTGCAAGGAGGGGCTGCACAGCGTGGGGTTCCACTTCCCCGGGCAGACCGAGTTCTTTGCCGACCGCCTGGGGGTGAGCAACTTTGCCATGTGCCTCACCGGGCAGCGGCTCACAGTGGCACTGGGCACTATTCACACCGCCCTGGCAGATGTACCCCGACTGCTCACCACGGCGGAGCTCGTCCGCATCGGCACCCTGCTGGCCGACTTTGTGTGCCGCAGCGGAAAGCAGAATCCCCGCATAGCCCTGGCCGGGCTCAATCCACACAATGGGGAAAACGGCGCCTTCGGTGATGAAGAACGGCGCATCATCGCCCCTGCCGTGCAGCAGTTGCAGGCCGCCCTGCCCTGGGTTCAATTCACCGGCCCCTGCGTGCCCGACTGCGTGTACCGCGATGCCGCCCTGGGGGCGTTCGATGCCATCCTGGCCCCTTACCACGACCAGGCGCTCATACCTCTGAAACTACTCGATTTCGACAACGCCGTGAATGTCACCCTCGGCCTGCCCCGCTTCCGCACCAGCCCCGACCACGGCACCGCCTTCGGCATCGCCGGCAAGGGCATCGCCAACCCGGCCAGCACCATTCGCGCGTTCCGGCTCGCCCTCGCATGCGCCCGCGCATAATTTGATGCAAGGGCGAACATTCAGGAAAGCCTAATCAAATTTTCCGCTCTTTTTTTCGCGATTCATTTTTACTTGCACCTGACATGAAAACATGTCGGGGTAAAATTTAACTTTTCCTAAACAAATCGCCCGAAATCCGCATCAAAACAACAATAAACAAGCTAGAAGAGGCTCGCGCGCGCACGCGTGATACCCAATTTGCGTCATCTTTTTATCAAAAACAGGCATAAAAATTCGATACTTCTTGACATCAGCACGCAGCCGTGGCGCATAAAACGCTTGCCAAAACACCCGTTAGTGTGATAGTATGCCCCCACGCCGCACCCACCCGTTCGGCGAACACGCAGAGTCAAGTATCACCTTCCATACAAATTTCATGAAAAAAAGCATCAAAAAGGCACTCACGCTGGCCGCTCTGACTTTGGCGGCTCTGGTCGGAATGCCGGAGGCACAGGCAGCCTACAACCCGGATGCCACCAGCCGCGGCTTTGTCTCGCCGGCACCGCCCCGCCGCTCCGCCATGCCGGATCGTCGCCTGCCCAATCTCGGGCGCGACAAGCACTCCTTCCCTTTCTATCACCCGCGCCAGCTGAACCGCGTGGTGCGCACCACGGCCTACACCCACTCGGAGAGTGACCACGTGGGCTACGGCCCGAAGAACGCCATCGGTACCTACCTGAAATACGGTGACCGGGTGCGCAGCGCCGCAGCAGACTGGTCCGTGTACCCGCTGGGCACCAAGTTCAAGATTAAGGGGCAGCCCTATATCTATGTGGTAGACGACTACGGCAGCGCCCTGGTCGGCACGGCCACCATCGATATCTACCAGCCCAGCAAAGCGCTGATGCGCCAGTGGGGGCGCCGCGTGGTGGAGATTGAAGTGATAGAGTGGGGCTCCTCCCGCCTGAGCATGGAGAAGCTCTCCGACCGCCGCGGGTACAAGCACTGCCGCCAGATGTACGCCGCGCTGCAGGAGCAGAGCCGCCACCGCAACACGGCCAAGCGCTGAAATCACAACTAACAGTTTCCTCATCCCCGCAGAGCCACGCTCTGCGGGGATTTTTCTCTTTTTATAGCTATAAAAATGAATTATGCAGCGGTTTTGCTTGCCATGTATGCCGGAGTGTGTTAAAGTCGCTGACCTCAATAACATTTAGACATGAAGCTTAAAAACCTCTTCCTCTCCCTTCTGGCCCTGACCGGCTCCGTGCAGGCAGGTGAAACCTGTGATTCCTACCGCATGTTCTACGATGGCGGCCTGCTCATCCCCGGCAACAGCGACCCCGCCTACAAGCAGCAGCTTTTCGAGAAAACCGGTACCGGTTTCATCCTGGAGCTCTTCGCCGGCCACTGGGCCATTGACCACCAGGCCCCCGGTTACAACGACACCGTGAACCTCGGCCTGCTCTACGGTCGCATCGACCAGCGCATCATCAAGGACGACGTGAACGGCGGCACCTGGTTCAACCTAGCTGTTTCCGGCTCCTGGGGGCTGGACCACGACTCCGCTGAGAAAGACCGCTTCTACGATGGCGGCATGGGCATCTGCACCGGCCAGCACACCGACTCCGTGGGTCCTGCCGGTCTCTACATCCTGAATGCCACACTGCGCCAGTATTTCAACAACAAGCGCACCTGCCTGAATGTGGGCTCCATCTGGATGAGCATGTACTTCGACCGCATCGACCACGCCCGCTTCGCGAACGACGCTTTCGAGAAATCCCCCGTGCTCCCCATGTACTACGGCACCCCCGGTGCTGTGCTGCAGCACGAGATTGACAAGAGCAACTTCGTGACCGCCGCCTTCATCGGCACCGGCCTGGGCCTGGGCGATAATCCCCTTAACTGGAACAACACCGACGGCTACGCCGTGCAGGTGGAATACGGTCACCACTTTGCTGAGGGCCAGGGCACCTGGCGCGTGGCTTCCTTCTTCTGCAGCCAGGATACCCCCGATAACAACGGCAACGACGTGCAGCACGACTCTGTGGGCATCATGGGTGGCGTGGAGTACAACGTCAACGACCGCGTGAAGGTCTATGGCCGCCTCTCCTGCGCCAGCAGCGAGCACCAGCGCGCCCGCAAGGAAGCCATGGTGGGCACCACCCTGCGCGTCATGCCCAGCCGTCCGGATGACTACTTCGGTGCCGCTTTCGGTGTGTACAAGGGTGCCGACAAGACCGGTTGCCGCCTGGTGAACGCCTATGAAAAGGTAATGGAACTCACCTACCGTGTGAATGTGAACAGCTACCTTTCCCTGGCTCCGTTCTACCAGCTCTACATCGACCCCGCCTACCGCAACGTGAGCACCGTGAGCGCCACCGGCGTGCAGGCCCACCTGCTGTTCTGATTTTCAGCATTTCAACCCTCAAAAAAGAAGCGCAGCATGTGGTCAGCATGCTGCGCTTCTTTTACAATCAAGAGAAACAGGCTTAATGTTTCACCACGGCTTTATCATCAACAGCAATCGGCTGAGAAGCAGCATTTTCTGCCACCTTCTCAGCGTAATTATTCACGCCGAATATAGCCCCGAGCAGCATGGCGATCACTAGGGTCACCACTGCACATGCGTAGGTGAATGCATTCTTTTTCATGGTGATAAACACGCGCTTCGCGTTATCTCCCTTATAACACCTTTTTCCCGGTTTTCAAGCGAATTCTTCCGTACGGGCAAAGATTTTCCATAGCTTCAGGCCCGATTAAACACACTGCGGTTTCGGGACTGAAGTCCCGTGCTCCGAAAACAACAAACTCACATTGCCCGGCTTCTATACCCCAGCCTTGAAATAGAAAGAAACGCACCGGGATGAATCACGGTGCGCTGAAGTTCCTGTTCAGAGGCGCAACATTCACCACTCGCGGCGGCGGGGGCGACGGCTGAACTTATCATAGAATACGCGTTCGCTGCGTTCAGCGTTGCGGGAGTCGCGCGAATCACGCCGGTCGCCGCGCTCACGGCGGAAATTAGAATTGCCACGGCCTGCGTAGGAAGCACCGCGGCGCTCACGCTCGCGGGGGCGGAATTCGCGCTCGTAGGGAGCATTGCCGGGCTCAGGGCGGCCCTTATCCTCGCGCACGTTGACCTCATAGCCGCAGATCTGGCAGGTACCCAGGCGCTCGATGAGCTGCGGGGCAATCTCCGGCGTCACCTCGATGAGGGAGTGCTTCAGGAAGAGGCGGATATCCCCCACCGAGCCCTTGGGGGCGCCGCCTTCGTTGTAGAACAGGCCGGCAATATCCTTGGGGCGCAGCCCGAGCAGCTTGCCGCCATTCATGAAGAGGGTCACGCTCTGCTGCAGGGAGCTCCAGTCATTGCCCTTCTCCACCGGGGTATCAGTTCCCTCTGCAGGGCGGGCGGTGCGGGCAAACTTGCTGGGGCGGTCCTCGGGGATGGGCTGCAGCTCGCGGCTGGTCTTGGCCACCAGCAGGTTAAACATGGCCGCCAGCAGCTGCTCTGCCGGCATATCAATATCCTGCAATTCCTCCGGCAGCTCCGTTGCAGTAGCGGCCGTCTCCAGAATCTCATCCACCAGGGATTCGCGGCGCACTTCCTCCACCTGGGTGCCGGTCATCACCTTCTCGCGCTGCATGTGCACCCCCACAAAGCGCTCCAGACGCGCCAGCAGGGAGAAATCCCGGCGGCCGATGAAGGAAACCGCTCTGCCCTTGCGCCCGGCGCGGGCCGTGCGACCGATGCGGTGCACATAGTCCTCCGGGTCGCGCGGCAGCTCAAAGTTCACCACGGTGTCCACATCGTCAATATCCAGACCACGGGCAGCGATATCCGTGGCCACCAGCACATTCAGGTTGCCCTTGCGGAAAGAATCCATCACGCGCTCGCGCAGGGTCTGCGGCATGTCGCCATGCAGGCGGTCCACAGCATAGCCGCGAGCCAGCAGGCCATCCACAATATCATCCACCACGCGCTTCGTGTTGGCAAAGACCAGCCCGCGCTTCATGCGCCCCATCTCGATGAGACGGCTGAGCACCTCGATACGGGAGGAAAACACCACCTCATACACGCACTGCTCGCAGGTCGGCACGGTGAGCTGCGGACGCTCGATAGCAATCTCCTGCGGCTCCTGAGCCACCGAATTCACCAGCGTACGGATAGCGGGTGACATGGTGGCCGAGAACAGCAGGGTCTGGCGCTCCGCCGGCAGCAGCGCCACCACGCGGTCGATATCCTCCTGGAAGCCCATGTCCAGCATCTCATCCGCCTCGTCCAGGATGAGCATGGAAATATTATCCGGCTTCAGTTCCCCCTGCTCCATCAGGTCAATCACGCGGCCGGGTGTCCCCACCACAAACTGCACCCCGCGCTTCAGCGCCGCCAGCTGCGGGCCGAAGGAGGCTCCGCCGTAAATCGGCACCGCGGAAACACCATCCAGGAAAAGGGCAAGCTTATCCACCTCGCGGCAGATCTGCACTGCCAGCTCGCGAGTGGGGGCAAGGCAGAGCACCTGCACCTCGCGCAGAGTGGGGTCTATGCACTCCAGCGCCGGAATGGAAAAAGCCAGGGTCTTGCCGGAACCGGTATGCGAAAGGCCCAGAATATCAGCGCCGTCCAGCGCCGGGGGAATGGCTCGCTCCTGAATGGGAGAAGGGGTTTCAAATCCCAGGACCTCAATGGCCTCCAGAATCTCCGGGCAGATACCAAGTTCGGAAAATGACATAGACGGCGCACAGAATGCCCTATTACGCCGCATTTGTAAAGCAAAAACTTCTCCGCGAACGCACTATGGCAAGCCCGGGCAAAAAAAGAGTTTGCCATGGGGCGGCGGTCGCGGTATACTGCCCGTGCATGAGTGAGCAACAGGAAGATATGAGCGCCTTCAACAGCTGGGACTGCTTCGGCGCAACCCTCATGCTGGGGGTGACTCCCGGCATCATCTGCTACGCGACCACTGACCCTCACGACGTGACGCGGGCCGCCTGGCTCTGCGTGCTGGGGGTAATCATTGCCCTGGTGGTGCTGGCGGTGGCGCTCATCACCCGCTGGCGCATGCTCGGCACCATCATCAACGGGGCCGGCACCTGCATCACGGTCTTCTATATCATCTACGTGGCGGCGTTCTGGTTCAACGGCTGCAGCGATTCTGCCGAGCAGCAGTCCGTGGAGCTCAACCTCCCCGCCCAGCAGCAGAAGCAACCTGAGTAACGCAAACTGCCCCCGGGGCGCGGGGCTTCAATGCCCCACCCCGGTGATGAGCCCTGATTTACCGGGCGTTTATTTCCTGCGGCGGCGGGCGCAGAGGGCGGTGAGCGCCAGCAGGCTGAGGGTGGTGGTGGCCGGCTCCGGCACTTCGAAGTAGAGCATGTATCGCGACACGCTTTCCCCGGACTCGGTGCCCACATAGGTACTGGTCACCCAGTGGCCGGTGAGTTGCTGGCCGGTGGAATCCTGCAGCACGAACTGGGAATCCAGCAGGCTGCCGAATTTCGTATTGTCGGCCTCATACAGGAACTGGCCGGAGTCACCGCCCATCATCACGCCGACAAAGCGGGCATCGGCATCATAAGCATATTGGAACATGTTCTCATGCAGCCGGAGCGTCAGGCCATTGCCGGTTACATCCACCCCCAGCAGCTGGTCGGCCTGCAGCACAAGCAGACGCGTGCCATTGGCCGAGGTGCAAACCTCAGTCTTATCGGCAAAGGTGAGCTCCACCGTGGTGTTCACCGAGGTGGAAACCTCCTTGGTCTTGCTGGTGGGGTTGTTGCCCGCTGCCACGTTGGGGGCGGCATCGTAGGGGTTCACCGTGTTGCCCACCAGGGTGTAGGCATCACCGGCTTTCACGTACTCAAGCTTCACACCACGGATGACGGATTGGTCATTCACCAGCACCATATCCGCAATGTTCACCGAGCAGTCCTCCATGAGGTGCACCAGGGAATTGCGCAGGTTGGTCTGGTAAATGGTATGCGAAATATCGGAATTGGCCAGGTCCACATGCACGCTGTTCATCTCAGAGCGCGTGGCGGCATCGCCACCAAGCTTGACCGCAGACCCGCGCATATCAATATTGAGGTTGGTCACTTCGCCCTGCAGCTTGACACCTTTATCATCATTCAAGTCGAGTTCCTTCCCCTCCAGGCGGGAAACCACATACTCCCAGTCGGTGGTGTTGTGGCGGGAAGAAATAATCACCTGCCGATCAGCCGTATTAGGAGTATTCAAGCGGGAATCACCAACTGCCAGGGATCTCTGCTCCACACCACCCAGCAGCAGCTGGCCGGTATTCTCACGGTGCAGCGGATCCTCATTCGGGTTTATATCTACATTCGCACCAAAGCGGATACGGTCAATATACTGCACCATGGAATCCGAGGAGGATGACATGTGGCTGCTGTCATAATTCGTCACTTGGTCCAGAATCTGGAGCGTGGCATTCTTTCCGGCCACAATGATATCCACATCCGCCTTCACCCCGCCGTTGGCATTCAGGAGCTGCAGAGCCGTCATGCTGTCCACATAGACAGTGCTGGAGCCCTTCAGGGCGTTCAGGTCATTGAGCGCCACATACCCCATGTTCGGGGAGTCTCCCTTCAGGTCCATGTAGGAGTCCTTGTTATTGGCATCCGTCAGGAGGTTATTGAACGTGAGATGAACATTGCTGCCGCTGAACTGCCCCAGCAGCTGGATGATGTGGGAATATTCGTACTTATTGACCACCTCATTCTTCACTTGAGCATCATGCTGCACCGTCAGATACGGGTCCACAATGAAGTTACGCGTATTGATGGTCACATGAGCCCCGGGAGCCATATCCACCTGTTTGCGGGTGTACCAGTCCTCACGGGCGGAAAGGGTGGCGCCATCCTCCAGCAGCACCCAGCCGGCGGGCCTGGTCGAATCACCCACCGTGGTGCCAGCCTCCACGCCTTCCCAGGCATCCTCCTTGGTACCGGACACGTTGAAGGTGGTATTCATGGCGAGCGTGCCGCCCTTGCCCACGGACAAGGCATACAGGGTGGATTGATCCACATCACCCACCATCACGCGCTTACCGCCGCCGGTAGTGAGGGTGCGGGCCACCAGCGCCTCATCGGCCTTGAAGGTGCCGCCCTGCACCGTCACGCTGTTCAGCCAGGCCCGGCGGGCAGACTGGGTGCTGCCCTCGCCCTCTTTGATAAGATTAAGCGAGCCGAACCCGATAGCCCCGTAGTGGTGCTGAGTCGTTCCATGCAGGCCGGCGTAGCCACCGTAGTCCACGGAGACTTCAAAATCGCCATAGCCCATCACGCCTTCATAGGCACCGCTGCGGGTACCGGTCAGGATGAGGGTGAGCTCATTGTGCGCGCTCATGTTGAGCACACTGGAGGAACCACTCTTCACCTGGCCGTGAATACTGTTGAGGTACACACATTCATAGCCCGGGACGTCAGTGGCCTGACCTGTGGCATCCAGGCCCAGCACCGTGCGGTCGGTGCCATCCTTGATACTCAGGTCCACAGTGGCATTCGTCCAGTCCTTGCCTTCGGATTTGGTGTGGCTCATGAGGTTGAGCTGCACATTACCGCCATTCACCAGGTCTGCAGTCTTGCCGTCTTCGGACAGCTCCCAGTGTTTGCCGGTAAGTGTCACCGTGCCGGAGAAGCCGCTGGGGTCCAGCACTTTGAACACGCCGTAACGGAACTTGTTATCCACACCGTATGCATTGCTCGACTGGTCGGCCGTAAGCCCCACACCGGCAAATTCCACCACCGTGTCGGACTCACCGACCAGCGTGCTCAGCACCAGCTTGTGCGCCGTGTTGTTGAAAATACGTCCGTCCACCAGAGTATCATAATCAGGGTCATCGGGGTTTGCGTAAACATTCACCACCACCTTGTTGCGGATAGTTGTGGTATCCAGGGCAGCCCCCATGGAAGTGGTGATATTTTCCTGATGATTACCCGGGAAAGCGTCATCCGAGAAATCCGCCATCAGTTCGCCGCCATTCATCAGGGTGATGGTACAGTCCAGACCTGTCAAAAGCTTGTCCTTGAATTGATCATCCAGGTTGGTCTTGTCATCGGTCGCATCATCCGGGGTTGCATACGCACCGTTGTTGTACACAAAGCCAAGGGCATTCACATGCTGCATCACGATGCGGCCTCCGAGAATCTCAGTACCACCGGTGAAGCGGTTATCCGTGGTCATGATGGCAGTCCCCTTGCCCAACTTGGTCAGATTCGTCTTCCAGTCCAGGTTTTCTACCTTGTAACTCTCTTTCCACACCTTGAGTTCATCCTCCGTGGAGTCGGCGATATAGCCATAGCTCTCATCTTCTCCGGATATCGTGAAAATATAGTTCGTGGTGTCTGGGTACGCCACACGGCCGGTATCATAGGAATCGAAATAATCAGAATTGATGACCACAGAGAGTGGCGCCACTCGCCCCTGGATAACCACATTCTCGTATTTATAGTCAGCATCCATGCCTGCGGTCCAGCTAATCTTGTGACCATCCACTGTCACCTCGGTAGCCGGGTGACCAGCCTGCAAGGCACCAAGTTTCACTACCGGTGTCTCTATGCTCGTGAGCTTCGACACTTCCGACCAGTCAAACGGCTCATACAGATTACCGAAGAGAACCGTCATGCCATCCTGGAAAGCGGAATTTTCCTTCCACCGGTAATCATATTCCGGCAGCGAATCATCCGGAGAGTGGACCCAGACGTTGCCTATCTCATTACCGGCCACTTCTGTCTTACCGGACCAGGTGCAGCGGGGGTCGCCATACACGCGGATGACCAGGTAATCCTTGCCATCCGTGCTCGCATGTTCACCGCCGGAGCTATCCAGCGTGTCGAGCACGCCGAAATAGCCATACCCCAGCGACATGATGCGACTCTGAAACTTTGAAGAATCCTCAGCCTCACCAATCACGATATTTTCGGCCTCAGCCAGGTAGAAATAGGTATTCTCGCGAGTTTCAACCGGCACTTGGGAGAAATTCACGCCGGTCAGGTTGATGGAAAGTTGCGCGGGGGAAGCATCCAGGAATTGCAGCGTGCCGTTCACATCCAGCAGCGGGTTTACCGGGCGCACCCCCGCAGCTGCACTTTCATCATCATAGGTATAATCCGGCACCATACCATTCGGCAGGAAGGTAAGGGCCGTTCCTTCTTTCATGATGACATTGCCATCCACAACAGCAGAGGTGGGCTCCGTGCCGGCACCAGTGTTCGGCGTGAACACCGTCAGGGTCTTACCAGGATTCAGTGTCACATCCTCGCTGGTAGGCACCACTTTGTAGTTTGTCTGCATGTCGGATACTGCATCCTCGGAGATGAAATCCCACCCGGCCTCGGTCGTCACTCCAAGCTTGGTAGTGGTGCCGCCCACCAGGTTCAGATTACCTTTCAGATTCAGATTATTGAAACCAAGCGTGCCTTCATAAACCGAAACATCATCCAGCACGGCCGTGTGAATATATTGGGAAGAGGCACTGGCCTTGACCAGGCTCAGGCTTTCCTGCGCCACGCTGTGGCCACCGAAATACCACGAAGCGGTATGCTCCATGAAGCCATCGCCCCAGGGCACGTGGGCCTGCGAGGTGCCGATGTATGCCTGGGCAAAGCCCATGGCACCCGAGTAGATGTAGGTGGAATTGTTTGCCGAATCACCGACCTCACCCAGTCTGAGCGTATTCAGGCCATTGGTCAGCGTACGCACATGCCACACCTCATCATGCTGCTTCATGTCCGCAATGAATTTGCGGTCACCAATGCGATTATCATTACCTGAAGAATTATCCTCCGGATAATCCCAGCCGCAGCCATGGAACTTGGCAGAAAGGCCTTTCAAGGTGGCATCTCCATTCACCATCAGGATATTATTGTAGGTCTGACGGGGGAGTTTCTGGTGGTCGGACTCTTCGTAAGCGGTTGCCTTGTCATTCTCTTCATCCCAGCCCATCTTCACGCTTTCACGCGTCATGTCCAGATGAGCCTGCGACAATTTTTCACCTTTGAGCACCAGCTGCACGGAACCGGCCGTACGTTTCTCCAACTTATTGGACGGCAAAGGAGAGGTATTCACCGTATTCATCAGCACCACCTTACCCTGGAAACGGTTGAGAATCTTCCCGGTGTCTCCATCGTATATATAGCTCCCCTCCCCTACTGTATCCTCGTTCAGGGTGATGGCCGTGGTATAGCTCTGGTCTCGTTCATTGGCCCAGGTGGAGCAATAGCCCGTGAGTTCCAGCGTATCATTGGCGCTGGTATTCACCCAGATTTTGTTACCTTGCGCATCTGTCGCCTCATACCCGGTGCCGACCAGGGCACCGGAGAGGGTCAGGTTGCGCCAGTGGCGGGGGATGTTGGAAATACTGTCGCCACCGCCGGATTCATTGAAGGCGGCATAGGCGAAGGAAACCTTGAATCGGCCCTCAAAATCATTTTCAGCCGTCGTCTTTGTACTGGAGAGGATGATATCGTTGCGCAGGGAGGAACCGCGGAAGCCGGACACGGCGTCGTCACTGTGCTGGTAGCAGATCATGAGCTCAGAGCCCAGGCGTTCCATGGGAGTATCGACTACTCCGTTGCTCAGCCCCTGCACCTTGAAGCTCCACTCCTGGTCGGTGTGGAAGGTAAGAGCACCGGTACCGGCGGCACCCACCGTGGCCACATAAATGCCACCATTCTGCACATCAATACCGCCGGAGAAATTATTGGTGAGGTTGAGCACCACCAGCCCGGTCCCCTTCATGGTGATGGAGGTAGGGGTTACCTCGCCCTCGGCATCCACATAATCCGTGATGCAGCCGGTACCATCCTTGCTCACGAAGGCATAGGAATACTCCATGTGGTACTCGGCATCCTCGGGTTTCGGATCCACAAAACCGGCATTAAGATTTGACTCAATGATGATTTCACCCGGAGCCACATTCCCCACGATATCCACCATGCGGTGCACTTCATCGAAGCCATGCACATCTTTATCCAGGAACCAGACGGTGTTGCCATCCACATACTTGCCGATATCATCATTGGAGGAACCTGCGGCGCGCTGCTCATGCCAGCCGGTATTCTCCGCGGAGCCATCCGCCCGCCAGATGCTGCCCATGGTCAGGTTGATGTGGTGCACATCACCATCAGTCGTGCCGTTATCCTCACCACTCCATATATAGCCGATTTTCGAGGTATGCGGTTCCGCATGCTCATTCGCCACGATGCCATAGTCGCGGGCCTCGCCCAGTTGCAGGTAAATGGTTTCACCAATCAGCATATAGGCCGCATCGTAGAAATTCCCCATTTCATCCTCGACCAGAATCATATCCGTGGGCAGGGATTCATATTCCCGCGAGACCTTGCCGAACAAGGCTATCCACCTATTCGGAGCGGCGCCGCTTACATTGGTAAGCACATGGGGATTACTCAGGTCCAGGGTGATTCCGGAACCAATCTCGAATATAGCTTCTCCACCGGCGGTGAGGGTATTTTCCCCGAGGAGCGTAAGATTCGCGCCACTCAGGCTCATATAGCGGGAGGGGCTCCAGGTCAGCGGGTCGGTGGAGGTGATATTGGCTCCGCCCCCGGACATATTCGTGAGATACAGCGGGGAAAGGTAACGGTTCGTATAACCCATCATTTCCCAGGTGGAATCACCGTGGAGGGTGAGGGAATCCATCACAGCGCCGGAAGCTGTCTGGAGGTAAGCGCCGCTATGCACCTCCATGCTTCCAATATCAATCGTCCCGCCCTTAAGAGCCAGCTTTCCTTCCTTCACCAGCACCTGGTCCAGGTACACACTCCCGCTGAAGGTCTGGGTGTTGCTGCCCACCTTGGTGAGGCTGAGAGCCCCGTTTTCCATGGTCTGGAAATTGGTTTCCACGGTGGAAGTCGTGGTGGTGGTCACCGTGCCACTGTTGGCCGTGGTCGTGGTGGTAGTCGTGGTGGTGGTCTTGCCGGTAGCCTGACCACCGGTGTAGAAACGGCCATCGCCCACAGTGCCGGAGAAGGTGTAATCGGCCATGTCCGAACCGATGGTGAGCACCGGAGAAGGCTTGCCGCTGCCGGCTTTCACGTTGGAGACAATGAAGGCGCCGTCCCCCCCCCTGATACCGGCTACCTGGGCATCGCCCACCAGCCCCAGTACCTGCTCCGTCGCTGTTCCACTCGTTTCGGAAGCCTTGTCGGTCATTGAATCAAGCGTGAGATCAATGAGCGTATTTTTCCAGCGGGTATCACCGGCATCCGCAATATTCACGTTGCCGATATTGAGCTGCACAATACCGCCATGCGGGTCTGCCAGGCTGAGCGTGCCGGAGAACCATGCCTCCGGGGTAGCATAATCCGTGAATGTAAAGGTACTGGCGGTGCCATACTCATACGTTTTCGAGGTGGTGGTATCACTCTCCGTGACTGTAGACGGATTAAGATCCCGCGTTCCTAGCGTATTATGAGCCACCAGTTTCAGAGCCCCGCTGCCGCCCAGGTGTCCATCCAGATACCAGTTCCCCCAATCGCCGATTTCACCGTGAAGCTGCGCGGCATCATCGGCGGTGGAGGTCACTATAACCTCAATATTACCGCCGAAGTGGCGGTCGGCACGATAGTCAACCACCTCTGTTCCCTCGTTGCCGGTCTTCTGGTCCTCACCCAGGTACAAATCGGCACCCTCGCTCATCTGCAGGTTAGAAAAGCGGATGAGAGACTCGACATTCTCCGGGGTGCCGCTCCAGCTGCCACCGGAGTATGTATCATGCGCCTTATATGGCAGAGCCGGGTCGTGCGCATCCTGATACATCTCAATATAGAGCAAATCACCGGAGGCCATTTTCTGCGGAATAATCAGCTCGTGCTGAATGGTGATGATGACATTCTGCTGCGCATCGTACCCCAGTACACCGTGGTAGAGAGCGTCGGAACTCTCCACACGCACCCAGGTGGTGGAGTCCTCTACATAACCGCCTCCATTCGCCGTGCTGGCCAGGGTCAGCACGGTACCCTCCGCCAGCGGGATGCCGGTGTTGGTCAGAGTCACGCCCAGGCGGAAATCCAGCTGCACGTTATCCAGGTGGAAAAGCGCATTCCTGCCACCGTCCCAGTTGGCATCGGCCAGAGAGACCATCCCCGGCAGGGTGAGCACGGCGTGTTCTGCTCCTTCCACCGCGGTGCCGCTGAAGGTTACCTGTCCATCGGCCCCACCGACATTTTCCAGGCGCAGCAGGCCGTTGAGGGTGTTCTGCCCGCCCTCCATCTTCCACACTGCGCCGCCGTGCATGTGCGCCCCGGTCAGGGTGATGGCGGAGTCCCCCGTCTGCAGCAGACCATCGCCACGCAGGCGGAGTTCACCGGCGGTCAGGCTGCCGGAGCTGATGAGGGTGGCACGCTGGTCATCAGTGATATTTGCCACCTGGGCGGATTCCGTACCCACCTCCAGGTTGGACTGCACAGTGATATCAACTGCCTCGAGATGTCCCCCTTTCTCCACACGCATGGCGAGCGTCTCCAGGCTGCCGGTGATGGTCAGGGAACTGCCGGAGCCGGAAACGCCCAGGTTGTTACCGGCGCTCACATTGACCGCAGAAACAGAGCCCCCGCCCATGACTCCCATGTCATAGGCAACGGTGATATCGCCATTGGCCTCCACCTTGCCACCAGTCACCAGGAACTCGGCTTCATTTTCCTTCACGCCGGTTACGATGAGGTCGTTGACCAGGAGGCGCCCGCCGCTGACGGTCACAAAAGCCGTTTCAAGAGACCGTCCGTAGATGTTGTCGTAGTACCCGGCATCATCAAAGCGCAGGGTACCCTCCTGCACGGAAACAGAGTGCAGACGGTTCGCATTATTAGATACATTGGTGGTAATTGTCTGCTGATTGGCTCCTACCTTGAAAAGGTCCAGAGAGGAAGGAGTGCTGGAACCGTTGGACTGAGTAGCGGAGGTGTAGTAGGCGCCGTTGAAGGTGCCGTTGTAGACATAATCTGCCCCTGCCACGTCGCCCAGCGTGAGGTCATAGAAGAAGTCGCCGGATTCGGAGGTCACGGTGCTGTTGGCATCACCGTTCTCCAGACCGGCGATGGAAACATTACCACGTACATTCAGGATGGTTCTGGTCGGAGCCTCGCTGGTTGAGATACCATAGCCGTCAGTGGCCTGGCCGATACCGCTCATATCGAACACGGTCTGGCTCCAGGCTGTGCTGGAGTCAGAATCGGCCCCTAAATCGAGTTCCACAATACCGCCGCGGGATGCACCGAAGCGGATGGTGCCATCAAACCAGCCATCGGCTGCTGCATCATTAAAAATATAGATGACCGCATTATTAGCTGCGGCATTGTTAGAAAGGGTCAGCTCACCGCTGCCGGAGAGGGTACCATAGCGGAACTCACCGCTACCCGGCACCTGGTACACGGCATGCGCCGTAGCAGAAACCAAGCCAAACAAGCCACCATTTGCAGACGCCGATTTATGCTCCAGGCTTTCAGCATGCAGGACGTTGCCTTCGCCGCTGACCACTATATTGCCGGAGAATCCCGTGCCCAGGTACAAGTTCCCGCCAGTCAGGCCGAATGATCCGGGAGTGCTGGCTATCTTCTCCCCACCATCCGCCGTATTCTAGGCTCCAAAATAGACAGTGGCCGTGGCACTCCCCAAACGGGTGGAATTGGTATAACTATAAAAGTCTTCGGCATTCCATGCAGCATTGTGGATATTGCCCCGTGTCAGGGTCTGACCGTTGACTGTGGTCGTGGTGTGGAAGGATGTGTTTTTTCCGGCACCCA
This sequence comes from Akkermansia sp., assembly GCA_017435365.1. Classification (GTDB taxonomy): domain Bacteria; phylum Verrucomicrobiota; class Verrucomicrobiia; order Verrucomicrobiales; family Akkermansiaceae; genus Akkermansia. Next base: position 4,011 of record JAFSFD010000044.1, on the reverse strand, counting down.
CAATGTAATCTGCCACTATTTCCTCCGCCAGGGTCTCCGCGCCGGTGGAGCGCAGGGACATGCTGCGCGCCATCATCATGCGGGGTGCCGGGGCGGCAGGTGCAGCCGGGGCCGAGGGGGCTGTAAGCAGCTCTTCCTCGTCCTTTTCCTTCTCCTCTTCCTCCTCCTTTTCGTCATCCTCCGCATCAGGGGCAGTGGCCAGGAAATTGCTCTGCGCGCCCGGCACAGCATTCAACCCGGGGGCGGTGTAGGACTGCCCAACTGTTAGTGCAGTAAGCCCGGGCAGCTGCGGCTGCTGCGTGCTGCCGGTGCCGGCAGAGGGGGTAAGCACCACGGGAGCCTGGCGGTAGCTGCGCGTGCCGCCCGCACCCATACCCCAGGGAGCCAGGTAACCGCGAAGCTCGTGGTGCATGATGCGATCCCGGTTGGTCTTGAAAAGTGCATCGCGATAGGCGGCCATGCTTTCCTTGCCATGGCGCATGGCCTCCGCAAAACGCTCCATGAGTTCGTCCTGCATCGCATGGGGGGAATACACGCGGCCATAGCCCATGCCACGCAGGCGGCGGGCCAGATTGCGCAGCAGCTCTATACCCTCGGAGCTTTCCAGGCGGTCATCATCCTCCAGCAGGGCTTCCAGCACCCACTGCTGCTCTTCCTCCGTGAGCGCAAAATCCTCATTATCGGAAGCCATGCGGGCAAGCATGTCCTCCAGCTTGCTGCTGCCCACGCGCCAGTCTGCATTCAGCCAGCGGCGGCTGTAGACCTCTGCCCAGGCTTCCTCATACGCCACGGCGGGGGACTTGCCGGCCTCGCGCAGCTCTCGCGCGCGCTGCTGCGCCTCCAGCCGCAGCGCAGCCTGGCGCTCCAGCCGGGCCTGCATGATGGCGGCACTCCCACGCAGGGCAGCGGCCTGCTCCTCGGCGTATACTTCCTCAAACTTCTCACCCTTGGCACCGATGACCCGGATGACACGGGGCGCGTTCTGCACCTCTTCGCGTGGCATCACCCACCAGTAATCCAGCAGCTTCTGCTCCTGAGCCTGCACAGTGCCCATTCCAAGACCCAGGGCCGCCACAAAGTACTTCACCCATCCACGGTGCGGTGATGGTTTCGTGACATCGAACTGAAGATGAACAGAATCAGAGCTGAACATGGCTTAGTAAAAGAGAAATTTTGCGCGCGGCGCATGAGCGGATAATTCTACCACTATCCCTCCATTTTTCAAGGCCAATCTCCGTTTTTTCTGCTCCAACCCACACGATATATAGCACAATATATAGTTGTTACCCCCCCCGAAACCACAATATGTAGTTTTGCTCCATATCGTCAATTATTAACATATTTACTATTCATTCCTATTCAATAAATTGCAGAAAAACGCCCGGAACGTGAGGTCCCGGGCGGTATGACAGAAAAAGGAAAGGTGTTCCGGCAGCAGATTTACTGTTTTTCGGCAGCAAAGCGTTCGATGGAGGCATCGAGGATGCGGCAGGCAGTCTCCACGCCGAAGAAATCGCCCACCTCGGTTTTCTTATTCTGGAGCGTTTTGTAGGTGAGGAAAAAGTTCTGGATTTCCTGCAGGTAGTGCGGGGGGAGGTCATCCAGGGTGTTCACGTGCTCATAGCGGGGGTCGCCCACGTTCACCGCAAGGATTTTGACGTCCGGCTTGCCGCAGTCAATCATATCCATACCGCCGATGATGCGGCAGTCCACATAGCAACCCGGGAAAGTCGGGGCGGAGGTGAACACCAGAATATCCAGAGGGTCACCGTCCAGATACCGCGTATCTTCCACAAAGCCGTACTCCGCCGGGTAATAGACGGAAGAATACAGCACGCGGTCAAGCTTGATGCGGCCGGTCTTTTCGTCCACCTCATACTTATTGCGGCTTCCCATAGGAATTTCGATGCGGGCTTCGACAATGCGCGGGGTACTCATGATGATGGCATACTACCAAGCCGGCCGCATCAAGTCAAGCCAAACCGAAAACCATTTGCAGATTGCGGGCACAAGAGGCCGCAGGAATCGGCCTTGCCGGAAATATCAACACGGGGTGCAGTGCAATTTGTTTGAAACGTGCGTCATTTCGTGGTACGATGCGGGCGTGCAGATGACTCCCACCGCCATGACTGGTCTTGTTCACTCAGTAGAATCCTGCGGCACGGTCGATGGACCGGGCATCCGTTTCATCGTGTTCCTGGCCGGTTGCAGCCTGCGCTGCCAGTACTGCCACAACCCGGACACCTCGTACAAACGCCGGGGCAAGGAACGCAGTGTGGAAGATATGCTGGAGGAAATCAGCCGCTATGCCTCCTTCCTGAAAAATGCCGGTGGCGGAGTGACCATCAGCGGCGGCGACCCGCTCTTCCAGCCGGATTTCACCCGTGCCCTGCTCCGCGGCTGCAAGGAAATGGGGCTGCACACCTGCATCGACACCTCCGGGCACCTCGGCTGCAATGCAGATGATGCCCTACTGGCCGATACCGACCTGGTGCTGCTGGATATCAAGGCATGGAACCCGGAGCAATACAAGAAGGTGACCGGGCAGCCCCTGCAGCCCACGCTGGATTTTGCCGAGAAGCTGGCCACCCGCGGCACGCCGGTGTGGCTGCGCTACGTGCTGGTGCCGGGGCTCACCGACCAGCTGGAGGATATCACCGCCCTGGCCCGCTATGCTGCCGGGCTGGGCAATGTGCAGCGCGTGGATGTGCTCCCCTTCCACCAGATGGGCAAGTTCAAGTGGGGCGAGCTCGGGCTCGAATACACGCTCATGGACGTGGAGCCGCCGGAGCCGGAGCTCACGGATGCCGTGCGCACCATCTTCCGCACCCACGGCTTCGCGCACTGCACGCACTGATGCGCACCTCAGAGCTCCAGCTGGTAATCCACCACATCCAGGATGCGCCCGAACTTCATTCCCACGCGGGAAAAGTGCGATACCCGGCAAAAACCATGCCGCCGGTGAAACGCCCGGCTGGTCTCATTATCCCCGGTGATACAGGCAATGAGCGAGCGACAGCCGCCCCGGCGGCAATCGGCAATCAGCCGCTCCATGAGCCGGGAGCCTATGCCCTGCCCGCAGCTCTGCGGATGCAGGTAAATGCTTACCTCCCAGGTGCCGGCATAGGCAGCGCGCTCCTTCCAGCAGTGCGCACAGGCATACCCCAGCACCCGGCCTTCTGCCTCCCACACCAGGAAGGGGAACTCCGCCGATGTATGCCCGATTCGGGCGCGCATTTCTTCCGCGCTGAGCGACTCCACCTCAAATGAGATAGTCGTCTCCAGGACGTAATGGTTATAAATGGTGGCAATTGCAGCCGCATCCTCAGGTTTGACAGAACGTATCATATTCTTTCCTCACTTGAAAGCAGAAAGCCCGAGGGGGTTAACCTCGGGCTTTCTTATGGAGCATCCCCACGCGGATTCGAACCGCGGTTCTATGACTGAGAATCATATGTCCTAACCCCTAGACGATGGGGACTTTCTTGATGCTCGCAGTCGGACTGCGGGCGAATTATACACAGATACCCACCTCACGTCAAGACTTATTTTCAAAAAAAATTCAAATAAGCAGCATTTTTCCTCCATCAGGCTCAAAGTTTGATTACTAATCTCGATAAATTGGAATTTGGCGAAGCCAAATTCCCATCCCTCATGCGTCAGCGTGAGGGATTTCATACATGCCGCAGGCATGTATTTCATGCACAGCGCCAGCTGTGCTTTCATACCGCTGCTCGCAGCGGTATTTACATACTTGCGATAGCAAGTATTTCATTGAGCGAAGCGACTAGTTACCGCTGCATTAGCAGCGGTACTGCCGTTTTTGCAATGTATTGGCCATAAGTGTACAATGGGATATCTAAAGCATATAATTTTCCCAGGGAAGGCTAATTTATTATGCGACTGCCCATTGGATGTACCGCTGCTAATGCAGCGGTAACTAGTCGCTTCGCTCAATGAATTACACCGGCAGAGCCGGTGTATGTAAATACCACAGCTGCGCTGTGGTAT
>JAFSFD010000074.1 GCA_017435365.1 Akkermansia sp. | reverse complement strand
TTTCTTGCGGTTCAATAGCTTGATGAGGTGTTTTCTATCATACCCAGTTTCTTCTGACAAACGGTCTAAAAAGAGGCCGCGAGCCTTCTTCCCCCTCAGTAATCGATACTCTCTTCTTGCCTGAAGAAGCAGAACTATGGCATCCTGTTGTTTTATTTTTAAGACCATACACACATTATAGTGTGCATTTTTGTCCGCGCTATTCTTTTCTGCCCCCAATTTTTGCATTTCGGTGTGCATATTTTTGTCCGAATGCGCTGTGTATAGGTGACGCGCTATCTACTTGCATCCTGGTAGTGGCGCGTTATAATGAAGGCATGGCGAATGTCTCCCTGGCCCTGGGGCCGAAATCTTACGAAGTGCATGTTGAGAACGGTGCACTGGAATCCATCGGTTACCTTTGCAGCCGTGCGCGGCTCGAAGGCAAGGCCGCCATCATCACCGATTCCAACGTGGAACTCCACTACGCCGGGCGCGTGCGCACCAGTCTGGAGGAAAGCGGCTTTACCACCAGCCTGCATTCTTTCCCCGCCGGTGAGGCCAGCAAGAACCTGGGCACCATCGAAGCCCTGGCCAATGAAATGGTGCAGGCCGGGCACGACCGCACCTCATTCGTAGTAGCCCTGGGCGGCGGCGTGGTGGGCGATATGGCCGGATTCCTGGCCGGCATCTACTACCGCGGCATACCCTTTGTGCAGATTCCCACCAGCGTCATGGCGCAGGTGGATAGCTCGGTGGGCGGCAAAACCGCCGTGGACATCGCCTCCGGCAAAAACCTCATCGGCGCTTTCCACCAGCCCCGGCTGGTGCTCATCGACCCCACCACACTCACCACCCTCTCCCCGCGACTCATCCGCGAAGGCATGGCCGAAATGGTCAAGCACGCCGCCATCCGCAAGCCCGGCATGCTTCACACGCTGCGCGAACTGGCAGATGAAATCGACCTCGGGTTCACCCTCTCCACCATCGACAAGCTGCCGGAAATTATCGCCGCCAACATTGCCATCAAAGCCCGCATCGTGGAGGAGGATGAGAAGGAAACCCTCGGCATCCGCGCCTTCCTGAACCTGGGCCACACCATCGGCCACGGCATCGAGGCCGCCCTGCCCTACGGCGAAATGCTGCATGGCGAAGCGGTGAGCCTGGGCCTGCGCGCGGCGCTCTTCCTCTCCCGCCGCCATGCGGGCCTCACAGCCACCGAGGAGCGGGACCTGCTCGATACCCTCCGTGCGCTGGAGCTCCCCCTCACCCTGCCCGCCGGGGTAGATATCGACCGCGCCCTGGCCCTCACGGCCAGCGACAAGAAATTCCAGAATGGGGCTATCCGCTTCGTGCTCCTCCAGCGCCTGGGCTCCCCCATCCTCAGCAAAACCATCACCCGGGCCGACCTCCGCGATGCCCTGCTGGAACTCCAGCACTAACGCTCACTCCTTCAGTATTCATTATTCATTATTCATTATTCACTTTTCATTATTCACTTTTCATTATTCACTCCCCATGACCGATCCCCGCACCACTCAGCTTGCTCAGAACCTCATCCGCCACTCCTGCCGCGTGCAGCCGGGAGAACACGTCCTGCTCGAAATCATCGACGCCCCGGATGAAATCGCCATCGAACTCATCCGCGCCGTGCGCGCTGCCGGCGCCCACCCGCACATCAACCTGCGCCACTCCCGCGTGACCCGTGAAATGTTCGCTGGCGCCACCGATGAGCAGTACGCCGCCATCGCCGGCTTCGAGCTGGCCGAAATGCAGGGCATGGATGCCTACATCGCCATCCGCGGCGGCAACAACAGCTTCGAAAACTCCTCCGTGCCTGCCGAAAAAATGGCCCTGGCCCAGAAACACATGCGCCCGGTGCAAAACCACCGCGTGTGCAAGACCAAGTGGTGCGTGCTGCGCTGGCCCACCCCCAGCATGGCCCAGGGGGCCGGCATGAGCACCGAAGCCTTCGAGGACTTCTACTTCCGCTGCTGCCTGGCAGACTACGAGCAGCTCCGCATCGCCATGGACAAGCTCGCCAAACGCATGATGCGCACCGACCGTGTCCGCATCACCGGCCCCGGCACCGACCTCACTTTCTCCATCAAGGGCATGCCCGCCATCCCCTGTGCCGGTGAAATGAACATCCCGGATGGCGAGGTCTTCACCGCCCCCATCAAGGACAGCGTGAACGGCACCATCCACTACACCGCCCCCACCCTCTTCCAGGGCATTCCCTTCGATGGCATCCGCCTCACCTTCAAAGACGGCAAAATCGTGGAAGCCCACTGCAACGGCAACGAAGAAGCCCTCAACAAGATTCTGGACACGGACGACGGCTCCCGCTACATCGGCGAATTCGCCCTGGGGGTGAACCCCTTCATCCTCCAGCCCATGCGCGATATCCTCTTCGACGAGAAGATTGGCGGTTCCTTCCACTTCACCCCCGGCCAGGCCTACGAAAACTGCGACAACGGCAACCGCTCCCAGGTGCACTGGGATATGGTCTGCATCCAGCGCGCGGACTACGGCGGCGGCGAAATCTGGTTCGACGACGAGCTCATCCGCAAGGACGGCATCTTTACGGATTCAGAATTGGCAATTCTGAACCCGTAAAAAAGTGAATAATGAATAGTGAATAGTATCTGCGATGTATTCACCGTATAACAGCGAAAAACACGAGAATCTGAAGAAACGCACCAAGGATTTCGGTCTGCGCGTTATCCGCATGTGGAAATCTTTACCACACAATACTCTTTCCGAAGTACTCGGCAAACAACTTCTGCGCTGCGCCACATCCGTGGCGGCTAATTACCGCGCAGCTTGCCTTGCCAAAAGCGACCCAGACTTCTTCCACAAAATCAAAATCTGCCAGGAAGAAGCCGATGAAAGCTGCCTCTGGATTGAATATATAATCGAGGCCGATATTCTTCCCGAATCCAAGCTTATCAGCCTTCTGGATGAAGCAAAGCAGCTCACCGCCATCATGACCGCCTCAGCCATCACCGTCAAACGCCGTATTCAATCAGAAAAAAACGGCAAAAAATAACTCCCCCCCACTATCCACTATTCACTCTTCACTATCCACCATGAAGGATCCTCGTTATACCCAGCTGGCTGAGCAAGTCGTCAATTACTCCGTGCGCGTGCAGCCCGGTGAGCATGTGAACCTGCGCATGCAGGACATCCCGGATGCCATGGTCGTGGAGCTCATCCGCGCCGTGCGCCGCGCCGGCGGCGTACCGCATGTCGATATCTCCCACGCCACCATCTCCAAGGAACTCGCCGCCGGTGCCACCGATGAGCAGTACGAGCTCGATGGCCGCTACCGCCTGCAGCGGGCAGAAGATATGCAGGTGCACATCTGCTTCTACGCCGATTCGAATACCTTTGAAAATGCCGATGTGCCCGGCGAGCGCATGCAGATAGTGAGCCGCCACCTCAAACCCGCCAGCGATGTGACCTGCAACCGCCGCAAGTGGACGGTGCTGGCCTGGCCCACCCCGAGCATGGCCCAGGCCGCTGGCATGAGCACGGAGGAGTTCGAGGACTTCTACTTCCGCTGCTGCCTGGCCGACTACGCCGCCATGAAGGAAGGCATGCTGCACCTCAAAGCCCTCATGGAGGCCACAGACCGCGTGCGCATCACCGGCCCCGGCACCGACCTGAGCTTCTCCATCAAGGGGATTCCGGCCATTCCCTGCTGCGGCGATTGCAACGTGCCGGATGGCGAGGTCTACACCGCGCCGGTGAAGGACAGCATCAACGGCACCATCTCCTACAACGCCCCCAGCATCTACCACGGCGTGCCCTTCGATGGCGTGCGTTTCCGCTTCGAAAACGGCAAGATTGTGGAAGCCCACTGCAACGGCAATGAAGCCGCCCTGCTCAAGATTCTGGATTCCGATGCCGGCGCCCGCTACATCGGCGAATTCGCCCTGGGGCTCAACCCGCATATCCTCCGCCCCATGCGCGATATCCTCTTCGATGAGAAAATTGCCGGTTCCTTCCACCTCACTCCCGGCCAGGCATACGATGAAGCACCCAATGGCAACCACTCCGCCGTGCACTGGGACCTCGTCTGCATCCAGCGCCCGGAATACGGCGGCGGTGAAATCTGGTTCGATGATACACTCATCCGCAAGGATGGGCGCTTTCTCGACCCGAAGCTGAGCATCTTCAACGCAGAATAACCCCTCTCCTGACGGCAATGACTAAAAAATCCCGCACCTGGCTTCTGGTTCTGCTCATCCTGCTCGCTCTCTGTTATGCAGGCGCAAAACTGTTCGGCAGCTGGGGGGCAGCCCAGCTGGAATGCAACCGGGTGCAGCTGCCGGCAGAAGCGCTGCCCGGGGCTGGCCCGCTGCGCATCGCCGTGCTGTCCGATGTGCACAACAACCCCCAACTTCTGTATGAGTGCATTAAGCATATTTCAGCAGCCCGGCCGGGGCTCATCATCCTGGCGGGGGACTACGTCGTGGCAAACGACCGCTTCATGCGCACCCGCTGGGCCATAGAAGCACTGCGCAGGCTCCGCAGCATTGCCCCCACCTTTGCCATTCTCGGCAATCATGACTACGAGAAGCTCGAGCAGGTAGAGCGAGTCTTTGCCACGGCGGGAGTTCCCATCCTCCGCAACCAGGCGTTGGATTGGACCACCCCTTCCGGCGGCACGCTCCGCATCATCGGCCTGGGTGACTGGAACGAAGGAGACGAAGCCCCTGCCACCTGCATGCGCCCCACCGGGCAGGAGCCGCACCCCGTTCTCCTCCTCTCGCACGACCCCGAAAGCCGCTGGCTGCTCCGCGGCTACGATTGGGACCTCATGCTCTCCGGCCACACCCACGGCGGCCAGCTTGGTAATCCCTTCACCGGGGAATTCATCTCTTTCCGATCCTCCATGCCCGCCGGCCTCTTCGATTTCGAGGGCGGCCGCCGCGTCTTCGTCACACGCGGCATCGGCTCCATCCTCGGTATGCGCTTCTTCTGCAACCCCGAGGTGAATATCCTCGAAATCAAGGCTGAGTAAAGCAGCCCACTCGTGTCCCAAATTTTGAGTACAGAGCTCGACAAATTGGAATTTGGCATTGTCGGGGCACGGGACTTCAGTCCCGAAATAACGGTGCTTCCAATCGGGACTGAAGTCCCGTGCTCCGACAGAGTTCCCCCACAAATTCCCATTTGTCATCAGCCCACGGCTCAGCCTCAATCCAGGTCGTTGATGGCGTCGATCAGCTCGCGGAGACGGGCCTGCCTCGGCGTAGCCATCGTTATCGAAGCATAAAGCGCAGACTGTAACCTGACTAATCCAGGTCGTTGATGGCGTCGATCAGCTCGCGGAGACGGGC
>JAFSFD010000043.1 GCA_017435365.1 Akkermansia sp. | reverse complement strand
TATGGCCAATACGATGCAAAAACGGCAGTACCGCTGCTAATGCAGCGGTAACTAGTCGCTTCGCTCAATGAAATACTTGCTATCGCAAGTATGTAAATACCGCTGCTCGCAGCGGTATGAAAGCACTGCTATCGCAGTGCATGAAATACATGCCTGTGGCATGTATGAAATCCCTCATGCTAGCACATGAGGGATGGGAATTTGACTCGCCTGCGGCTCGCCAAATTCCGATTTGTCGGGCAGAGAGGGAGGCTTCTCCCAAAATGTTGCTGATAGTTCTATTGCTTGCAAAATCTCTGGCGCACGCGTGTTCTCCGCCGGTTAGGATGCAGAAATAGCTGGCAGGGGCGTAGGATTTGTGCTAGATTGGGCGCATGATACGTTTCCTCTCCTGCCTGGCAGTGGTGTTCACGTTGGTGCTGGTTGGTTGCCAGCAGGTGCTGCACCCGAATTTTCCGGAATACCGGGGCTACAAGAAGGCTCCTTACACGGTGAAGGGCACGCGCTTTGTGCCCATGAGCGTGGAGAGCGCCCTGCATTACAAGGCCACCGGCATTGCCTCCCACTACGAGGCGGATGGCGCCATCGGCGCCATCGGGCAGAACCTGTACCGCCACCAGCGCTATGCGGCCCACCGCACCCTGCCGCTTCCCTGCACGGTGCGCATTACCTGCCCCCGCACCGGCAAGAGCTGCATTGCCCGCGTGGCCGATCGCGGACCGTATATCCGCGGCCGTCTCATCGATGTGAGCACCAAGGTGGCCCGGGAGCTGGGCTTCTACGAGCGTGGGCTCGATACCGTGACCGTGGAGGTCATCTCCGTGGGCGATGGCAAGTGGCGGCGTTTCCCGTGAGGTCCGAACGCAGTGAGGATATCGTCTACCCCGCAGGGGTAGATATCGTCCGGCGAAGCCGGATATCGTCCTGCCGGAACGGCAGGATATCGTTATCCATTTGCTGCAGGACTCATAGATTTTCCAATCATCGGGAAACAATTTGCCTTTGGCTAACCAGGGAACGAAATCCGGCTGCGCCGGACGAAATCCCTGACGGGACGATATCGCCCTGCGGGCGACGATATCCTCACGTTGTTCGGACGAAAAAAAATCCCCATTCCATGCGGAATGGGGATTTTTCTTTTGAGGTATTAAACCAGGGCTCAGGCGCCGAGCTGGAAGCGCTCGAAAGCCTTCACGGTGATGGAGTCGCCCAGGGTCTTGCCGGTTTCGGCCACGAGGGCTTCCACAGACTTGGAGGGGTCCTTCACGAACTCCTGGCTCATCAGGCAGCTCTGCTTGTAGAGGGCCTTGAGCTTGCCGGGGAGAATCTTCTCCAGCAGGTGCTCGGGCTTGCCTTCAGCGATGAGCTGGGCCTTGGCAATCTCCTGCTCCTCGGCCACGAAGGCGGGATCCAGGGAGGAGGAGTCCACGCTCTTGGGCGCGCAGGCGGCGATGTGCAGGGTGATGTCCTTGCACATGGTCTGGAAGGCCTCGGCAGCGGCGGTCTCGGCCTTGCCGGTCTCCACCTGCAGGAGCACGCCCACCTTGCCACCCATGTGGATGTAGGAGGTCACGGCGCCCTCGCCGGCCAGCGTGAAGCGGCCGAACTTGCGGAACTTCATGTTTTCACCGATAGCGGCGCACTGCTCAGCGATGTACTTCTCCACGGTGGTGCCGTTCATGGCCACTTCCAGGGCCTCGGCCAGCGTGCTGGCGGAGGAGGCCTTCAGCGTGGCGGCCACTTCGGCCACCAGGGCCTTGAACTTGTCGCCCTTGGAGCAGAAGTCGGTCTCGCAGTTGATTTCGAGGATGATGCCATCCTTGCCTTCAACCACGGTGGTCACGATACCCTCCTTGGCCTCGCGGTCGGCCTTCTTGGCGGCCTTGGCGATGCCCTTCTCGCGGAGGTACTTCACGGCTTCGTCCATGTTGCCGTCGCACTCCATGAGGGCCTTCTTGCAGTCCATCATGCCGGCATCAGTCTTGATGCGCAGCTCTTTCACCATTGCGGGTGTGATATCAGCCATTGTCTTGGTATAAAGGGGGTTAAATTAGGCGGGCTTGTTCTTGTTGATAGCCTCCACGAGCACGGAGAGGATCAGACGGATGGAGCGCACGGCGTCGTCGTTGCCGGGGATGGGGAAGTCCACGGTCTCGGGGTCGGCGTTCGTATCGGTCAGCACAATCACGGGAATGCCCAGGATGTGGGCCTCGCGGATGGCGATGTCCTCGTGATCAGCGCCGATGGCGACCATCACATCGGGAGCGCCACCCATGTTACGGATACCCTGCAGGTTGCGCTGCAGCTTCTCGCGCTCACGGGCCAGAGCGGCGAGCTCCTTCTTGGACATGCTCTTGTACTCAGGCTGCTTGTCGAGGTTCTCGAGGTAGTCGAGGCGGGCGATGCTCTTCTTGATGGTGGCCATGTTGGTGAGCATACCGCCAAGCCAGCGGAAGTTCACATAGTACTGGCCGGTGGCCTCAGCGGCCTCCTTCACGGCCTCCTGAGCCTGACGCTTGCAACCCACGAACAGAATCTTCTTGTTCTTGGCAGCAAGTTCACCAAGGAAAGCGCTGGCCTTGTCGAGGCACTTCTCGGTTTCCTCCAGGTTGATGATGTGGATGCCATTCTTCTGGGTCAGAATGTACTTCTTCATGTTCGGGTGCCACTTGCGGGTCTGATGACCAAAGTGAACACCGGCTTCCACCATCTTCGTAACGAGTTCGTTAATCATTGTATGTGTATATGTTGTGTGCAACCTTGCGGCAGGATGCACGGGGTTTTGGAAGGTGCTGCGCTTAGCCCCCAGCCCTCCGTTGTTGGTATTGCAGCATCAGCGGGGACGCTGAGGATACCCCCAACGCCCCCGTTTGTCAATTCAAATTTCAAATTTTAACGCTGAATTTTCAAGGCTTAAAGGCGCCTCGCTCAGCACTTGATGAGCACGTACTCCGGCTTCTTGTTCCGGGGGGCGCGCAGGTAGCGCACCAGGAAGAAGAGGAAGGCCAGCAGCAGGAAGGCAGGGGCGCGGAGAATGCCGTAGTCCTTGATGGTAGCGCAGCCGGGGTCGGCAGGGTCGTAGAGAGCGGTTACCTGCGAGCCTGCCGGGTATTTCGGCTCATCGTCAAAGCCGTAGAGGCTCTGCACCTTGTGCGTCTGGCCATCGGGGGTGTTGAAGGCAAGCTGCGGGTGGTGCGTGGTCACGGTGCGGCGTGTCCATTTGCGGCCCCGTGTTTCCGTGCCCTGCTCGTAGCTCAGGATGGTGGCGGTGGTTTCCTGCCCGCTCAGCAGGAGCCGGGTGCCTTGTGTATCCAGGCAGAACAGGCAGGCGGCCAGGGCAAGCACGGCGAGGATGAGGTTGTAGCCCGGGCGGCGGATGCGCTCCTCTTCCTTCGGATAGCTGAATCCCGGGAGCTTGCGGGTTTCGCCCTCAGCGGGCAGTTCGACTCCCAGTTGGGTGAAAAGTGGGGCCGGGTCCTGCTCCGGGGGCAGGTTGATGAACCCGCGCGGCAGGTCTTCCTCATCCTCCATTACTTCGCGGCCCAGGTGGTAGTCCACATGCCCGCTGCTGCGGCGGAGCACCCGGCCCACCATGTTCCTGCGCACCCGGAAGGTGATGACGGTGGCGGGTTTGCCACGCTTCACGGGCGTTTCGATGATGAAGGCACGCCGGTTGCTCAGCACGTAGGAAATGCGGTGCGGGGCGTTTGTGCAGCTGTGCTCCGCCCCGGAGATGCAGAGCAAGGCCACCGCACCCAGCACAAATGCCAGCGCGAAATCGCTACTCAGGAGGGCCAGGGCCAGTATGCCCAGCACCACCGCCACGCCCCACAGCAGAATACGCAGTTTCATGGAGCCGCCCGGCAGCGGCTTGTGCAGCGCCCAGAGGATTTCTTCACCTTCGTCCGGCTCAAAGGGCAGGGGATTATCCGGCCTTTTCATGATGCGGCGCTTTCTTTGCTGGAGCTTGCGACCTCAATGACCTTCATGAGCCGCTCCTCGCGCCAGAGCTTGTAGAATTTCCACACCTGCCACAGCGCCCAGAGCAGGGCGAGCAGGAAGAAGCCCGGGCGCATGAGGATACTGGTGTCCTTGATGGTGGCGCGGCGCGGGTCGGCGGCATCGTACAGTAATTCCACGGTGGCACCCGGGTTGCAGGCGGGTTGCTTGTCGTAGCCGGTCTGGCTGACGGTGAGGCAGTGTGCGCCGCTCTCGGTCCGGAACATGACCACGGGGTAGTAGACAGTCACCTCATGCCTGCTGCGGCGTCCGCCTCGTTCCTCGGTGCCCTGCTCATAGGTCACCACGGTGGCGGTGGTTTCCTTGCCGTGCAGGAAGAGGTCGGCGCCGTGGTTGTCGTAGTCCAGCCCGAGCGCCAGCGCAAACAGGCAGCTCAGGATGATGACCCCCGCAAAGTTCTGAGCGGCAGGGGTGGGGCGGGTATATTCACAGGTTTTGCGCTTTTTCTCCCCCTTGGCCGGGATGCTGGCGCCCACCCGGGCAAAAGCTGCTGCGGGGTCCAGCTCCGGCGGCAGATTCCTGAAACCATTGGCAAAGGCCACGTAACCCCGGCGATCCTTGCCCAGCAGGTAATCCACCGTGCCGTTGCGGTGGCGCTTTACCTTGAATATCATGTGCGGGTGCACTTCGAAACTGAACACCATGTATTTGCCGTCCGGTCTGGCCGGGCGCTCGATGATGCAGGCCCGCTTATTGGTGAGGGCATAGACCGTGCGGCGGTTGATGCGGCGTTCCTTCAAGAGGACATGCAGGCCCAGCACCAGCAGGAACAGGAACAACCCACCAAAAGCCGCCGCTATCTTTCCCGCCTCCGTGATGCCGCACACGCAGAAAATGACCCCGCAGGCCGCAGTGAGCAGGAGCAGCACGCCGATGATAATCCAGTCGGTTCTCTCCGGGCGCCGCGGCATGGGGCATTGCCACAGGAGCTCTTCATTCCCGCCCAGCTCAAACGGCAGGGTTGTTTCAGTTTCAGGGTTCATCTCGGCGCTTATCCAACATGCGGCATTATTTCTTTCCCGCCATGCGGGCAGCGAGCACCAGGTAGGTCACCAGTTTGGGAGTGGCGGCCAGCAGCTCCCGGATTTCTGCCGGAAAGGGCAGGGTGGTCACGGCCTCGGCCTGGATTTTTCCACCGCCCTTCATGGCCTCGGTCACAAAGTTCTGGATGATGCCGACGGCCTCTTTATTGCCCAGCAGGGTTTCAAGTTCGTTCCTGATGCCCTCCGGGCAGTTGGCGCGCAGGTTAGCCATCACCTTGTTGCGGATAGCGACAGCGGCAAGATTCTGAAGAAGTCCCATGGTCTGTGTTGTTTCTATGTGTTGTTTGGTTGTCTGCATCATAACGCCAGGTGATGGAAAAGTCAAGGAATGATGCCATTCCTTCTCGACAGATATTATTGCTCCGGCAATTAAAGAATATTGCTTTAGCGAAACACAAAATTGAAGTTTGTCGTTGTCGGGGCACGGGACTTCAGTCCCGAAATAACGGTGCTTCCAATCGGGACTGAAGTCCCGTGCTCCGAAAGAGTTCCCCGCCAAATTCCAATTTACCGGGGGCTGATTTTCCGCTCGCCTGCGGCATGAGGGGGGGGCGGGGAAGTCGTCACACACCGCGTCGGCCTTCGAGCGCACGCATGAGGGTGATGGCATCCGCATGGCCGAGGCCGGCGCCGGCGGGCATGCCCTGGGCCAGGCGGGTGCAGCGGCAGGGCAGGGTGCCGAGCTGCTCAGCCAGGTAGAGGGCGGTGGCTTCGCCCTCCACATCGCTGCCCACGGCCAGGATGACCTCGCAGCCGGGGTGGGCTTTCACGCGTTCGATGAGCTTTTCAACGGCCAGGTCTTCGGGCATGATGCCGTCCAGCGGGGAAATTTTGCCGCCCAGGCAGTGGTAGAGGCCGCGGAAGGTGCCGCAGCGCTCGATGGGGAGCACATCCGTGGGCTGCTCTACCACGCAGAGCAGGGTGGAATCGCGCGTAGGGTCATCGCAGGCGGTGCAGCGGCAGCCCTGCTCGGCAAAGAAGCCGCACTCCGGGCAGCTGCCCACGGTATCCGCGGCGGTGGTGAGGGCGGTGGCGAGCTGGCGGGCTTCGTTGCGCCCCTGCTGCAGGAACCAGAGGGCCAGCCGCTCTGCCCCGCGCGTGCCCACGCCGGGCATGCGCTTGAGCGCGGCTATCATCTCCAGCACGGCTTTCGGGTAGTCCTGGGCCTTCATGAGCGGCAGCGGTGGATGAGGTGGAGAATTTCAGCCCCGAGCCAGCAGGCCAGGGCGCAGATGAGCGGGGCGCTCATGTTCAGCACGCCGCCCCAGAGCACGCAGAGCACACCCGGCAGGGCCAGCGCCACCGCGGCCAGCAGCCCCACCTGCAGGCGCCCGGTGAAGTGGCGCTCCCGCAGCAGCACCAGCGAGAGGTAGAAGGTGACCGCCAGGCAGAGCCCGAAGGTGCCGGCCGGCCCCAGCAGGCTGATCTGCGCTTCCTCTGCCCCGATGAAGAAGGGAGCACCGCCCAGGAAGCGGATCTGCTCCCACTCCAGGTATTGCATGGCACCGGCGGCGGTGAGCACCACGATGAGCACCAGCACGGCCAGGCAGAGCCCGGCCCAGTGCAGCAGCAGGTGGTCGGTGCGGTTCATCTGCTGCAGGCCGCGCAGACGGTTCAGCAGGGCGGAAAGGGCTTTCTTCATGTTATGTTATCCGGGGGTGCAGACACGGCGGCGGTGGGTGCCCACTGCCGCCGTGCAAAGTGTTTTACGGGTTAAGTATCAACTTAATCCACATAGCGCTTCACGATGAGGGAAGCATTGTGGCCGCCGAAGCCGAAGGAGTTGCTCAGGGCCACATCCACGGTCATGCTGCGGCCCACGTTCGGGCACACGTCCAGGTCGCACTCGGGGTCCTGGTTGAACACGTTGATGGTGGGCGGCACGAAGTTGTCCTGAATGGCCTTCACGCAGGCCAGCAGCTCCACGGCGCCGGCTGCACCCAGCAGGTGGCCGGTCATGGACTTGGTGGAGCTCACCACCAGGCCGTTCGTGGCGTAGTCGCCGAAGGAAGCCTTGATAGCCTTGGTCTCGCAGATATCGCCCAGCGGGGTGGAGGTGCCGTGTGTGTTGATGTACTGGATATCCGTGGGCTTCAGGCCGGCGTGCTCCATGGCCATGTTCATGCAGCGGGCGGCGCCTTCGCCATCCGGCATGGGGGAGGTCAGGTGGTAGGCATCGGCGCTCAGACCATAGCCTACCAGTTCGGCCAGAATCTTGGCGCCGCGGGCCTGGGCGTGCTCCAGCGTCTCCAGAATGATGATGCCGGCGCCCTCTGCCATCACGAAACCATCGCGGTCCACATCGTACGGGCGGGAGGCGGTGGCGGGGTCATCGTTGCGGGTGGAAAGGGCCTTCATGTTGGCGAAACCGGCAATGCCCACCGGCAGCACTGCTGCCTCGGCACCGCCGCAGATCATCACATCGGCATCGCCGAACTTCATGATGCGCCAGGCCTCGCCGATGCAGTGGTTGGCAGTCGCGCAGGCGGTGGAAATGCTCATGTTCGGGCCGCCGAAGCCGTACTCGATACTCACCATGCCGGAGGCCATGTTGGTAATCATGTACGGAATGCAGAAGGGGCTCACGCGGCGGGGGCCGGACTTGATCAGCGCGGCGCAGCCATCGCCGTGAATCCCCAGACCACCGATGCCCGAGCCGATCATCACGCCCACGCGGGTCTTGTCCACGGTGTCCAGATCCAGCCCGGAGTTCTCCAGCGCCTCGGCCACGGCTCCCATGGTCAGCTGCTCGAAGCGGTCACAGCGGCGCACGGACTTCGGGTCCTTCTTGAAATGAGGAGCGGGGTCATAACCGCGCACCTCACCGGCAATGTGGATGTTCAGAGCGCTGTCATCGCAGCCCTCAATCTTGCCGATACCGGAGCGGCCGTTTTTCATGCCCTCCCATGTCTCCTCAACACTGTTGCCAAGGGGGGTAAGGGCGCCCATACCTGTAATAACGATGCGACGGTTTGTCATAATGCTTGAGTACAAGTTACCTCATAGCTGGAGTTAAGTCAAGCATAAAAGAGAAACTGTCCCCCGGATTTTTCTTCGCGCCGGGGGAAAATTCCTGATCGCACAGGTAGAATAGGCTGCGGTGGTACCATGCGTATGGCTCCACACTTATTGACGCGGCAATTAAGGATTGATGTGTTATGCGTACTGGTGGTGACGGACAAATGGGAATATGCAGAAGTACGAGGTACGAGGTGGGAAGTGCGAAGTATAAAGTCAGGCAGTCTGGCGCCTGCAGGTGTATTCGCCTGATAACAAATGGCGAGCCGCATGGCTCGCGGAACTTTCACTTCGTACCTCCCACCTCGCACTTCGTACTTTTGTCGGAACGACAAACATCAATTTGTCGTTGAGTCCAAGCAATATTCTTTAATTGCCGGAGTAATAATATCGGGCGGCGCGGCACCCAATCCCTGGGGCCCCTGCGAAAATTTTGGAATTTTTCTAAGTTTTATCTTGCTATCCGGGTGAAATCTGCTATATTGCGGGCAAGCCTACAAATGTGGTAGGAAAAACAGACTCCGCACCGTCACCATGAAGCGTTCCTTATTTATCACCTGCATTCTGGCGTGTATCACGAGCCATGCGCCGGCCGCCACGTACACGAATCTCACCGAAGCCTGGTGCGATGAAGCGAATAAGGTCATCTACGATGGCCAGGGGTATTTTGCTGTGGAATCGGCAGCAAGCACCTCATTGGAGCTCACCATCAGCCTGAGTGCGCTGGAGAGCTATGTGAATTCAAATGACTACCGGAGTGGGCAGTATATGTTTCTGTGGGATGCGAATGCAGCCGACTACGGGCTGGCGGATAATGCGGACGAGGTGGCGGGGAATGGCACCCGGGAGCCGTATCTGACCGGGTATTGGGATGAAGCCGCCTGGAGCACAGGCAACAGGATAGATTACAGCACGCTGGAGCAGTATGCTACGGATGGCAGCGTGACGCTGTACATCACGAACAGCAACACCAGCGGCGTGACGGTGAGCGTGAAAGATACCGCCGGCACGGCAACCTCCATCTATACCGCAAATAATCTTCTGACTACTTCCAACACGCAGACGAACGGTTACCATGTGAATCTGAACTATGTGACGGCGGTCACGCTGAATACGCCATCCACGCTGGATACATCGGGCTATGTGCCGCCGAAGGATTACAGCCAGCCCTTTGTGAGCGAGCGGGCGGATGCCGCCACTAGCATAGGCCGTGTCACTTTCCTGGGGGATTCCATCACCCACGGCGTGAATGATGCCTCGTACCGCTGGCAGCTCTTCAAGGTTCTGGTGGACAACGGAATCGAGAATGAGATAGCCGGGCCACGCGAGGGGTACTTCAACACGCCGAATCACACGGATGATGCCGGAGAATCCTATGGCGGGGCCGCCTTTGCCAATGTTCACCTGGCACAGGCCTCCGGGCGCACGCACAATATCATTTCCGGCAGCACCAGCGCAGAGGTGAACGGCACCACCTACACCAGCGGCGTGAACTACGGCGGGCACTCCACCGCCACCACTGCCGCCAAGTTCGACAGCAACACCTGGTTCTGCCTCATGGGCACGAACGACCTGCTTTCCGACACACCGGCCAGCGGTACAACCACCGCACAATATGCCGCACAGATGCAGAAAATGCTGGGCGGCACAGTGAGTTATGATGGTGCGACTGATTCCTACACCTGGACCGCCGGCGAGAACTGGGGCAGCATGGCCACCATAGTGGACGACGTCTGCGGAGAGGGGGATACTTTCTACGCGCTTTCCATAACCCCCTGGGGGAATCATAATCACAACGCGGACCTCGACCACTATGCCGGGCAGGAGTTCAACCGGAATCTGGCAGCCTGGGCTGCGGCCTACGCCAAATCAAGCGGGAAGCAGGTGGTGTATGTGGATGTGACCCGCGGCATGGTGGATGTGAGCTCAGAAAAGCGCTTCATGGGGCATGATGCGTTCTTCAACAGCAACTCCGACCGCCTGCACCCAAATGACCGGGGCTCGCTCCTCATGGCCGGCAACCTGGCCCGGGCTATGGGGATCGGCGGCCGCACTGCCGGGCTGGCTCGCGCGGCCTCCGGCACTGCCGGCACCAGCTGGCAGAGCCTCAGCATCGGCACGGTGGCAGAGAACAGCGCCACCCTGTATGCCGCGGATATCTTTACCATGGAAGGCGGCTACACCATTGACTTTGCCGCATCGTTCGGCAATGGGGCAGAGGGCGGCTGGCTTTCTGCGGAGAACAGGCTCTCCATCTCCCTGGGCGATGGTACCCACAGCGGCACGCTGAATCTGAGCGAAAGCTACATCTCATGGGGGGATGAGGTGCTGTTCTGCCAGGATACATCCGCCCTGGCGGCGGAAGGCAACCTGCGCATCGCCTGGCACAACGGCAACACCGCCGATAACGTGCTGAGCGGCTACTATGTGTGGCTGGGGGATATGCTCATCGGCCAGGGCTTGCAGGCGGATGACAGGATGCGGCTCAACGGCATCGCGGTTTCGGCCCTGGGTGCCGCCGGCGAGATTACCGGCCTCACTTGGGCAGATGCTGCCTACGCTCCCACGACCACCGGCACCAGCGCAACGGAATACGCCTACCGCACCACCCAGGATGCAGCCGGTATAAGCGGCCTGGTGGAGAATGCATGCAAGGTGTTGCCCTACATGCCGCTGGAGGCGCGCGCAGCGGCTCCGGTGCTCAGCGGTATCAGCTACGCGGACGCCACGGCTGTGGCGGCAACCGGGGGACAAGTGCTGGTGACGGCGGCCTCCGATTCCGCTGCGCAGAGCTTCACCCTCAGCTCCGGCGCCGGGTGGACCGGCCTGGTCAATTGCAGCTATGCCGGAGACATCAACGCGCAAGTGACCGGTACCACGGCTAACACCGTGTTCGGTTCCATGAACTCCGGCCGGGCCGGTAACCTCACCCTGGAAGTTGCCGCCACCGGTGTGGTAGGCAATGGTACCTATAACGGACAGACAGCCGCCATTGCCGGTTCCTACGGCGGCGGCACGGCCGAGGCGTTCCATGTGTATGTGAACGGCGGCACGGTGAAGGGCGATATCGTGGGCGGTGCCGTGAATGGTTCCGGCACCGTGGAAACCGTGAACCTCGTGGTGAACAACGGCACGGTGCAGGGGCACCTGCTGGGTGGTTCCAAGACCACCGGCACGGTGAAGAATGCCGGTATCACTGTGAATGGCGGCATCATCAACGGGGATATTGTGGCCGGTGGCTCCGCCGGAACCGTGGGGAATACATCCGTTGTCGTCAACGGCGGCGTGATTACCGGCAGCATCACCAAGGGGGCCGCCACCCGCAGCGAAGGTGCCCGCGCCTCGGTTACCGTGGTGGGCAGCAAAGCCTATATCGGCGGCAGCATCGCGGCGGATGATGTGACCCTGCGCAACGTGAGCGCCTCCGGATACGCTGATGGTTTCGACGCTTACGCCGGCAGCATCACCGCCGAAAAACTCACCCTGGACAATGTGCAGGTGGATTTGAAAGCCAAGCTTTCCGTCTCTGCCATAGAGCTTATCAACGGCAGCACCACCAGCGCCGGGCTGGGTGAAAACTGCGTGCTCAGCACCCTGAGCCTGGGCAGTGGCACCACCTTCAGCGCCTACAAGGACGCCGCCACTCCCACTGCCACCAGCGCGCATGAAAGCACCCTCACCCTCACCACCCTGCAGGCCGGTGCCGGTGCCGTGCTGAATGCGAACATCGCCTTCACGGCAGATTCCTCCCTCATTCTGGATGGCACCCTCACCATGGGCAGCGATGTAGCGCTCGCCACCGGCATGAGCCTCACCCTTTCCGAATCCATGCTGGCAGACCTCTACGGCTACAACGCAGTCACCCTCTTCACCGGGGTGGACAAGCTCACGCTGGATGCCACCGACATGGCCGATGGCTCGGTGCTGAATGTCAACGGCGTGTTCACCAACCTGGATACCCGGTATGATTACAACCTCGCCTATGTCGGCGGTATGGTCAGCCTCGCCGTCATCCCCGAACCCGCCTCCGCAACGCTGGGATTGGCAGCTCTCATGATGCTGGCTGCCCGCCGTCGTCGCAAGGCGTAATCTGAGCACTAAGCGGGTGAGGCGTTGCTTCGGCGTGCCAAGCCCGCTTAGTCTGCCCTGTCACGGCGTAGCTCGCAGAGCGAAGACGGATTACACTGGCCGGCCTCGCCGCGCTCATGATGCTCTGTGCCCGCCGTCGTCGCAAGGAATAAGCACCCCGCCCAGGCCCCCGCCTCCCAGGACAAATCAACACCCGCAAACGGCGCGATAAATGGGAAATTATCGTTGTCGGGGCACGGGACTTCAGTCCCGATTGGAAGCACCGTTATTTCGGGACTGAAGTCCCGTGCTCCGATAGCTGCAAACGCTGAAGCAAACCGGCGCGGCCATCACTGACCGCGCCGGGGAAATATCATGCGTTAATCGTTTATCGCGCTCTCCTTACGCCTTGCGACGGCGGCGGGCAGCCAGCATCATGAGAGCTGCCAATCCCAGCGTTGCGGAGGCGGGCTCGGGGATGTAGGCCACCTGGTACTGCCAGGCGCTGCCTACCTGCTCACCGAAGTAGTAGCTCACACCATCATTGCCCTGGAAGCCGATCTGCTGGTCAGCCTCGGCGGTGAAGGTGCTACCATCAGCTCCGGCCAGGGTGATACCCACCATGCCGTTTTCCGGCAGGCCGCTCAGGCCCAGAATATCGGCCATGATGCTGTCGCTGATACCGGAGATGATCACCTGGGTGGCATTCGTGAGGTCGGCGGCCACATTCAGCGTGAGCATGCCATCGGCAAAGCCGCTCTGGCCCGTCACCGTGGTGATGATGGAGGTATCGGGAGCATCCGGAGCAGAGAAACTCAGCGTGATGGCGTTGCCATTCTGTTCCACATTCGCGGTGTAGTCGCCTACCGTCACATTCTGGAACTGGCTCAGGTCGCCGGTGAAGCTCAGCGTGCCGGTGGTGCTCACCAGAGTGTGGCTTTGCCCGAAGTCCGAGGTGTAGCTCTGCAGATCCAGAATCAGCTCACCGATGGTGAGGTTGCCGGCGCCGGCAATGCTGGCGCCTGCACCCAGGGTGAGAGAGCCCAGGTCGCTTGTGCCATTGAAGGCGGCTGCGGTGCCGGCAGCCAGGGTGGTGGTGGTCGCCGTCACGCTCTTGGTGAAGGTGGCGCCCTCCGTGGCATTCACCGTCATGTTTACTGAGCCGCTGATAGCGCTGTTCACCGTCACTGCAGCCGTATCGTGCTTGATGGTGAGGTTCATGACGGGATTATCAATGGTTACATCGGTGCTGCCACTGCGGGTCTTGATTTCGGAATTGCTGATAATCTCAGAACCGCTGTAGATGACGTTCTGCGTGCCATTCACCACTTCCATCTTGCCGGTCCAGCCGGAGGTGTCGCCGGCAAACTCGGTCGTAGTGGAAACGCTGACCTTTTGATCGGTTCCGTCAACAGTAACCGTCTTGGACGGGAGAACGATGTAGTTGCCACCGCCCGTTACCGTGCCGGTGTACTTCATTGTGGCATTATCAGCAGCAGTGGCAATTTCCATGCCTGCGTACTGTCCGTCTGCCGAGTTTTCAATCTTCACATCAGCCACCACGGTGCTGCCGGCGGTCATGGAGCCGGAAGCTCCCTGCAGGATAATCTGGTTACCGACCGCGATGCCGTTAAGGTTCATTTCGCCGCTGCGGGTGGAAACATGCACATCCAGCCCCAGGTTTTCAGTCACATTGACCTGCAGGTTGCCAGCGTTACCTTGCACCTGCACCTGGCCGCTGTAGCCGGCGTCTTTGCCGTTGATGTTAAGCGTCATCAATTCTGAACGGTCATCATTGATGACCACATTGCCGGTGCCGGCAAGCTTGTTTACAGCAATCTGCGTGTTATAGGTGCTGGTAAGTTTCAGGTCACCGTTCAACGTAGTGGTTTCGGCCAAGGTAAGGCATTTATTATGCTCAGCCTGCCCCAGGTCGAACACATCGATGGTGCCGCCTTTGGCCGTCACGCTCAGGTTGTTGATGGTGCCATCCGGGTTGTTGACGTAGATGGTGCCGTCATCCAGCTCTACGGCGGTGAATGAGGAGATGCTGGCACCCGGTACGGTGTAATTGGGGTTCAAGTCAGAATCTCCCAGGTTCAACCGTGCTTTGTTGCTGATAGTCAGCTTACCGGTAGCCTGGGTGGCTTGCTGCTGGGCCAGAGCGAGGTTGGCCGTCAGGGTCACGTTGCCGGCACCGGTGGTATTCAGCAGCAGCTGGGTGTTGCCATCGGCAATGGTCAGGGTGTTGCTCCCCAGAGCCAGCGTGCCGCCGCTGTAGCTCAGGCGGTCGGTGCTGATATCGCCCGCCACCGTCAGGGTGCCTGCCACCAGCTCGTATTTAGTAGTGGCCGTCACGCCGGTGCTGGCCGTATCCGCAATCAAGGCAGCCTCATCGAGATCGCTGCCGTTGATGCGGAACGTATCATCCGTATATCCGGCAGCAGAGAAAATCACACTGGTCACATTCCCGCTTGTCTCGTCCTTGGTGATGGTCATCCCTTCCTGTTCTGCAGTGATATTGATGGTGCCGGAATTCTCACCAATCAATTCATACTGGGCACCTGCCACGCTCTTGAATCCTTCTTCGTTTTCGCTGTTGTACGAATAGGTGACTTCACCGCCTCCCACTGTTTCAAAGTTCGAGCTGGCATCAACCTCGAAGGAGATTGCACCGTTAATAGTAAGCGTGCCAGTGTTAGTGATGGCGCCACCAAACGTAGTCGTGGTGTCTGCAGTGCCAAGGTTTAAAGAACCAGCGTTGTTGACGGAAGATAAGGTGCCCGATACCTGATTGATGCTAACCGGGGCATTATTGAGAACTTCTAGTTTTATAGCCCCATTATCAGCAATCTCGATGCCGGTCAACTCGAGATTTTTAAACACATGGTAATCATCCGGCCACGGATTTTGGCATACAGCCAGAGTAATCCCGTTTCTCGCTTTTACTGAAGCTGTTGCTTCAAGATCTGCTACATCCGCAACGATACTGAAACGAGAGCTTGCCGGCTTATCAGCTGTGTCGATTGTTTGGGCTTCTGTGACATCGATGTAATAGAATTCTCCGGGTTGACCATAATTGTTGGGGCCCCAGCCTGTCATGGAGGCATAGGCCGGCACTGTAACGATGGCGACCAATACCGCAGTCAGCAGCATTTTCGGTAAATGTAGTTTCATAGTATTTTTTTCTTGTGTGTTTTAATTGGTTGAAGCAGGCGGAAAGCACCCCCTTGCGCACTGAAGACACAGTTCGCCTACTGTTCGCAGTGTATCGCATTTCAAATGCGATAACCGGCTTCGCAGCTTTGTCACCTCATTATGAACCCGATGCGGCGGCACGTTCGCAAACTGGGTGAAAACATGAACAAGTCCGGTTGT
Source organism: Akkermansia sp. (assembly GCA_017435365.1). GTDB lineage: Bacteria > Verrucomicrobiota > Verrucomicrobiia > Verrucomicrobiales > Akkermansiaceae > Akkermansia. The sequence goes on along the minus strand of JAFSFD010000043.1, from coordinate 4,404 downwards.
TTACCTCGTCCGGATTAACGCTGAAAAATTCAACGGCTTCTGAATTTTCCGCTGTACATCGCATTTGAAATGCGATAGAGTGACCGTTGCTGGAGTATAGTCTAGACCCACCAATGCGCAAGGCGGGGAGACCATGCTTTGCAATTCACATAATATCTAATACATATAATACTATGAAACTACATTTACCGAAAATGCTGCTGGTAGCTGTGATTGCCGCCAGCTGCGCTGTTCAGACGACATACGCCGATGGCACTGGTTGGAGTAACGACGTCCTCTTCATCGGTGGCGATGCAAGATATGATAACACCATTAACACCGGCGTGACCTTCACCCCGGATGATGCCGAAACTGCGGATGTAAATGAGGCGTTCACCTCGATTGAAATTGCAGATGCAACTTCCAAGACAGATTATACAGAGCTTAAAATTTACGCCGAGCTTAATAAAAACGATTCAGATTCCGCAAACAAGGCCTCGATCGGAGAACTGAAAGTAAACGCCGATGTAACGGTCAACGTGTGTGCCAACCCCTGGGATCATGAAACCGGCACCAATCGTTTCTTCGACGCCCTCACTATCGATAAATTGTCCGTGACTAATGGCGGAGCTGCGGCTTTGAATATATCCAAAGCCGAACACGTGGTCAACGTGAGTGAGATTTCGGGTTCCCTGTCATCGGCCACCGTGGCGGGCACGCTCACCATCGGTACGGAGTCTGCAACCTCCGCCTCTCACTCTCTGGGTGCTGTAACAGTTGCACAAGGTGGCTCCCTGGTACTGGCCGGAGGCACATACACATTGGGCAACGGAAGCGCGCAGAGCGTACAAAGCGCCGGCGAGATTGTAGTGAAGAAAAATGCCACTCTCAAGTTTGCAGGCGTCGATATGGCCCACTGGAGCAATGCTACCAATATCACGATTGACGGCGGCGAGTGGGATGGCGGCACAACACGCCAGTCGTTGTGTGGCTCAAGTGTCATCAATCTCGTTAATGGCACCATCACGAGCGCCACAAACGACGATGGCTCGAGCAAGTATGGCGATGGAATATCCGTGGTGGAATTTGCTTCCGATAGCGGAACTTTAAAATCCTCAGGTCAGTCCTCCATCACAGGCGGTGTAGCTGTGAACTGGTCTCGCACACTGGCCGTAAACGTGTTGGACGGAACCCTGAGCATCGACACAATCGTGAGCGACAATGGTGGTGGCAGCATTACTAAGTCCGGTGACGGTACTCTGAAGTTCACCAAGATGTCGGCCAACGCAAAGAACCATGCATTCTACACCGGCAACACAACGCTTCAGGCCGGCACAATCGAATACGCCATCGATAAGCTTAGTGATTCGAGCACCCTGGATGGTTCCTATGCAGGCACCATTTCCGGCACGGGTAATATTGCCAAATCCGGCACCGGCACAGTGACGCTGGCTAACGTTAACAACCTGGATGGCGAAATCTCCGTGACCGGCGGCATCCTGAACATCACCACACTTTCTCTCAATAAGACGATGACGGTGACCCAGGATGGCGGTACGCTGAATATAACAACGCTGAATACGGACATGACCAGCTGGGTTCCCTCATCCGAGTCTTTGAAATACTATGAGTATGTAGACGGTGTGGCTACCGAGAGCACGACCGGCAACGGCTTCCTTGCAGATGAATCCACCTACCAGCTGTTCGATGGCTACGCCTGGACCGGTACGATGGAGGGTTACACAACCTCCAACGAGGGTGGCAACACCTACCTGACCGCCAACGGCGATATTTCGACCAACTATCATGTCACCAACACCGGCACAACCGTCAATACGGCTGATGTAAGCGGAGCCACCGGATTCTCCATCGGAGCCGGTACCACGCTGAACGTGAACTCCTCCATCGGTGCCGATGGTATCACAGTAACCGGCGTTGATGCCAACATCACGCTTTCAGAGGGGACATCGTTGGAAACTACTCAGGTACATTCTAACGAAGGTGCAAGTATTAACTACACCGTGAACAGCGCCAATCTGAAAATCAACGAAACAGGGGCTAATAGCGATATCAAGTCCATCAACATCAGCGGTAACGGTGAGGTGTTCATCTCCAGCCCCGGTGGCATCATCGGTACAGAAAGTGATGCAGTGGAGATTGTGATGAAAGATACAGCCACTCTGAAACTGCAGAACGCCAATGCTTACAACCCCTCTATGTATGTGGATATGCAGATTGAGAGCGCAGAAAGCGGTGTCAGTCTGCTGGGCGGGCTGTATGGCACAATCGCCATCAAAGGCAACATCAACGGTGCCGGCAAACTGAAGATGGCCCCCTCTGAAAATGAGTGGTTCAACCCAATGCACATTGATGCCCTGATTGCTGACAAGTCTGCAACGGAGACCCTGGCCATTGAAAACTCTGCCAATGTGACGCTGACGGCCGCCAATACCTACAGTGGCGGTACCACTATTACAGATAAGACGCTGACGGCTGCTAATGAGAGTGCCCTGGGTACCGGCAAGGTGACCGTTCAGGGCGGCACGCTGCAGCAGAACACAGCCCTGAGTGTCTCCGCCATGGACTACACCAGCGGCACGGTGAACAACAACGGCCAGAACCTGACCGTGACCGGCAAGCTGACCGCTGCGGCTGATATGAGCATCGAAGGCGCCGGCGCCACCAGCATCGGCAGCCTGGACCTGAGCGCCGGCACTACGCTGACCGCTGCCGGCAGCCTGACCATCGGTGAACTGGTGCTGGATCTCAGCAAGTACACCGATATGGCTCAGACCTACACCCTGGTGACCACCACGGGCGAGGGCGCCACCGTGGGTCTGACCACCGCCTACTCCACCGAGTACAACGGCTACACCGCCTCGGTGAGCGGAAGCGGCACGGACAGCCTGACGCTGAGCTTCTCCGAAATCGTGGCTCCCGATACCTCCATCATCACCACGGTGACGGGCCAGAGCGGCTTTGCCGATGGCATGCTCACGCTGAATGTGGCCGCCGACCTCACGGATGCCACCCAGGTGCTCATCTCCGGTATCAGCGACAGCATCATGGCCGAGATTCTGGGGCTGAGCGGCCTGCCGGAAGATGGCATGGTGGGTATCACCCTGGCCGGAGCTGATGGCAGCACCTTCAACGCCGAGGCTGACCAGCAGATCGGCTTCCAGGGCAAGGATGGCGGTATCTACTTCGGTGAGATGGTAGGCAGCAACTGGCAGTACCAGGTGGCTTACATTCCCGAGCCCTCTTCCGCAACGCTGGGATTGGCAGCTCTCATGATGCTGGCTGCCCGCCGTCGTCGCAAGGCGTAATCTGAGCACTAAGCGGGTGAGGCGTTGCTTCGGCGTGCCAAGCCCGCTTAGTCTGCCCTGTCACGGCGTAGTTCGCAGAGCGAAGACGGATTACACTGGCCGGCCTGGCCGCCCGCCGCAGAAGAAAGTACTAATTGGGAACCTCTAAAAACTCACTAAATTGGAATTTGGCGAGTCTCAGGCGAGCGGAAAATCAGCCCCGGCAGGGGCGTAAGAACACTAGCCGGGGGTAAGAGCGCGTCAGCGCTCGACCCGTGAGGGCGTAGCAAGCGAGCGAATGCGAGACGCGAAGCCCCAAGCCCCCGGTAAATCGAAAAAAGAATATCGGAGCCCCGGAGGGGTGACAGCCAGTCACGGCGTAGGGCGTAAGCCCGGAGACGGAAAGGCACAGCATCAGTGTATTGCATCGCCTTCTGTCACCCCTCCGGGGCTCCATTTTATTTTATCGCATTCCGGGGGCTGCGCCCGCTGGGGGCTACGTCCGCTTCGCGGTCTACGCCCACCCAGGTCGCGGGCTTACCCCCGGCTAGTGTTCTTTCACCCACTTCGTGGGCTCAAATTTCCTCGGGCTTTCAGCCCGAAAAATTCCAATTTATCGAGCTCCGTACTCAAACTTTGGGACACGTGTGGGGCATTGATTGATGTCGCTGCATCTAGGCGCATATCTGCATCAGCTCCCAGATACTCCATGAACACATTGAACGAACGCCGGCGGTTCTTCTCTGAACTCTCGCTAGTGTCTTGTTGAGTTAATCCGTTACAATGTTATTGGGGGTGTTTGCACTGCTGCATGCTGCTTCGCGCGTTCTACAGAATCCAATACTTGCTGCGCAGGCTTTTTCCACACAAATGGCATGGCCGAGTGTTTATTATAGGTCACAATATATTGTCTTAAGTGTTCTCTAAGTTGCTTTACGCTTTGAAATGCTTTTCTTTGCAATCCCTTGAGTTCTAATCGGGAAAACCAGTTTTCTACGGCATTCAACCATGATGAACTGGTTGGAGTAAAGTGAAAATGATAGTTCGGATGAGCTTTCAACCATTCTTTGACCTCCTTTGTCTTGTGCGTTGAGCTATTGTCCAAGATGATGTGTATGTT
>JAFSFD010000055.1 GCA_017435365.1 Akkermansia sp. | reverse complement strand
GACAGGGTATCCGGCGAGGAGAGATAAAAGAGTTGCGGCAGGAACGTTAGTTCCGGGACCAATCACACGCCGAGAAACCGCCGTATGCCATAAATGGCACGTACGGTGGTGTGTGAGGGGGCGAAAGCCCCCTACACGATTTTTTGCCTGGCGGTGAAAGCCGACAGGGCCGCGGTATTGCGCCCAGGACGCAGAAAAGCCCGCCAGGATGGGGGTGGCGGGCTTTTCTAAACTCGTTTCTTTAGGAGGTAAATACGAGAACGGATGCGTTTTTGATGGGTTGCCGGATGGTTCGCAGGGTTGAGCGGGTGCTGCGCCTTTCCGGGGTGTGTGTGGGGTTTGTATAACCGAGCAAGGTTACCTAAACCGCTGATATGATAGCAGGTCGGGGGCGGTTGTCAATACTAAAATTGCAGAACCCTCAGAGGGGAAGTCTGAGGGTTCTGCTGGGTTTAGTGGATTGACGGGGGACTGAAACGGCTCAGAAGTTCCAGGACCTGGTTGACAGCAAAAGCCGTTTCTCCGATAATCCGGGACCAATGTTCGATTTTGTTCATTGGGGTTTTTCTTGCTCGGTTTGCACGGTGGGATCCGGTGCTCAAGCCGGACGGCCCGCGGCCCCGTGCGGCGGCGGGTTTTGCCAGGGCTGTTTGGGCGAAGCACCCGCCTCGCACCTGGCAACGCGGGGGATTGTAGCAAGCGGGGCGGGGTGTTGCAAGGAAATAATTCGTTAAGCCCGAATTTGTTGCATGCAATATGCGGTGGTGCAAAAAAACGCAATATGCAATATATTGTGGTGTTGATTCAAGCGGAGGGTTTACATTTTAGCGCAATAGGGGGCAATATGCATTTGTTGGATGAAAGTCGGGGTACTATATGTGGGGGATGATGGTGGCTGAGCGGCGGCTGGGTTAGCTTCCCCTTTCTTCCTGGTTCCCGCGCCCGGGGTGATGGGGCCGGGCCTTCTGGCCCTGAGCTGCCGTTGGCTTGGGGGAAAATGGCCCTCTGATAGTGTAGGAATGTATCTTATGTATCTTTTCTCTCGTGTGCGTGAGAAAAGAAAAGAGAGAAAAAGAAAGAGTATAGGGAAAAAAGGCATGTTACATGCTACACACCTACACCCGGAGCCCCGCCCCGGCCCCCGGGTCACCCCTGCCACCCCACCCCAGGGGGGCAGGGGGTCTCCTACCCCCCACCCCACCCCCATCGCGGTTTGCGGCGCGGGCTGCAAAATTGACGAAATGATGGCGCGCGAAAAATCGGAAATTTTTGGCGGAGGGGGGTGGCGGGTGGTGTAGGAGTGTAGCCTGCCGCGTCGGCATCCCTTCGGGCGCGGGGTGGCCGGTGGGTCACGCGGTTCGGGCCCTTGGAAATGGGAGGCACCGCTGAACAGGCCGAGATGATTCGGCAATTTGCCCGCGACCGTGGCGTCAGTGAACGCACGGCGCGGAATTACCGCTCGGCCGGGCATCCGGAGTGGGTGGCCTGGAAACGTGCCCGCGCGCTGCCTGCCGGTGGGGCTGCTGCGCCGGCAGGCTCGACAGATTTGGAGCGCGCGCAAGCTGCCGCTGATTCCGCCTGGTCGCTGCTCAGCCGCCTGCAGGCCGCTGCCGCAGTGGAGCGTGACCCTGCCGGGCTGGCCGAAAAATCCGCCGCCATCGAGCGCGCCCGCCGAAACTGGGAAAGCGCCCGCAAGGACCTGCGAGCCATCCGCGAACAGCTCGGGCAGCTCGTGCCGGTGGAAAACGTCCGCGCCATCCAGCAGACCGCCATCACCCGCCTGGCCGCCGCCTGGCGCGCCTGGCCAAACAGAGTTGCCGGCGATTTGCTCCCGGAGGCGCGCCCCGCCTTCTTTGCCGCCGTGCGAAAAAATGCCGCAGACTGGGATGCCGCCGTGCAGGAATTGGATCAGGAACTGGAAAGACTTTTGACATGCTAGAAATGCTCTTCAGTAAGGTCTGCCGCGATCCGGTGGAATGGATCCAACAGAACCTGCAATTCCCCCCGGAGGTCTCCCCCATGCGCCCCGGCGCGGTGGACCTGAGCCGCCAGCCCTGGATGCGGCAGATCCTCGAGGATGTCCTGAACCCCGGCGTCGAGCATATCCACCTCGTCATGGGGACGCAGACAGGCAAGACCACCACCTGCATGCTCGCCGCCGCCCTCCTGCATGAGTTCGACCCGCTGCCCATCTTCTGGGCGCTGCCATCCAGCTCCCTGGCAGACCGCCACGCGCGGGCCCGCATGTTTCCCTTCTGGCAGGCGAACCCCGTCCTGTCGGCGGGCGTGGTCAACGTGAAGGACCAGCTGCGCGTCTCAGCCATGAACACCGGGCCGCTCACCATCTACTTCGTCGGCGCACGCGAACCCTCCGCCCTGGCGCACACCGCCGCCGCCTACGTCTTCGCGGATGAGGAAGCCAAGTATGAGCACGTGAAAAAAGCAGAGGCGCACCCCTCCCTCCTCCTGGAGAAACGCATGGGCGCCTTCCCTCGCCATCTGATGGTCCATGCCAGCACGCCCAATGAAGAATCCAACATCTTCTGGCAGGGCTACCTCCAATCGGACCAGAACCACTTCTTCGTCCCGTGCCCCCACTGCGGCTACATGCAACGCCTCGAATTCTCGCGCGACTCCGTCGTCTGGGACCACCCGGATTCCGGAGTCACTCCTGAAATAGTTCGCGCCACCGCCCGCTACATCTGCGCCGCCTGCAGCCAGGCCATCCGCGATGAAGACAAACCCGCCATGCTCGCCGCCGGTGAGTGGCGGGCAGAGAATGACGGCGCACCCACCTACCGCCGCGGCTACCGCATCAACACACTCTACTCTACCACCGTCTCCTTCGGTGAGTGCGCGGAAAAATTCTTCATCGCCTCCCGCAGCAATGCCGCCCCGGCCATGCTCCAGGACTTCCGCAACAATTACGAAGCGCTCCCCTTCGTGCACTACTCCATCAAGGTGGGGGATGAACAGGTGTCCACCCTCCTGGGCACCTACCTCCGCGGCCAGCTCCCCGCTCAATACCACTACATCATCGTCTGCTACGACCCCGGCCAGCTTCAGACCCACTGGGTCGCCACCGCCATCGGCCGCGGTGGCGAAATGTGGGTCATCGACTGGGGCACCATCCTCGCCCTGGAAACGCGGCCGGAGCAGGGCGTGGCCGGTGTATCGGAGCACTTCGGCACCCTCTCCTGGGGCGGCCGCCGTCCCGCGTTCGGCTATGTGGATTCCGGTGACTGGACGGAAGTGGTGTATCGAGAGTGCGAGCGCACCGCCGGCATCCTCACCCCCACGAAAGGCGCGGCCGCTGCCGGTTCCTGGAACCGCACGGAACTTAAGAATTACCCCCTCCTCGACCTGGTCACCTATTCCGATTTCAAGGTGAAGCTCGAGCTCTACCTCCGCATGATCGCCCGCCACGAAATGGGCCCGCTGCACCTGCCGGCGGATGCCACGCCGGACCTCATCGCGGGCCTGTCCGGCCAGGTGCTGGAGCGCAAGCCCAGCGGCCGCCAGGAATGGAAAGCCGTGCCCGGCGACCACTTCGGCGACTGCATCAAGCTGGCCCGCGTCTCCTGGTGGGTCAACCGCACCGATTTTGAACCCTGAACCCGAAAACAACCCGAAAACAACCCGAAAAACATGCAGATCACACAGACACTGATTCGAGCCACCGCCGAGGCCTACACCCTGGAAGAACTGGAAGCCCTCCGCCGCGAGGCCATCCGCAAACTCGCCGCCGAGCCGGACTACATCGCCACCGTCTCCACCGGGGGCGGGGCGTCCTATGCCCGGCAGCAGCGCGTGCCGCTCAGCACCATGATTGAACTCTACCAGCAGGCCATCGACTACAAGAAAGGCCTCACCGCCCAGGCCGACATCGCCCAGTTCGCCACCCCCGTCATCTACCTGCTCCGCCGATGAAAAAGCCCCGCAAGAAAATGAAGTACACGCCCCGGGCCGCCGCACCGGTGAACCGGGCGCAGATGTTCGGCGCCCTGGAGGCTGCCGTGCCTTCGCCCGCCCGTGCACCTCGCTTCTGGCCCTCGCTCGATGCCCGCAAGGAAATCGACGCCTGGGACCTCTTCGCCACCTGGCGGCAGGGCCGCGCCCTCTACGAAAACCACGACAAAATCCGCATGGTGGTCAAAACCATGGTGGACCTCATGGGCTGGATCATGCCGCTGCCCGACACGGCCGATGCCGCGTGGAATGAGGAAGCCATGAAGGCCTTCCTCCGCCGCTGCGAGCGTTCAGCCCTGTTCGAACGCTCCGGCCGCCTCAGCTGGAGCGAGCTGCAGGAATGGGTCGAACGCCGCGCCGTTATCGACGGCGATGCCCTCGTCGTCCTCAGCCGCGCGGAGGATGGCGGCGCTCAGTTCGCTCTCTTCTCCGCCCCGCAGGTGGACGGCGGCCCGCGTGGCGACCAGCTCGGCGTGCAGACCGATGCCGGCAACCGCGTGCTGTACTACTTCCTGCGCGCGGAGGATGGCAAGGTGGTGCCCATCCCCGGTGCCTCCGCCTTCCTCTACGCACATGAGCAGGACCCCGCCCGAGTCCGCGGCATCTCCGAGATTGCCTCCGTCATCAACAACGCCGCAGATCTCCAGGACGTGGAGGCCTTCACCAAGGCCGGCATCAAATTCTCCGCCAGCTATTCCATCGTCGAAACAAAGGACAAGGACGCCCGCCGCGCCGAACAGCAAAGCGCCTACCTCGCACGCGTGAACGGCGAACAGCCCGCGCAAGACTCCGGAGACCCCGATACCCCCGCCGACGGCACCTGGCAGCCATTCATGCCGGACCGCATGGCCGGGCAGTTTGCGCTGCGCAGCTCCAGCCAGGTAGTGAGCCTCGCCCCGGGCCGCGACTTGAAGGTGCTGCACGATAACCGCCCCAGCAACGAAACCCACACCTTCATGGGCGACCTCGCGGATTCACTGGCCTACGCCTTCGGCATGGACCCCGCCGTGGTATTCCACCCGGAGAAACTCGGCAGCGCCAGCGCACGCTTCACCCTGCGCAAAATGTCCCGCGCCATCCTCCGCCGCCTCCGCCAGCGCGAACAACTCTGCCGCCGCATGTGGGAACACTTTGTCGCTTGCGAAGTGGCCTGCGGCCGCCTGCGCCCGCCCGCCGATGAGGACATGATGGCTGTGCGCTGGATCCCGCTGCGCGACCTCACCATCGATGCCGGCCGTGAAGTCCAGGCGGTCATCAACGCAGAGCGCGAAGGCCTGGCCGATGCCGACCAGTGGGCACGCGCCACCACCGGGCTCACAGCCGCCGAGCTGTTGCGCCGCCGCGCAGCACGCATCTCCCTGGCCCGCCAGCTGGCGGAGGAGTTCGGCATTTCCCTCACCGAGCTGCTGCCCGGAGCCCTCGGCTCCACCGCCCCGCAACCCGCAGAAGAAAAGTCACGCGGTTCGGGCGAGGATGCATCTGACCCTTCGAGGGGAAGTGTAGTTTTATAGGTAGAATATAGGGGCCGCGCCCCGGGTGGGGCGCGGCAAAACCTTTCAAAAAAAACGACAATGAAGAATAAAGCAAAGATGATGGCCCGCATGGCGCCCGATGGCTCCACCGCCATCCTCACCCTGTCCGGCACGGTGGGACTCTGGAATTTCAGCCCCGAAAGCTGGGACGCCGTCGAGGCCTACTGCCAGGAACAGAAGGCCGAGAAGCTGGTGCTGCGCATCAACTCCCCCGGCGGTTACCTGCTCGACGGCATGGCCATCGTGGACAAAATCCAGGCGAGCAGCCTGCCCGTGGAGGCAGATGTGTTCGGCATGTGCGGCAGCGCCGCCACCCTGGTGGCCCTGGCCTGCGCCAAGGTGCGCATGAGCAAGAACTCCCGCTGGATGGTGCACCACCCCACCGGGGTGCTCTTCGGCGAGCTGGAAGACCTGGAAAACGGCCTGGCCGATTTCAAGGCCATGCGCCAGCAGGCTTTCCAGATGTACGCCGATAAAACCGGCAAGACCGTGGAGGAGCTGATGGAGGCTCATGCTCACGGGGTGTACTACACCGCCGAGCAGGCCAAGGCCTACGGCTGGATCGACGAAATCATCGGCGCGGCTGATGCCCCCGAGGACAAGCCGGAAGACACCCCGCAGGACACCCCCGAAGACAAGCCGGAGGACTCCGAAGAAGAAGAGGTGGATGACGCCGAGATGCAGGCCGCCCGCGGCCACATTGGCGCCGCCGCCTTTGCGCGCCTGGCACGCGTCTTCGGCTTCCGCCCCCGCCGCAAGCCCGCCAGCGAGGAATCAAAACTCGCATCGATGCAGGCCAGCATCGCGGACCTGAAGGACCAGATGGCCACCTTGCGAGCGGAGCGCGATGGCGCCGCCGCTTCGGCTGCCAAGGCTGAAGCTGAGGCTCAGGCCGTGGAGGCTTCCGTGCAGGACCGCGTGGCCAAGGCTGTGGCCCGGGCTCGCGCAGAGATGGGGGTGCCCCCCGGCAAGCTGCCCGCCCCTGCCGACCCGAATGCCGCCCCCGCCGCGGAGGACCTCAGCCGCATGAGCACGCAGCAGCTGCTCGACCGTGCCGCCGCTGAACGCCGCAGCAAGTCTTGACCCAATTTCAATTTTAACAAGAATACCTGAATCATGATCAATATCCTGAATGTAAACTCCCCCCGGGAGAATGCCATGGCCTTCTTCCCGGAACTCGATGGCGCCCGCCGCTCCGAGGTGGATATGAAGCAGCTGGCCACCCAGCATGCCGACGTCTCCGACAAGGTGCGCGTGCAGATGGCCGTCTCCGGCAACACGCTCAACCCCACAAACGCCACGCTCTGGGCCTCGGTGGCCGATTCCGTGGTGGATGCCGTGAGCAAGAAGTATGTCGACATGCGCCGCTTTGCCTACGCCCAGGCCTCCAGCGTGGCCCTCCCTGCCGGCGTGAGCGCCACGGTGCACGTGCCCGTGCTCACCGGTGCCGGCGAAGCCCTGGTCAACACCACAAACTGGGACGTCTCCGCCCTCACGCAGAACTACGTACCGGTCAAGGCCGACCGCCTTTCCCGCCCCGCCGCCATCGATAGCTACGACATGGCAAATGGTGAGAAGCTGGAGCAGAAGCTGGCCGCCTGTGTGGAAGCCGTGGTCGCCGGGTGCTGGAAGAAAATGGGCGCCGCCGTGGCGGCCAGCCTCCCCGAAAACATCACGGCCACCACTGCCGCCACCGCAACGAAGGCCGGCGTGTACAAGGTGGCCGCCGATACCTGGGGCCCCGAGACCGTGGCCAAGGAACTCTCCGTCCTCTACGGCGATTTCGGCCAGCCCGACGTGCTGGCCCTCAGCCCGACGCTTTACGGCAGCCTCGTGCCCACGAATGCGCTGAGCCTCAACCCCGCCACTGCCGGGGTGTACGGCATCGGCCACATCGCCATGGGTGCCGGCCTGGGCGCCTGCGCCACCGGTGGCGCGGCCAAGGGCGTGTGCGCCCTCCAGCGTGGCCTGGGCGTCGGCACCATGCTCCCGCAGCTCGATGACTTCACCGTCATCGCCACCCGCTACCTGGGTGAGGTGCACGGCATCCCGATTCTGCTGAAGGTGTGGAGCTCTCCCGGCACGGAGACGCTGCGCATCTCCGCCGAAACCTACTTCGGCGCCGCCGTGCTCGCCCCGCAGTTTGTGACGGTACTGGTCTAACCCCCTAAACCACCAAGCACCCACGCCATGGACCCTCAGCTCCAGAACCTCATTGCCGCCGGCGCCGCCGATGCCCAGCGCATGCTGGCCACCCAGGCCACCCTTTACCACGGTAAGGAGGAATACTGGAGCGGCTCCCTGGTGTGGGTGGAAACGGGGGGGCGCTATTCCGTGGAGCTGGGCGGCGCGCTTTACAGCGTGACCGGCCGCGCCACGCTGCGGTGCCGCGCGGTGCAAGTCGCACCCAAGCCCGGCGACCGCCTCAAGGTGAACGGCCAGCTCCACCTTATCGTGGGCTGCTTCCGCTCGCCGTTCGATGCCACCTACAACCTCGAAGCCACCCTCCTGCCACGATGAAACTCGAGGATTCAGCCTGGTATTTCAAGGACGCTGCCCGGCGCATGGTGAAAAACCACCCCGAGCTGCTGCGCCGTGTGGGCGTGGCAGTCCTTAATGTGGCCATGCAGCGCACACCTCCCAACCGTGGGGCTGCTGAGCACCCCGGCAAGAAGGATGTGGGCGCGCTCAATCGCCGCATCGAAATGGAAATCCTCGGAGGCACCGGGAAAACCGTGCCGGGCTGGGATTTCAAGAAAAAGAAGGTGGTCGGGCCGTGCGACTCCTGGGGCGCCTATGCTTTCCGCGTGCCGGTGAATGCCGGCAAGGCACCTATCCGTTACACTGACCCGATGAAGATTCTCGCCCAGCGCCGGTTCCGCCGCGTTCGCAATGTGGTGCGCGCCTGGGCTGGTGAACATTTCGACGACCCGAACTGGGTGCGGAGGGCTGACCTCCTCTCTGCGGTGAAGCGGGTGCAGGAGCGCTCCGGCTCCCTCATCGGCGGCTGGTACCCGGCAGCAGCCGCGCTGCAGGCTGGTAATGCCAGCCGCGATTTCCACCCGGGGAAACAGCGCCGCGCCGGCCGAGTGAAGCTGGCCACCGCTGACGTCGTCTCTGAATTGGAGATGGTCAGCGATTGGGGCGACCTCCTCGTGGCTCGGCGCTTCAAGGGCAAGTTCGGCACCCATGTGCGCACCGCCGCTCAGGGAGCCGTGCGAAACACTGAAAACTGGTTCCTCAAACAAACGTTCGGCTGATGGCTTTTTCCAACATCCAGCAAATCATGGCACAGCTCGCTAGGCAGCTCTCGCAGCGCCTGGCGGGCACTCCGGCCGCTGCCTGGTCCATCCGGGGCGAGGTGGCTGCCCAGCTCCCGCCCGCAGAGGATATCGCCGCGGATGTGCCGCGTGTGATCCTGCAGGCCGGCGCCGGCAGCCATGCCATCAGCGGCTCGCTGCACCGCTGCTTCCGCTATGGTTGCGAGGCGGTCCTCGTCGCCCCGCCCGAGGGTGAAGGCTCCCGCGCCGAAGCGCTCCTTCCGGCATTGGCTGTTCTGTCCTCCTCGCTTGCGGACCTGCTGGCCGAATGGCAGGGCTCTCCCCTGGTCGATGCTTCCGACAATGTGGCCGCTGCTTTCTGCGTGGCTGCGCACACTGCCGCCGGCGAAACCCAGACCCAGAATGAACTTTTCCTCTTCCGCCAGCAGTTCACGCTGGTGATTCAGTTTTGAACCAATTCCCAACAAAAGAAAGGAATAAAGAAAATGGCAACTTTGATTAAACAGTACGGCGAGGTCCCGGTGTGGGGCATCGGCAAGGCGGAGGATGCTGCGCTGCTGCTGACTTCGGTAGATCTGACCACCTCGGTCACGGGCGAGTATGTGCAGAAAAACCGCTATGGTCAGACAAGCGGCATCATCCTCTACGACCAGGAACAGAGCTGGAGCATGAGCGGCAGCCTGCTGGCCGGCGCGACGCTGGGCTACACCCTGGCCAGCGCTGTGGCGCTCAACAATTTCGAGGATAACAATGACTTTGTGGATGGCCTCGGTGCCGGGGCGGATGCAACGGCCAAGACTGCCATCTGCAAGGAAATCAAGCGCACGCTCGGCAATGAATCTGCCGTCCAGGTGGATATTTCCGGCGTGAATTATAACTTCTCCTCCAGTGTTTGATGTAAACCCGGCAGGGGCGGGCAGCGGCTCGCCCCTGCAATACTCCTTTTTTTGAGCAATGAAAACGCTCGACACAACTCCAGGCAGCGAGTACGCAGTAAAAAGTGCAGCCGGTTGCGATGTGTACACCCCCTCCGGCCAGGTGCTTTGCCGCATCATGCCCGGCATCCTCGGCAGTTTCTGCGCGAGCTCGTATGTGACCTGCTTCTCCGATGCTGCTGCTGAAGTGACCCTTGTGAGCAGCGGTGCACCTGGCGGCACGGGGGGAGACACCCTCACCATCTCCCAGGCACTCGCTGCCGCCAACCGCGCGGAGTCCGCCGCCGACCGCGCCGAGGCCGGCGCTTCCGCCGCTGAACTGCAGGCCCAGGGCGCCACCGTGGCCAACTCCGCCGCCCAGGCTGCCCTGGCCGGAGCGAAAGCGGCTGAAACCAATGCCAAGGCCGCCGCCCAGGCCGCCGCTACCAGCGAAGGCAATGCCACCGCAGCGGCCCAGGCCTCTGCCACCAGTGAAGCGAATGCCGCTGCCTCTGCCCAGGCCTCTGCCACCAGTGAAGCGAATGCCACTGCCTCTGCCGACCGGGCAGAGACGGCCCAGGTCGCAGCTCAAGCCTCCGAAAACAAAGCCGCTGACTCTGCCGACCTGGCAGCCGCTGCCCAGGCCGCTGCGGAGCTTGCAGCCGCGACCGCTCAGGCACCGGAGAGCCTGGCGGTGCAGGCGGCACGTCCGGCCACGATGGTGCTGCTGCGTGGTGAGCTGGAGGCGCTGTTGGGCTCCTCGGTTGCGTGGCTTGTTGATACGGACGGGCAGAAGATAGTGGTTCACACAGACAGGCTGGCGGCGGAGCAGCTCGCAGCGGTCGAGGATGTGCTGGCGCGTTTCGTGCCGGGGTTTATTGGGCTGCGGCAGTACAATCATGATTTTTCTATTCCATGGCAGGAGTTGCCAGAGGGCTTTACTGTTGTTGATTGGTTGGAGAGTGATGGCAAGCAGTATTTTTCTTTCAAGAAGAACATAGGAACAACTGAAGATGATACGGAGATTATTTTTACTAAGCTTACGATTTCCTCTTATGGAGGAATATTGAGTTTGATATCTGTTCCGCCAGCGGAGTTTAAAAGCGCAGAAATTCAGTTCAATTCTAATCCCAGAAATACACACAGCGAAGCTTTGTTCCAGACATGTTACTACGATGCAGATGGCACATACACGTCCCCCTCAAAAACCGGCGTATGTGGCTATTTCTATCTAAATAGCAATGGGCAGGATGTTGCCCGTTTTTCTGAGCGTAAATGCTATTTTAATGATGAATACAAAGGAGTAATCGATACGGAGTATAAATTGCCAGTCAGTCCATTAGCAGCAATAACGGCCCTTGGATGGGATTTTTCTGCCCGTATTTTTGGGCTGAAGCATAAGTCCAATGAGACAGGTGAGCTGCTTTTGAACTTAATACCATGTGTAGATGATACCGGGGCTCCGTGCATGTTAGACCGCGTGACACGAACAATCTATTACAATGCTGGCTCAGGCGATTTTCTCTATCCTGGCAAGGAAGAAGAACCGACCACCTACTCACTTCGCCGCCCCATAACCTATGCTCAGCTGACCGAGTACGGTGTGCGCCGCCTGTACCATGTGCCCAACGGTTACAACGGCACAGTGGAGGAGTATGCTGCGGAGCACGGCTGGCTGCCGCTGGTGGAGACAGAGCCCCCTGAGGAGGGCTACTGGGCTCCCGAATGGCGCGAGACGGAGGACGAAATCGTACTTGAGTGGGTGCCGACCACGCCACCGGAGGAAATTCTAACCGCAACTGAATAAGACCATGAAAACAAAAACCACATTAAAAACCGCCGGGCAGGGGGTGGCTGAGGGAGCCGCCGAAACGCTGCTCGAAAAATCCCGCACCGCGACCGGGTGGAAAAAGATCCTGCTGCTGATAGGTGCCGGCGCCGCTGCCGCTGTGGCCTGGCTCCTCGGCGAGGGCGCGACCCAGAACCAGCCCGCCCAGGCTGAGCCGCCCGCCGCCATCGAGAAAGCCGAACCATGACCGACAAGCTCAAAACCGCCGTGCCTCCCTTGCTCCGGCTCTGGGAGGCCAGCCCCAGGGACTTCATCGCTCTCGTCTGCGTGGCCGCCTGCTGGTATCTCTATCAGGACATCCGTGAGGAGATGCGCGCCCGCCTGGCCGAATCCCGCCAGACCGTGGCCGCCCTCACCGAGCTGGCCGCCGCCATTCGCGAGCATAATCCCCGGCTGGACCACATCGAACGCCAACTGGACGCCATCCGCCATGAAAAGAAAGATTAAACTCATCCAGGCCGCCGTCGGCGTTGAGGCCGACGGGATCATCGGTCCGCGCACGGTCGATGCCCTCCTGGCCGCCCTCAAGCTCGAGGTTGCGCCTCAGTGGCCCACCCAGGCCGCCGTGCGCACGGGAAAATCCATCTTCGGCCTGCCGGGCAGGGAGGATGCGCTGGTATCCATCGTGCCGCCGTACCCTCTGCTTTACGAGGGCAAGCCAGTGCGCTCCATCCGCGTGCACCGCGCCATCGCCCCGCACGTGCAGGCCGCCCTGCAGGAGGTGCTCGACCACTACGGCCAGGCCGAAATCCACCGCCTCGGCCTCGACCAGTACGGCGGCAGCTACAACCTGCGCCCCACTTCCTCCGGCGGCAGCCTCTCCATGCATGCCTGGGGCATCGCGCTCGACTTCGCGCCGGCCACAAACGCGCTGCGCACCAAGGCTCCCGCCGCCACCCTCTCCCACTCGGATTGCGATGCCTGGTGGCGCATCTGGGAAGCCCACGGCGCCGTCTCCCTCGGCCGCCAGCGTGATTTCGACTGGATGCACCTCCAATTTGCCAGATTGTGACGAGAAACGGGCCAGAAATGGCCCGTTCCTTTCTCCGCTGTCAGGTATCGAAAACTTTTCGAAAGCGCGTTCTGGGCCTATTCTGGAAAGCCGAAATTTTAAAAATGGAACGATTCTAAACAGCCGCCGCCGGAGTCATGCGGTTCGGGCAGGTGTATGAACCAATTCCGCCCCGAACAGCAATTCTTGGAACCCCTGGAAGACCCGAGCGTGACCGCTATGCTGGTGACACTCGGGTTCCCTCTGTATAAATCCGGCCACGAGGTACGGTTGGCAGACCTGGGCTCCGGTTCAGGGCGGCCGGGCAAGGCGCAGCGGGCCTGGACCCTGGGTCGCGTCTCGCCCCGTGCGGGAGATGCCCGGCAGGTACTGGCCGCCTGGCAGCAGCCGCTGCCGGAGCTCACAGCCCCACCTGCGGTGCTGAACGCAGCAGCAGTGTGCAAGCTGGCGCTGCACAACCGCCGCGTGCTCATGCTGCAGGTGCAGCAGGGCATGCAGCTGCATGCGGGGAGCTGTGGGCGCTATGGCCGCCTGGGCAACTGGTCATTTGCGGGGGCTCACTTAGTGCCGGAGCTCGCGGAGGGGGTGGCCCAGGTGCACGACACGCTGACCGCCGCGGTCGCGGCAACCTGCGGGCTGCAGCTGGCTGGCCATTGCGTGGCGGGCGGGCGGCATTCCTGGCTGGTGCTCCCCGGTCCGGAGTCTTGCCCTCACTCGGTTGAGCAAGTGCTGGCAGCCGTGCACGATGATGCCTGGCTGGAGACCCATCACGACACGTTGGCGCTGGCCGCTGCGGTGTTGCGTAATCGCTCGGCTCTGCTGGCTGGTGGCCGCTCCGCCGGCGCGTTGAACGTGCTGCACCGGAATGGCCGCTACGCCGTCATTTCCACCACCGCCACGGGGCAGACCCAGCAGGCTGCGGCCCGGCATCTGAACCTTTGAGCCCCTGAAAATCATGTCCACTGAAATAGATTTGAAACTGAAGGCCGATGCCCGCAACGCTCAGGCGGGACTCCAGGTGACCGCCCGCGCTGCCGAAGAGGCGGCCGCCGCGGTGCAGGAACTTAACCGGCACTCGGCCCAGGGCAGCAAGCTGGCCGATATCTTCCGCGAAAACGCGAAGGCGGTCGAGGAACAGGCTGCCGCCCTGCGCGATGCAAACCGCGCCGCCAAGGAACAGGCCAAGCTGGAAAAAGACATGGCGAAACTGGCCGAGCTCCGCGAAAAGAATTCCCTGGGTGGCCAGTTCCGCGGGATGATGGGGGGCGCATTGGGGAAGTTTGCTCCGCTGGCAGCTACGGCTGGCTTGGTAAAGTTCGGGGTGGAAGCGGCGATGGCGGCCGCTCCGGTGGAGCAGCAGGAGGCGCGTCTGCGAGTCTCGGCTGGCGATGGTTATTCGTCCGTGAGAAGCGGCGTGCAGGAGCTTGTTTCTTCCTATGCCCAGGATGAAGTGACCCTTCTTCGCCAGGCTGACCGCCTCCTGCGCGCCGGCATGTCCAGCGAGCAGGCTGTGAAGGCCATGGAAAGCGCCGTGGTCGCGGCCGCCGGCGACGCCGGCAAGATGGAGAGCATCCTCGAAACGCTGACTGAAGCGGCTTCCCGAGGGTACCTGGAGGAAGACCTCCTCGGTGAGCTCGACAAAGCGGGCATCTCGTTCCGCACCACGCTACAGGAACACCTGGGCATGACCAAGGACGAGCTTGATTCAGCTCTTGCTGCCGGCGCGATTGATGTCTCGAACTATTTCGCCGTCATCGACAAGCTGACCGGCAAGGGCACGGATGCTCAAAAAGCCGCGGAGGATGCCATGAAAACCACGGGCGGCCTTTGGGCTCAGGTAAAAAAACAATCTGAACAAGCTTTCGCGGATGCGGGGAAAATCCTAAATGATGCAATAGTGCGTCCTTTGGGGGGGAAAGTTCTGCCTTGGCTGCAAAAGGCAGCTGGCTGGCTTTCTTCCATTGCGGAGACTGGTGAGGGTGAATTTATTTCGGAGACGCCGTCCAGTTACCAGAAATTCGCGGAGGAACACGGCTACTCTGAGCCACCCGCCAAAACTGCTGAGCAGCTCGCTGAGGAGAAAAAACTGGCGGAAGCTGCTGCGGCTCGTGCGGAAAAAATCAAAGCCCTGCGCAAGGCTGTCCTAGATGCAGCCAACGCCGAGGCCTGGGCTGATATGGACCTCGGTAAAAAACGCGACCTCATCGGCCGCAATACCGGGCTCGGCCAGGATGTCACCTCTGCCGCTCTCAAGGAAAAGCTGCTCAATCACCCTGCTTTCGCCAAGCTGGCCGCCGGTGAGGAGCTGACCATCGATGATGAGCAGAATTATGACATGCTGCAGCGGCAGCTCAAGCACCTCCAGACTCTGGAAAAACAGGAGGAAGCCGCCCGCAAGCAAAAGGCAGTCCTTGACGAGATAATGGAGAACGCCGAGCACCGCCAAGCGCTGCTGCAGGCCGAATTGGCCGGCGATGATGAGCGCCTGCGCAAACTGCAGGCAGAGGAGGAAGTGCGAAAGAAGATTGCCGACCTCCGGGCTAAAGGGGTGGATGCCGAAACGGCCCGCAAACTGGTGGAAGATGAGCTCTCTCTGCAGGCGCAGGTGGCTGAGAAAAAAGCCGCACAGCAGCCCCAGCAGCCCCAGACCTACCAGGGGCCGGAGTCAAAAGGCTTCATTCAGACCTCGCTGGCCAACGTGGGCGGCGGTGGCATCAGGATCCGTCAGTATGAATCCGCGGGGTTGAAGGCTGCCCAGAACACAGAGAAAAACACGGCGGAGGCTGTTACCCGGCTGAACGATTTGATATCGGCCGTTAAGAATATAAACGTCAGTGGCAACGCGGTGCTGGTTTAACTTTTTTTTTTGCAAAGAATATGAATAATCGAGATTTTGAAATGTCTGCTGCAGTGATTGCCCCGGAGGCCCCCCGCCGTGCTCTGAGTGCCGGCTCCCTTCTGGTGCTGGATATGCTGGGCAACCCGCTGGCCGGGCTGATGGAGGACCAGGTGGAGAGGGTGGACCTCTACTCCCTGGCGGAGTTCGCCTGGGTGCACGAAGCTCCGCGCAACCGGGTGCAGTCCGCCGCGGTGCTGGCGCGGGATAATCCCCAGGGCATCCGCGCAGTGGTGTTGGAATGGGCCGACCAGCAGCCGCCCGAGTGGCTGACCGAGGTGCGCGAGTATGCCCGGGTGCAGATTGCTCGCGCCACGGTCTCCATGGCCGTGCACGAGAAGCCTTCCGACTCAAAAAACGCACCTGGCCCCTGTTTATCGTAAGCTTGCTCTGCGTAGCTTGCAGAACAGGGGCCGGAGATTTTCGCACCTTGCTGTGGGACCCCCTTGCGCTGGTGACTCAGCTCGCCCACGCTGCCCAGGCTCAGGAAGGAGCGAGGATGCGCTGGCTGAGGGCAGAGGAAATGGCTATGAATGACACCTTGCAACTTATTAAAAATTTATGCAATCCTACAACATAATAGAAGGGCTTGAAGCTCAGGAGTACTCCTGGAAAAAACAAAACCCGGAGTCGATGGCGGGAACCCCCACCACTGAATCTGAAACCCTTTCGTTCAGTGGCTCCCCGGTCGCCATGAAGGCGCTCGCCGAGCAATTCCTGCAAGAAGGTAACATGGAATTGCTGGTAAGCTGCAACATTACGCGCGATGTCGCCAACATGGCCAAACTTCAGGTCACCCGCGCCTGGTACCATGCCCCCGCGCTAGGGGGGGATGATGAGGAGGAAAGTGGCGGTGGTGGTGGATCTTCGTCCTCTCAAGGGGTTCCCGGCAGCAGCGAATCCAACCCCGTCATCTCTTTCGATTTTACGGAGGTGCAAGTGCCTATCCTGACTCACCCCCTCGTGACTAAGCAGCAATACCAGGAAGCCGGAAAGGAGATGATAGCGCTTCGCATGCATGCCAGAGGAGCTGACCGTTGGCAGACCTTCACCGCTCAAGCAAATGAGGTGGTGACGGTCGGCGAAGTCCTGGAAGGGCTCCCCTCAGAAGTGGTAGCCCTTGTGGGCAGCCAGGAATTCTACCTCGACGTCGTCGTCACCTGCACTTATCGCTGGGAAGTAACAGGGGACACGTTGCCGGACTTTGGCACTTTCCCCAGGATTGAAAGCCCTCCTAATGCCCCCAAACTCTCCGGTGAACGCAACTGGCTTTTCTGCGGCGGCGGCTTATCGATGGAAGGAGGCCGCATCATGGCTTCAAAAACCTATAAGTCCAGCGATGTAAAAGGCTGGAACAAAGGCTGTTATCCCGATTAAGATGAGCGCAAATTTTAAAAAGGGGGAGCAACTCTCCGCGCAAGCGTTGAATGATGCCATCAATGGCATGGTGGCGCCTCGAGGGCGATTTGTGCCGGGCCAGTCAGGCAGGGCGGCTCAGAACCGCCTGCCCAAAACTGCAGCCGAGCCTGGCGTGCCCGTCTACCTCGACAAATTCAGCGGTGGTATTCCCACCGGAGAGGAGGAGGGCTGGTATGTCTGGGATGAAAAGAAGAAAAGCGTCGCGCCGGTCAGCATCAGCACCGGGAATCCCGTTTACCTTGTGCAGAGAACTGACTGTTACGGCAAACTTGCGGCTGCCTGCCTTACCTCGGCACGTCCGAATAGCGTGCCTTGGGACCCGGTAGAATCAAAATCGGGCTACATCGTGTCCTGCATCGGTGTCACAACGTCTGCGAACCCTGTTGCGGCACACAAAACCGGCAGCTGTCTCAATCGTTTCCTCAGCCTGCATTACAGCCAGGTGCTGCCTGACCTCTTTAACTGGGGCACCCGGAAACAATGCCTGCCTGGCGGATTTAAAGAATTTGACCTCGTTGCCCCCCGCTCTGA
Source organism: Akkermansia sp. (assembly GCA_017435365.1). Classification (GTDB taxonomy): domain Bacteria; phylum Verrucomicrobiota; class Verrucomicrobiia; order Verrucomicrobiales; family Akkermansiaceae; genus Akkermansia. The sequence continues at coordinate 8,279 of JAFSFD010000055.1, read as the reverse complement.
AAACTCCCTGCTCGTGCGGCGCATCCGCTCCGGGGGCGGTCTCATTGAAGCTCCCCCTGTCTGCGGCGAAGAAGACCCGCTCCGCGCATTACATCTGGCCCCCCGCGTCTCATTGTGGCATTATGACACCTGCTGCGTCACCACCCCTCCTGCCACGGGCTACACAGAGCCACTTGATTCCATACCTTTGGGCACCTGGCAAAACCTCGCCCGCATCACCATCGGCGACAAAGTCGTTTACCTCCGGGGCTGGTGGCAGACCCCGTGGCGCGTAGGCCTGGAATTCTCTGAAAAATGCATCCAGGTCAACCTCGAAAAAGTCGCCTGGACAGACTTCGCGAATAACCCGGTGGTGGGCCGCTGGCCGCACGGTTTAGGCCCTTGGAAAAGAGTGAGCTTCACCCCCCGGGTGATGCACCTTTGCGTCCCCTCCATGTTCCCCGCAGATTGTGCTTACTCAATATACAATTACGCAGTCTACGAAGCACCTGGCACCCTTGCCCCTGAAACAGTCTGGGAGAACGGGGAAGCCGTAGAGCTCACCCAGCGGGTGCTCTATGTGGCACAGATGCGCCAGAAAATTCACCCCACCGCCGATGCGGACGCCGGTAAATGGCTCCTTTGGGATACAACTTGCCTCACTGCCCCACTCTCATGAAAAAATGCATCATCATCGGCTCCGGAGCAGATGTCGTTGGCCGCCGGATGGGAACTGCAATCGATGCGGGGCGTTTCGGCCGTGTCGTGCGAGTTAACAAGCCCTATGGCGCCGCCATCGATGTCGGCGGCCGCATGGACGTGCTCGTGACCCGCTGGCAGAGCTGGGTTCAGCGCTATTTCCCTGGCCCCACTATTGGCTGCGAAATGGTATTCCTTAATGAACACATAGGTTTCAGTCAGGAAGAGCACCGCGCCGCTTGTGAAGAAGTAGGCTGGGGAAACGTCTCCGCCGGCACCCTGGCCGCCATCTGGGCGCTCAACCGCGGCGCCGTCCAGGTCTTTGCCCTTGGCTTCGGCTACCACCCCGACCGGGGCTGGCCGGCCGAAAAACGCTACCCCGACCGCACTCTCGACACTAACCCGCATTACAACTGGGCCGCCGAAAACCGTTGGCTCGAAAACAATGTCACCCTTCTTTGAACCAATCCCATGATTTACGTCCTCATCACCACACACCCGTCCACCCGTTTCCCCGGGAAGAATGCCATCCTGGCGCGCTACACCCTCGACTGGGCCGCCGCCGCCACCCTCTACTGCCACGAGGAGGTCAGAATCGTCCACGCAGGCCCGGAGCGGCCGGACTGGCTCCCGCCAAAAGTCCTCCATCTGCCCGTTGCCGGGCATTCGCACTGCGCCGACGTTTGGGAGGCTGAGAAGCTGCTGATCCCGGCAGAACAGGACGTCCTCGTGCTCGCACAGCTCACGCAGCCGCTCAGGCATGTCTCCCTGCTGCAGCAGGCCGCCGACCTCGCGCGCGCGTCGCGCAAGACCGTCATTTCCGCCGCCACTCAGCCCTGGACGGCCTGGCGCTGGACCGCCCCCGATGGCACTTGGAGCCCGAAGGGCAGAGCCGAAAGACTCGTCCACGACGGCGTCCTCTACGCCTGGCAGCGCGGCCATTCCCAGGATATTTTCGCCCACGATGCGCCGCACGCCATACTGCCCACCGGTTGCCGCTGGGCCCTGGTCGACATCGACCACCCCGGCGACCTCCCCGCCAGTCTGCCCACCCTCTGGGCCAACGCACTGCACGGCCAGCCATGAACGCCGCTTTTCTCACCTTCACCTGCGCCCGAGATGCCGCCCTCGTCCCTCTCTGGGCGCAGGCCGTCCGCCGCCTCTGTCCTTCTGCTCCTCTCATCGCCGCCGTCGACCGCGCAGACGAATGCATGCCTCTCCCGCGAAAAGTCACACGTTTCGTCACCGATTTCGACCGCCAGGGCAACCTCAACGGGCTTGCCGCGATTGCCGGAATACTCGGAACCATTGCAGCAGTCGGGCAGGGCACAGGACTCCCCGTCGTGAAAATAGACACCGATACCGTCCTCGCCGGATGCAACTGGCTCGCTGAGTTGGGCGCCCTTGATTATATCGGCTTTGAAGGCGGCCACCCCCTCACCGCTACCGGCATTTGCTACGGAATGACCGCAGCTGGCGCACAAAAAATAATCTCCTCCTGCTCCCCCTGGCCCTGGCAAAGCAGCGGCAAGCTACCGGAAGACCAGACCATCTGCAGCCTCGCACTGCTGCACAGCCGCGCACGGCTTCACCCATGGGCCGGCGGCCGCCACGTCCTCGCCTTCATGCCCGGGCACTTCGGGCGGCCGGAAGTGTTGCGCAAAGCCGCAGTGGCCATCCACTGCGGCCAGGCATCAGGCCTCGCCAAATACGGGCCGGCAGTTAACCGCACACACCTCGTCTCCCGCATGATGCGCACCACGCTCCGCTGCCTCAGCGGCCGCCAGCGCCGATTCCCAGCACCCCAGCCAGCGCCGTGATATATTTCGCCTCGGTCTCAGGGTTCGGCCTGTAGTAATGCCTTCGCTCGATTTCGGGATCGTCGTGCCCCACTATGTACCTCACCAGCTCGGGGGGCGTCCCCGCGTCCAGCAGGAAAGTGGTGGCGGTGGTGCGCAGCGAGTGGAAGGTCTTGTCCGTCATTGCGTGCACTTTTTCGCCCTCCTGCGGGGAGTCTATCTTTTTCGAAATCCCCGCATCGCGGCACAGTTTCCCGAATTCTAGACTCAGTTTCGAGGTCTTGTCACCTGTGCACTTGTACATCGCTCCGGCGTACGGAAAAACAAACGGAGACACCTCGCCGACCAACTCTCGCCGCCGCCGGAAGATAACCATCAGCGGCGGTACGATGGGCTTCACCATCCGTCTTTTCGTCTTGGCCGTTGCCATGCGGAAAAGCGCGCTCTCGAAATCAATCTGCTCCCATTTCATGGTCGCAATGTCCCCCAGGCGCGGGCCACCCAGCAGCAGGCAGGTGGCCACCATGTCCGGCCATTCACCAGGGAAGGTTGAGAGGATCTTTTCCAGGTCATCTCTCGAGAAAGGCTGCCGCTCGTGACCCTGCAAACTCCACTTCGGCACGCGCACCCCGCGAAACGGATTCCGGTCAATCAGCTCCTCCTTGATGGCCAGATTGAAACAGGCCGACAAGTCAGCCAGCCTCCGATCCACCGTGCTCCCGGACACCTCATCCAGCGCCTTCTCCACATACTCCTCAGCCATCGCCTGCGTCACCCCATCCAGCGGCAGCGAGGCACAGTGCGGCATCAGTTTCAAAAAGGTTTTCAAGGCCGTCGAAGCATATTTCAGCCCTTTTTCCTTCGCCCTTTTTTCATACTTGGCAAAATAATCCTCCACCTTCGGCAACTTGGACAGGCTCATCATCGCCCTCACCGCCTGCAGAGCCTGGCGCGTGGAAATTTCCCCTTTCGAGCCTCGCTCCATCGCGTCCGCCGTTTGTTGTGCAAGTTGCCTCAGCATGCGCCCCGTCATCTGCCCGTCCCTCACCGTCGGCTTCACATGCACCTTAGTCGACACCCGAATTTGCTTGCCATTCTGGTAAAAAACGGCATAATAAGTGTTCCCGCGCGAAATTAACCCAGCCATCGCTCTCTTTCGTTAAATTGGTTCATTAGTGTACAATTTAGCAAAATGTGCCAAAAACTGTACACCGCACATATTGCCCCGCTTCGCGCGAAAATGCAACAAAAAAACTGCAAAATGCCCAAAAATCAAGCATTTTGCAGTTTTTTGAATTCTTCTCTTTAACGGATGGGGTGGGATTCGAACCCACGGAAGGGATTAACCTTCGGCGGTTTTCAAGACCGCTGCATTAAACCGCTCTGCCACCCATCCGGGTTGTTGCAGGCGCTGGCGCGTGCTGCTGTGGATACTATCGCAAGCTGTGCCCGGGTGCAAGTATTTTCTGCTGCATGCACGATTTTCTCCAAGAAAAAGGAACCCATCTCCCAAGGTTTGAGTGCAGAACCTGATAAATCGGAATTTGTGGGGGAACTCTGTCGGAGCACGGGACTTCAGTCCCGATTGGAAGCACCGTTATTTCGGGACTGAAGCCCCGTGCCCCGACAACGACAATAATTAATTATTGCATTAAATTCTGGTTTAGCAACCGTTTTTCAAAGAGATTCGATCATATTTCAGTGCCGCTGTTAATTATTCCGACGCGTAACTACGGTAACAGAGGTTCAGCCCTTGAATTTTTCTATTGCTTCATTCAGGAAGCCATCTGCAATGAGCTGGTGGGCTTCGTAGGTCGGGATGCCGCGGGAGAGGAGGTAGAAGAGCTGCTCCTCGTCCATGGGACCGGAGGCGCTGCCGTGGGAGCAGCGCACCTTGTCTGCCAGAATTTCGAGGCCGGGCAGGGAGTTGACGGTGGCATCCTCGCTGAGCATGAGGTTGCGGTTGCTCTGGTAGGCATCTGTGTTGTGCGCACCGGGTGCCACGTAGATATTGCCGGCAAAGGTGGCGGTGGCGTTGCCATCCAGCACGTTCTTGTAGAGCAGGTCGCTGGTGGCACCGCCTGCGTGGTGAATCTGCTTTGTGTGCTGGTCAAGCACGGCATTTTCCCCGAGCTTGTTGGCAGAGAAAAGCTTGGTCTCCGAACCGGGTGCGTAGATTTCGGCTACGGTTTCCTCGCGCACCCAGCGCAGGCCCTGGTATTCGGTGAGGTGCGCGACCTTGCCCCCCATGTTCTGGATGTTGGTGATGAGCATGCAGCGGCCATCTGCACCATCTCCCCAGGTGTTTACGCGAACTTTGAGCTCGGCCCCCTCGGCCACCTGAATGTTGCAGGTTGCAAAGATATAGCCTATTTCCAGGCAGGCATAGGTGATAGCCACCTCGGCTTTGACTCCGGGTGCCACCATGATGAAGGTGGAGGGGGAGGCTGCCCAGCGGGTACCATAGCCCAGGCAGATGGGCTCTTTCGTATCTTCCTCGATGTAGAGGACATGCCCATCTCCAAAACGCTTGAGGTGCAGGGCGAGCAGGGCATCGGACCCGATGGTGGGCATGAGCATCTCGGTCTGGCGCAGGTCTTCATCATCTGCCGTCAGGCGCGTGATGTGCTCGTCGCTGTTGTCGAATCCCACGTATTCAAAGCAGTTTTCGCCATCCTTGAAACGGGCGGCCCACTCCCGGGCATACACATGCGGGCGTCCGAAGCGCCAGTCTTCGTTCAGGCGGTTCGGCATTTCTGCTTTGTCGAACCGCACCTTGCTTTCCTGGAGGGCGGCGTTCAGTCTGGCCTCGGCTTCTGCCAGGGCGAAGGCTTCTTCCATGCTCATGTTCTGGGGAAAATCCATAGTGGTGAAGTCGCAGGGGGGTTAGCCGATGGAATCCTCCATCTCCAGGTCAATCAGGCGGCGGAGCTCCACGGAGTATTCCATGGGGAACTCCTTCACCAGGTCGTTGATAAAGCCATTCACTGCCAGGCTCATAGCCTGGGCTCGGGTGAGGCCGCGCTGCTGCAGGTAGAAGAGCATCTCCTCGTCCACCTGGGAGACGGAAGCCTCGTGCTGCACGGCGCTGGCGTTGCCATTCACCGTGATGGCGGGATAGGTATCGGTGCGGCTGATGGGGTTGATGAGCAGGGCATCGCATTCGGTGTTGTTCTTGCAGCCCTTCATGCCTTTGAGCACCTTCACCTCGCCGCGGTAGCTGGCGCGCCCCTCGCCGATGGAGATGGACTTGGCCACGATGTTGGAGGTGGTTTCGGGGGCGGCGTGAATCATGCGCGCGCCGGTGTCCTGCAGCTGGCCGGAGTGCGCCAGGGAGATGCTGACCACCTCGCCACGGGCGCGGCGTCCCTGCAGCACCACGGCGGGGTACTTCATGGTGAGCCCGGAGCCCAGGTTGCAGTCAATCCAGCGGATTTCGGCATCCTCCATGGCCAGGCCGCGCTGAATCACCAGGTTGTACACATTGGTGGACCAGTTTTGCACGGTCACATACTGGATTTTAGCACCTTTGAGAGCCACGAGCTCCACCACGCCGGAGTGCAGGGTGGCGCTGTCGTACTGCGGGGCGGTGCAGCCCTCCATGTACATGAGCTCGGCGCCTTCATCGGCGATGATGAGGGTGCGCTCGAACTGCCCCATGCTTTCGGAATTGATGCGGAAGTAGGCCTGCAGCGGCTGGGCGAGCTTCACGCCTTTGGGCACGTAGATGAAGGAACCGCCGGAGAAGGCCGCGTGGTTCAGGGCGGAGAACTTGTTATCGCCCACGGGGATGACCTTGCCGAACCAGGGGCGGAAGATATGCTCGTATTCCTTAAGCCCCTCGGTGGAGTTCACGAAGATGACGCCCTGCTTCTGCAGCTCCTCGCGCATGTTCGTGTAGGCGGTTTCGGAGTCGTACTGCGCATCCACACCGGCCAGGAAGGCTCGCTCCTGCTCCGGCACGCCGAGCCGCTCGAAGGTGCGCTTCATGTCCTCCGGCACTTCATCCCAGCTGCGGCTGGGGGTGGCACCGTGCGAGAGATAGTAGCGGAAATTCTCAAAGTCCACGTTCCGGATACCCTCCGGCGCCCAGTGGTAGGGCATGGGCATTTCGTTGAACTTCTTGAGCGCGTCCTTGCGGAACTGGCGCAGCCAGTCCGGTTCGCCCTTGGCATCGCAGATGTAGTCGATGGTCTCCTCGGTGAGGCCATAGCCGGCATCGTACTTGTGGTTCTCCGGCATGGAGAACGCACCGCGTGTATCCATCTGGAACGGTGTCTCGTCCATCACTCCTCGCTGGTTTTCAGGAAATCGAAGCCGTGCTGCTCAATGTAATCCACCATCTCGAAGCCGGCAGTGCGCACAATCTGCCCCTGGTAGAGCACGTGCACCACATCCGGGCGGATGTAGTCCAGCAGGCGCTTGTAGTGGGTGATGACCAGGAAGCTGCGGAAGGGTGCCCGCATGGCGTTCACGCCCTCGGAGACAATGCGCAGGGCATCCACATCCAGCCCGCTGTCCGTTTCGTCCAGAATGGCATAGCTGGGGTTGAGCATCATCATCTGCAGGATGTCGTTGCGCTTCTTTTCGCCGCCGGAGAATCCTTCGTTCACCGCGCGGGCAGTGAACTTCGGGTCCATGCCCAGCTGCTTCATCTTGCCGCGCAGCTCCTTATAGAAGGAGACGGCATCCACCTCCTCGCCCTCGGGCAGGCGGGCCTTCAGCGCAGCGCGCATGAAGTTGGCATTGGTCACGCCCGGTACCTCCACCGGATACTGGAAGGCCAGGAAGAGTCCGGCGCGGCTGCGTTCATCCACGCTCATGGCGAAGAGATCCTGCCCGTCCATCTCGGCGCTGCCGGCAGTCACCTCATAATCAGGATGACCGCAGAGCACCTTGGAAAGCGTGGATTTGCCGGAGCCGTTCGGCCCCATGATGGCATGTACCTCTCCTTTCGGGATTTCCAGGTTGATGCCGTTGAGAATCGGCGCGCCGTCCTTCACGCGCGCATGCAGATTTTTGATGACCAGACTCATTGCTGGGGGCATTATACAGGAATATTGCCGTGTAGGCAAGCGTCCATGCGTGTCACGCAGGTGCCTTCCGGCAAATCGAACACGTCCTCAGGGCGCAGACCGGGTTTCAGCTGCACATCCAGCACGCGGTTGTTCGTGTCGTCCAGCAGGTGCACATGCGGCTCCAGATTAGGACAGAAGCGCGAGGGCCCGTTGTCGAAATTCAGGTGATTGATGAGTCCCGCCTCGGCCATCGTCTCCAGGCAGTTGTACACCGTTGCCAGTGAGATGCCCGGCATGTGTGCCTTGGTGCGCTCAAAAATCATAGCGGCGGTCGGGTGGTCGTGCGAGGCCAGAATTGTCTCCAGCACAGCGCGGCGCTGGCGGGTCATGCGAACCCCGGCGCGGCGCACCATGCTCGTGGCCATGGTGCGGTTGCTTGATGTTTTAGAAGTAACCATAACTTAGAACGTTTCCATTATAAGGAATCATCCTGTTTATGGCAAGAGAAAATAACGGTACAGACAAAAAAACACACACGCGCCTCAAAGATTGTTCAAACCATAGAAATATCAGCAATATTATGGAAGAAGCCTCCCCCTCTAAATTGGGAACCTCTAAAAACTCAAAACTAACCAACAAATTGGAATATGTAGAAGTACGAGGTACGAAGTGGGAAGTGCGAAGTATAAAGTCAGGCAGGCTGGCGCCTGCAGGCGTTTTCTATTGATAACAAATGGCGAGCCGCATGGCTCGCGGAACTTTCACTTCGTACCTCCCACCTCGT
>JAFSFD010000042.1 GCA_017435365.1 Akkermansia sp. | reverse complement strand
GCTTATCCGGCGAATATTTCAAAAAGGAACCATTGATGCACATCTTTTCGTTGCCGTGTGCCCGGCTCACTTTGAGGGCGTACGCGTACTCGAACATCTGGTTCCCCAACCCGCCCTTGAGTAATATCTGAATCATGGTTTTCTGAAATTTGGGGGTCGTTATTTCTCAGATTTATATAATCTACGATAGTTGTATTTTAAATGCAAGGCTTCAAAAGACCAGATGTGATTCGATATCCTCTTTTGTCAGCTCTGAAAACCCTAGATTTTTGATGAAATAGTTCCTCCTGATAGCAGTTGATATCGTGCGGGGTAACAGACGAATAATGAGTTTTCTCAATCTTTGAAACAGAACCATTTTTGCTTTGTCTTTCCAGCGAAAGGTGTAACCGCAGATGATTTCTCTTTCGTGCAGAGACGAGAAACTTAATAAGGAAATCCCCCCCCCCTTGGTACCATGCAATAACGTCATTCACCACAGTATAAGGCAGGTTTAAATCCAGAATGTCGGCCATGCTGGCCCAGTCTGCTGAGACTTTGAACTCTTCGCTGCGGTATGGATGCTGTTTCAGCAGTTTGGTTCGGTAGAACGTTGCTTGGTGAGAACAAGGTATATGTTCCCGATATGGGAAAGACGTGGCATCAGTAGAAATGATGTGGGCTTGATATACACGTTTAATCCCTAGAGGTCTGGAGTATTCTGTGATAGCGCCGAAAATCAGGCTGCTGTTTTCCTTTATTTCGCCGGTGAAAACATTTCGGAGAACTCCGGGATTATCAAAGACATCACCGGCATTCATGAAAATAATCCATTCACCGGAGGCGAGGCGAGTGGCCTTGTTCATGGCATCATAAATGCCTTTGTCCGGTTCGGAGACGATGGTGCTGATGTGTGCGCGGTATCGCTCGACAATATCCATGGTGGAATCCGTGCTTTTCCCGTCAACTACGATATATTCCAGGTTGGAGTATGTCTGTGCGATGACGCTTTTCAAGGTCATTTCAACACAATCTGCGGCGTTATATGTAACGGTGACGACTGTTACCTTGGGGAGCATTGTTGATGAGGTTTCCATTTGTTATTTGTTGCCTGAGTATACTACTGATGCAGGCCTTTGGCAAGCACGGGTTGAGTAGCTGCCACACGTAGCCCCCGAATTTACAATATCAACGATGTTTTGAGCGAAATCCTATAGCCCGATAAATTGATGTTTGTCGTTGTCGGGGCACGGGACTTCAGTCCCGAAATAACGGTGCTTCCAATCGGGACTGAAGTCCCGTGCTCCGACAGAGTTCCCCCACAAATTCTGATTTGTTGAGTTTTTAGAGCTTCCCCAATGGGAATTTCCAGCCCTTTATCCTCAAACGTGGCGTTGCAGGCGGGGAGCTATTCAATGCGAAGCCTCGCCGTAGAGCCCGATTTTCATTTGCCGGACATCGGGAGTCCGGGAGAACCAGTGTTCGAAGGCGATGGCTCCTTGCCAGAGGAGCATGCCCTGGCCGGTGGCGGCACGGCAGCCGCGGGCTGTGGCGGTGCGGTGCAGGGCGGTTTCGTGGGTCACGATGTCGTACAGATACTGACCGGGCTGCAGGAGCCCGGGGGGGATGGGCATGGGGTCGCCCTCGTGCAGCCCCAGGCTGGTGGCATTCACGATGAGGTCTGCCGCGGCCACGGCAGCGGGCAGTTCCGGGGAATCAAAATGCAGGGCGGTGAGCGTGGCTGCGGTGTGGGGCTTCAGTTTTGCGACCAGTTGCGCCAGTTCCGGGCGGGGGCGGTTTACCAGGGTGAGGTCGGGGCACCCTTCCAGCGCGCACTGGCAGGCCAGGGCGGAGCCTGCACCGCCGCAGGCGCCCATGATGAGCACGCGCAGCTCCCGCAGCGGGCGGCCGAAACATTCCTCAATGGCGCGGGAGAAGCCGGGGCCGTCGGTGTTGTAGCCATGCCAGCCATCGGCGCGGCGCACCAGGGTGTTCACCGCGCCGCTCAGCTGCGCCAGCGGGTCGAGGAAAACGGCGGCATCATGCGCCCGTTTCTTGAAGGGCACCGTCACGTTCACGCCGATGAAATCGAGGGCGGCGAGCTGCGCCAGCAGGGCCTCAAAGGCACCCTCCTCCGCGCCGGCCAGCAGGCGCACATAGCGGGCGGGGATGCCGGCGGCATCCAGCGCGGGCTGCTGCATCTGCGGCGATTTGGAGTGAGCAATCGGGTTGCCGATGACGCCCAGCCGGGCCCCGGCGGGCAGCTGGTCGAGCTGGTCTGCTGTGTAGAAGGGGAGCATGGCGGAAAAAGATTAACGCAAAATGGGCGCTGGACTCATTTTGCGTTAATCGGAATGGAATGGTTGAACCTTACTTCTTGTCCTCAGCGGGGGCTTCCTTGGGTGTGCTGGAAACGATGCTGGTCTTGGCAATCTTGATGGTCACGCTGGGTGCGATTTCCATGCGCACAGCATCCTGCTCCACCTTGGTGATGACGCCGTAGATACCACCGGCGCTCACCACTTTGTCGCCGGGCTTGAGGCTGTCCTGGCGCTCCTTGAGCTCCTTCTGCTGCTTGCGCTGCGGGCGGATGAGGAGGAAGTAGAAGATGATACCGATAAGACCGAAGGTGATGAGCATGCTCATGGGGTCACCCTGCTGACCGGCGGCGGCTTGGGCAATGTAGATGGCGTTCATTGTATGTCGTTTGCTTGGTAACGCGAGATGAAGCTGCGCTTGAACGCAGCGAATTCACCGGCTGCAATGGCACTTCTCGCTTGTGCCATGAGCCGCAGGTAAAAGTGAAGGTTCTGGAAGGAGAGCACTCGGAGTGCCAGCATTTCCCCGGCGCGGAAGAAATGGCGCAGCGCGGCGCGGGAGAAGCGGGTCACGTGCGGGTGCCCCTCCGGGTCCAGCGGCCTGGGGTCGTCCTTCCAGCGCTGGTTCTTGATGTGAATCGGGCCGTCCGGGGTCATGGCAATGCCGTGGCGGGCCAGGCGGGTGGGCATCACGCAGTCGAACATATCCACCCCGCGCTCAATCATTTCGAGAATCTGGGTGGGGGTGCCCAGCCCCATGGCGTAGCGGGCTTTGTTCTGCGGCAGGTAGGGGGTGCTGTGCTCGATGGCTCGGAGCATTTCCTCCTCCGGTTCGCCCACGGAGACACCGCCGATGGCGTAGCCATCAAAATCCATGGCTGCCAGTTCCTCGGCGCAGGCGCGGCGCAGGTCGGCATAGACCGAGCCCTGCACAATGCCGAAGTGGTTCTGCAAGCCCGGGCCGCTCATGGGCTGGTGCTCATCCACCCAGGCCTTGCAGCGCCTGGCCCAGCGCAGGGTGAGCCCCAGGGATTTTTCGGCATACTTGCGGTCGCAGGGGTAGGGCGGGCATTCATCGAAGAGCATGGCGATATCGCTGCCCAGGTTGGCCTGAATCTCCATGCTGCGCTCCGGGCTGAGCATCATGTATGAGCCGTCGATGTGGTTGCAGAAGCGCACGCCCTCCTCGGTAATCTTGCGCAGGCGGGCCAGGCTCCACACCTGGAAGCCGCCGGAATCGGTGAGCATGGGCTTGTTCCAGCCGGTGAAGGCATGCAGACCGCCCAGGTTGCGGATGGCTTCATCGCCCGGGCGCAGGCAGAGGTGGTAGGTGTTGCCCAGGATAATCTGGGCGCCGAGGGCCTCCAGGTCTTCCGGGTGCAGGGTTTTCACCGTGCCCTGCGTGCCCACCGGCATGAAGATGGGGGTGGGCACATCACCATGCGGCAGGTGCAGGGTGCCCAGGCGGGCGCCGCTCGGGTCGGTTTTGTGTAAATCAAATGCCATCGTTCTTCACGTAGCGGGCGGCAAAGATGGGTTTACCCATGGCCTCCCATTGTTTCTGGAAATCAGTTTTCGGGTAGAAGGGGGCGTTCCACTCCTCGCGGCGGAAGAGCGGGCTGGCGTCCATGCGCTCGCACACCCATTCGAAATACTCCTCGTGGTCAGTCTTGAACAGCACCTCGCCCCCCGGGGCCAGCGCGCGGTGCAGCACCGGTATGAAAGAGTCCTGCACCAGGCGGTTCTTGTGGTGCTTTTCCTTCGGCCAGGGGTCGGGGAAGAGGTAGTGCAGGCGGCTGATGCTGCCGGGCGCCACCATCCACTCCAGAAAATAGCGGCTCTCTACGCGCAGCCCGCGCACATTGGCCAGCCCGCGGCGGGCGCTCTCATTGCATACCTTGCGGATGCGCCCCAGCAGTCGCTCCACTCCCAGAAACCGCGTTTCCGGGTAATGCTCCGCCATGGCCAGCAGGAATCCGCCATCGCCACAGCCCAGGTCTACCTCGCACGTGTCGCCCGCGCCGAATATGTCCGCCACGCCGTATCGCGCAAAATAATCCTCTGGAACAAATGCCGTATTCATCTGTGCGGCATTGTACAGAAGCCCGCCCGCAAAGTCAATCTATTCTGAAATGTAGAACGCACAAGTCGCGGTTTGCGGTTCCGTACTGAGGCTTCGGGGCAGGTATGAAAATCATCCTGCCGCCTGTTTTTGGACGGTGGTGCGGGGTGGGTGCGTCCATTCCTATGTCATGAACACGCATTGTGATAACCCTACGACAAGTCTGTACGGGGCGGCGGATGTTTCGCAGCCCCTGCCCACCGATAAGATGCCCGCGCACTCCATGCGCCCTGTGGATGCCTTTGAACTCATCAAGGCCGAGTTGCTGTTGGACGGCAACGCCAGCCAGAATCTGGCTACATTCTGCCAGACCTGGGATGATGAGCAGGTGCATAAGCTCATGGACCTGAGCATCTCCAAGAACATGATTGACAAGGACGAGTACCCCCAGAGCGCCGAGCTGGAAATGCGCTGTGTGCGCATGATTGCCAACCTCTGGAACGCCCCGGCCGGTGCAAAGCCCATCGGCTGCTCCACCATCGGCAGCAGCGAGGCCTGCATGCTGGGCGGCATGGCCGCCCTGTGGCGCTGGCGAGCCCGCCGCAAGGCCGCCGGCAAACCCTGCGACAAGCCGAACCTGGTGTGTGGCCCGGTGCAGATCTGCTGGCACAAGTTCTGCCGCTACTGGGATGTGGAGATGCGCGAAATCCCCATGAACCCCGGCCAGTACTGCATGAACGAGGCAGAAGTGCTGAAGCGAGTGGATGAAAACACCATCTGCGTGGTGCCCACCTTCGGCGTGACCTACACCGGCCAGTATGAGTTCCCGGATGAGGTCTGCCGCGTGCTGGACAAGCTGGCGGCCTCCGGCGGCCCGGATGTGGATGTGCATGTGGATGGCGCCAGCGGCGGTTTCCTGGCGCCCTTCTGCGCGCCGCACATTCCTTTCGATTTCCGCCTGAAGCGCGTGAAGAGCATCAGCTCCAGCGGCCACAAGTACGGCCTGGCCCCCCTGGGCTGCGGCTGGATTATCTGGCGCGATGAATCCGAACTGCCCCAAGACCTTACCTTTGCCGTGAACTACCTGGGCGGCAGCGTGCCCACCATCGCCATCAACTTCTCACGCCCCGCCGGGCAGATTATCGCCCAGTACTATGACTTTGTGCGCCTGGGCATGGAGGGCTACAAGGCCATTCACATGGCGGCCTACAAGGTGGCGGCCTACCTGGCCGGCGAGATTGCGAAACTGGGCGATTTCGAGTTCATTGCCTCCGGCGACCCGAAGAAGGATATCCCCGCAGTGTGTTTCCACTTCAAGAAGCCGGAGAACGCAGAGTTCAACCTGTATGAGCTTTCGGACCGCCTGCGGATGCGCGGCTGGCAGGTGCCGGCTTTCTCCCTGCCGGCCAATGTGCAGGAGACTGTGGTGATGCGCGTGATGGTGCGCCAGGGCTTCACCATGGATATGGCCACCCTGCTGGTGGAGGATATGAAACGCGCCATCTGCCACTTGAAGAAGTACCGGGCCACGCCTCAGCTGAGCGAGAAGGACGCCATGGCCTTCAAACACACCTGATATTCCCCAACCCCACCACACTGCCGCAGGGAATGTTTCCATTCCCTGCGGCAAAGTATTAGAAGACAGACAGCCAACAATGCTGGCATCTCCTGCTGATTGCCGCTAGAATACCGCCATTATGAACCAGAAATCCATCACCTTCCGTTGCTCGGGCCCCCAGCACCACCGCCTTCACTCCGCCCTGAGCGAACACCGCTGCAGCCGGACCGAACTTCTCACCCTGGCGCTGGAATCCTTCCTCGCCTATGCCGAGCAGGAGTCCGTCTCCCGCAAAAATCTCTTCGAGCTGGTGGAAGACGTCGATGCACACGGTTCGGGCCCGAAATTCTCTGAACAGGCATGAGGAAGGAATATTGAATGTATTGAGTTCTGCGGGCCTGCGGCCCGTCTGGCTTTTCACCATTCATTGCCATACGCCGCAGCCCGGCTATGCGGCTGAGCAGGCGAGCCCTTGCTCTGCAGTAGGATTTTCGCCGCCTGTAACATTTTTTTCTTTCCTGAAAAAACAAATCGGTGTATAACTTGTGGCATCGGTACAGGAATGAACGAAAAAGTACCGCCAGACATCCGAAAAACCCTACATATATGAGCAAGTCTTTTCTGCCCGCAGCATACGCCCACCCATACGAAATAGCCGACAAATACAAAAAGGCCGTGGCCTATTTCTGCATGGAGTTCGCCATCGACAACGCCTTCAAGATTTATTCCGGCGGTCTTGGTTACCTGGCCGGTTCCCACATGAGGTCTGCATACGCGCTGCGGCAGAACCTGGTGGGCGTGGGCATCCTGTGGACCTACGGGTATTACAACCAGATACGCGCCGAGGACGGCACCATGGCCACGCAGTACCTGCGCAAGGATTACAGCTTCCTGGAAGACCACGGGCTCAAGTTCCTCATCCGCATTCACGGGGCCCCCGTGTGGGTGAAGGCCTACTACCTGCGGCCGGAGACCTTCGGCACGGCACCCATGTTCTTCCTCTCCACGGATTTGCCGGAGAATGACCACCTCTCCCGCACCATCACCCAGCGCCTGTATGATTCCAATGGCGACACGCGCATTGCCCAGTACATCGTGCTGGGCCAGGGTGGCGCCCGCCTCTTCGAAGAGCTGGGGGTGGAGCCTGAAATCTACCACCTGAACGAGGCGCACGCCATCGGCGCGGCTTTCCACATGCTGGCCCGCAATGGCGGCAATGTGGATGAAGTGCGCAAGCGTTTCGTCTTCACCACCCACACCCCCGTGGAAGCCGGCAACGAGAAAAAGGATATCAACCTCCTGTCCGGCTTCTCGTTCTTCGACGGGCTCACGCTGAACCAGGTGCGCTCCATGCTGCAACTGGCACCGGATGAGCAGACCTTCAACTTCACCCTGGCGGCGCTCCGGCTCTCGCACCGGGCCAACGGTGTTTCGGCGCTGCATGGCGAGGTCTCCCGCCGCATGTGGCAGGGCTACAGCGATATCTGCCCCATCACCCACATCACCAATGCCCAGAACCGCGAATACTGGCAGGACCCCGAGCTGGCCGAGGCTTTCAGCAAGGGGGATAAGGCAGCTTTCAAACGCCGCAAGCGCGAGCTGAAGAAGAACCTCTTCCGCCTGGTGGGCGAGCAGACCGGCCACCTCTTCGACCCGGATACCCTCACCATCGTGTGGGCCCGCCGCTTTGCGGACTACAAGCGCCCGGACCTCATCACCCAGGATGCCGCCCGCTTCGAGCGCATGCTGCAGCGCACCAACCGCCCGGTGCAGATGATCTGGGCAGGCAAACCCTACCCCACGGATTTCGCGGCCGTGGAGATTTTCAACAAGCTTATCAGCCTGAGCAAGAAATACCCGCGCTGCGCCGTGCTCACCGGTTATGAAATGGTGCTGAGCCGACTGCTCAAAAACGGCTCCGATATCTGGCTGAACAACCCGGTCGTTCCGCTGGAGGCCTCCGGCACCTCAGGCATGACCGCCGCCATGAACGGTTCCATCACCATTTCCACGCAGGATGGCTGGGTGCGCGAGTTTGCCCGCGATGGCGAAAACTGCTTCCTGATTCCCGAAGCCCCCGCCGGCCTGAGCAAGGAAGCGCTGAACAAAGCGGACTGCGCCGGTTTCTACGAGGCTATCGACAACCGCGTGCTCCCGCTCTATTACGACACCCCGGACAAGTGGACGGATATGGTATTCACCGCCATGCAGGACATCTGCCCCGCATTTGATTCCGACCGCATGGCCGATGAATACTACACGAAGATGTACGACATCTGATTCGATTAACCGCTGGCCCCGCTACCCTCACCGGCAGCGGGGCCGCTGTTTCATGATTCCGCCAGCGCGTTTTTGCGTGGACGCAGCCCGCGGGGGTAACAGGTCTGCTGCTGTTCCTCGCGGCAGAGCTCAAAGGCTTTTTCCGGCTCGCCGGGATAATCCCGCAGACACGCCAGCACGTGATTACGCGTGGCCAGAGCTGCCTCCAGCGCAGCCTGTTCCCCGCCATACTGTTTATCGGAGAAATAGCGGGTGAAATGCACCTGATTGCGGCAGAGGGTCACGCGCCATCCCTGAAAGGAGGTGAATTCGTAGGTAAAGCGGGTTATGTTGCGGATAGTCTTCATATCGCTTTGCAGCATATCATATATCCTCCGGACATGCGAACCATATTAGGGCGTCATACCGCCAATCTTTAGAAAAGCTTGTGCTCCGAAGCGGATTTTATGGGGAATGGGCGCCTATCCGTAGGGTACAACGAATCGGCGGCAGATTTCTCACCCCGGTCTGCCGACGCAGCTGAGGAAATGAGTGGGCATGCTGAAACCCGTACGCAAGCCCGCATTTGGGTACTCAGCCCGATAAATGAGCTTGCGTAAAAACAGGCGGGCAAGGGGCTTGCCAAACTGGTGGCGGGGCAGTATAATGGGCGCATGAAACGAACGCTGTTGCTGCTTCCTGTGCTGCTGCTTGCGGCTTGTCAGGATGACCACGCCGATGAACCTGCCACCCCACAGGCTATGTATGAGAAAGCGCTGATTCTCCTGCAGCCGAATGTGGAGAATGCGCAGTCCGATTTTGCCGGGGCCCTGGAGTGGCTGCGCAAGGCGGCCGAGGGCGGCTGGCTGCGCGCCCAGCTGGACCTGGGTGGTATCTATTATGCCGGCGGGCAGGGGGTGCAGGCGGATGCGCAGCAGGCGCTGCAGTGGTTTACCAGGGCGGCTGCGCAGGGCAGCAAGGAGGCCGAGGTGTTCCTGGGGCTGCTGCATTATGACGGTCTGCTCGGGAAGAAGGATGTGGAAACGGCGCTGAAGCACTGGCGCGTGGCGGCAGAAGCCGGCATTGCCGAGGGCCAGTACCGCCTGGGGCGCATTCTGGCGCAGAATGAGCAGACCCGGCAGGAGGGCGTGGACTGGCTGGTCAAGGCCTCTGCCGCAGTGCCGCAGGCGGCCACAGCCCTGGGCAACCTGTATTATAAATATCTGGAAGATGCAACCACGGCGGCTGCCTGGTTTGAGAAGGGTGCGCTGGCCGGCGACCCGCTGGCGCAGCATATCTTTGCGGAGATGCTGCTGCTGGGCGAGCCGCTGGTGAAGGATGAGACCCGCGGCATGGCCATGCTGCGCATGGCCGCCGGGCAGGATTACAAACCTGCCATGGCCCGCCTTATCAATATCCTTCGCAATGGAAAAAATGCGAAGGAGCATGAAAAGGAGGCCGAGGCCTGGGATGCACGCCTCCGGGAACTCATGAGCAAGGAAAAGAATTGATACCATGAAATGCTTTTTACTTCTGGTGGCCTTTATTATCTCCTCCGCCTGGGCTGATACCCGCCTGCCGGAACTGGCGCGTCGCCAGATCGGGGTGACGGTGGAGTATGATTCTGCCTATGTGCGGCTGGCGTATCCCGGTGGGGATGTGCCGGCGGAGCGCGGGGTGTGTACGGATGTGGTGATTCGCGCGCTGCGCTTGCTCGATTTTGACCTGCAGAAAGAGGTGCATGAGGATATGAAGCGCAACTTTGCGGCCTACCCGAAGCACTGGGGACTCAAGCGGCCGGATAAGAATATTGACCACCGACGGGTGCCCAATTTGCAGACCTTTTTCAAGCGCCGGGGCTGGGGGCTGCCTGTTACGGAAAATCCTGCCGATTATAAGCCCGGTGACCTCGTAACCTGCCTGGTAGGGGGCAGCCTGCCGCACATCATGATAGTGAGCGACTGCAAAAGCGAGGACGGCACGCCGCTGGTCATTCACAACATCGGCGCCGGAACCGAAGAAGAGGACAGTCTCTTTCTCTTTCCGCTGACCGGGCATTACCGCCCGCGCCTTTCCGGCGGCGGCAGGTAATCAGTTCCCGGTGGAGCAGGGAAAGGGGCGCAAAAGTTGTCCTTCCGGCGGCGGCTGTATGGGTTTTGTATTGACTTGTGCCTGCAATATTGGTATAAAATCTGCACCGCGTTATGTTACAGGAATATTTTTCAGCCCTTATTCAGTTGATTGCCGGTTTCGGCTTTGCCGGTCTCATCATCGTTCTGAGTATTGCATTCGGCCGCCGCTCGAAGATGCGCTCCGCCATGGATGTGCCCTACGAATGCGGTAACGTGCCCGAGGGTGATGGTGCTCCGTCATTCTTCTCCATCAAGTTCTACCTGGTGGCCATTCTGTTCCTGGTGTTTGACCTGGAGGTGATTTTCCTGTATCCCTGGGCGCTGGGCTTCCAGGATGTGGTGATGAATAATGGCGAGGCTTTCGCCGCCATGACGGCTTTCATCGGCGTGCTGATGGTGGCCTACCTCTATGCCGTGGGCAAGGGCGCCATCACCTGGCACCGCAACCCCGCTCCGCGCCGCTGATTTCCTGCCCGGATACGAATATGATTTTCTGAACACTGCCGGTTCGGGCTTGAACCCCCGACCGGCAGTTTTACTATACAAGCAGCTATATGAAAACCTCCGCAACCGAACGCCGCGAGTTTCTTCTCAACACCCTGAAGGAGCGCATCCTGATTCTGGATGGCGCCTGTGGCACCATGGTGCAGAAGCACCACCTGACCGAGGCTGACTACCGGGGAGCCCGCTTTGCTGATTCGCGGCGCGATCTGCTGAATAACAATGACCTGCTGGTGCTTACCCAGCCGCAGATTATCCGCGGGATTCACGCTGCCTACACAGCTGCGGGGGCGGATATCATTACCACTTCCACCTTCTCGGCCACGAATATTGCCCAGCACGAGTTCTTCCATTTCAGCGAAGCTGCGGAGCATGGGCAGGAGTATTATGATGAGGTGCTCGCCAATGCGGAGCTGGGTGCCCTCACCCGCGAGATGAATCTGGCGGCTTGCACGCTGGCGCGCGAGGCGGCGCAGGAGGCAGAGGCGCGGGAGAACCGCCCGGTGCTGGTGGCCGGCTCCATAGGCCCCATGGCGGTGACGGCCTCCCTCTCCCCCAAGGTGACAGACCCCGGGTACCGCGCAGTGAACTTTGACCAGCTGCGGCGCGCCTACCGTGAGCAGGTGCTGGCACTGGCCGAGGGCGGGGTGGATATCCTGCTGCTGGAGACTATTTTTGATACGCTGAATGCCAAGGCCTGCCTGTTCGCCATCGATGAATTACGCGAGGAACGCGAACTGCCGCCTGTCATCATCAGCTTCACCATCACGGATAAAGCCGGTCGCACCCTCTCCGGGCAGACTGTGGAGGCATTCTGGAACAGCGTGCGCTACGCAAAGCCGCTGGCCATCAGCATCAACTGCGCTCTGGGCGCGGACCTGATGAAGCCCTTTGCCCGGAAACTGGCTGAGCTGGCTGACTGTGCGGTGTGCCTGTACCCGAACGCAGGGTTGCCCAACCCGATGAGCCCCACGGGCTACGAGCACAACGCGGAGCACATGGCCGGCATTCTCCGCGAGTATGCGCAGGAGGGGCTGCTGAACATTGTGGGCGGTTGCTGCGGCACCACGCCGGAATACATAGCCGCCATCCGCGAGGCGGTGCAGGGTTATGCCCCGCGCCCGATTACGCCGCGGCCGGCCAAGGGACAGATGCGCCTTTCCGGGCTTGAGCCGCTGAACCACCACCGCAGCGAGGGGGTGCTTTTCGTGGGTGAGCGCTGCAATGTGGCCGGCTCGCCGAAGTTTGCCCGCCTTATCCGCGAGGGTAAGTATGAGGAAGCGCTGGAGATTGCCCGCCAGCAGGTGGAGAAGGGGGCAAAGGTGCTGGATTTCTGCTTCGACGATGGCATGATTGACGGCCCTGCGGCCATGAGCCGCTTCCTGAACCTGGTGGCGGCCGAGCCGGATATTGCCCGCGTGCCCTTCATGATTGACTCCTCCAACTGGGAGGTGATAGAGGCCGGACTGCGCTGCTCCCAGGGCAAAGGTATCGTGAACTCCATTTCCCTGAAGAATGGCGAGGCGGAGTTCCTGCGCCAGGCCACGCTGCTGCGCCGCTATGGCGCCGCAGTGGTGGTGATGGGCTTTGATGAAAAGGGGCAGGCCAGTGGCCGCGAGGACCGCATCGCCATTGCCCACCGTGCCCATGATTTGCTGGTGAACAAGGTCGGATTTCCGGAGGAGGATATCATCTTTGACCCCAACGTGCTGACGGTGGGCACCGGCATTGCAGAGCATGCGAACCATGCGCTGCATTTCTTCCAGGCGGCGGGCGAGATTCACGCAGCCCACCCGGACTGCCACATCTCCGGCGGTATTTCCAACGTGTCGTTCTCTTTCCGTGGCATCAACCCGGTGCGCGAGGCCATGCACAGTGCATTCCTGCACCATGCTTCGCAGAACGGGCTGGATATCTGCATCGTGAATGCCGCGCTCATGGATGATTACGCCAACATCCCCGCCCACCGCCGCAAGCTGGTGGAGGCGGTCTTGCTCAACAGTGAGGAAGATGCCACCGAATGCCTTATTTCCTATGCCCAGGAGCTGGCGGCCAATAAGGAGAAGGGCGCCGCCCCGGCCAAGGCCACCGCCGCCCCGGCAGACTGGCGCAAGGGCACGGTGCAGGAGCGCCTGGCCCACGCCCTGGTGAAGGGTATCACCGAGTTTGTGGAGGCGGATACGCGCGAGGCTCTGGAGCTCTGCGGCTCTCCGCTGGCGGTGATTGAAGGCCCGCTCATGGATGGCATGAAGCAGGTGGGTGAGCTTTTCGGCGCAGGCAAGATGTTCCTGCCGCAGGTGGTGAAGAGCGCCCGTGTGATGAAGCAGAGTGTGGCCGTGCTCACCCCGCTGCTGGAGGCGGATCAAGGTAATGCCAAAGCGGCCGGCACGGTGGTGCTGGCCACGGTGAAGGGCGATGTGCACGATATCGGCAAGAATATCGTGGGCGTGGTGCTGGCCTGCAACGGTTTCCGCGTGGTGGACCTGGGCGTGATGGTGCCCTGCGAGGATATTATCGCTGCCGCTCAGCGCGAAAAGGCTGATTTAGTGGCGCTTTCCGGCCTGATTACCCCCTCTCTGGGCGAAATGGCAAAGGTGGCCGCAGCGCTGGAAGCTGCGGGCATGACCACCCCGCTGCTGGTGGGCGGCGCCACGACCAGCCCGCTGCATACGGCTCTGAAACTGGCTCCCCACTATCCCACCGGCGTGGTGGTGCAGACGGCGGATGCCTCCACCATCGTTCCCGCGGCGGCTGCGCTTATCGGCCCGGGGAGAGAGGAGTATATAGCGGCTCACAAGGCAGACCAGGCACGCCGCTGCCGCGAGTTTGAGCAGAAGGAAGTGCCGCTCATGACTCTGGCTGAGGCCCGTGCCCAGGCTCCGGCTATCGACTGGGTGGCGCAGCCGCAGCCCAGGCCTCTGCGCACCGGTATCTTCACTGCCGCGGTGCCCGGTGGCTGCAAGTGCTGCCACGCTGCGCCGGATTTTGCCCTTACCTGGCAGCAACTGGAGGAAAAGGCGGACTGGAGCATCCTGCTGCGCTATTTTGAGATGCAGGACGTGTGGAACCCCGCCCGCGGCGCCATGCACCCCAATGCGCCTGCCGGGAAGGTGGCTGAGGCTCAGCAGTTGCTGGATGACGCCCGCGCCATGCTTGCTGATGCGGCGGGTAAATTGAAGGCTCGTGCGGTGTTCGGCATCTGGCCGGCTTCCCGCGTGCAGGATGATGTGGTGCTGGCGGACGGCACCGTGCTGCACACGTTGCGGCAGCAGAAATCCAGTGACCGCCCCCGCCTGGCACTGGCCGACTTTGTGGCCCCGCAGGGGCAGGGGGGCTATGTGGGCGCCTTGCAGCTTTCTGTCACCGGTGGTGATGCCTGGGCCGCTGAGCTGGATGCCGCGGGGGATACCTACCGCTCCATGCTGTGCTCTGCACTTTGCAGCACCCTGGCCGAGGCTCTGGCCGAATGCGCCCAGGATTGCATCAATGAGCTCTGGCCGGTGGTGGGCAGCAGCGCCATCCGCCCCGCCTGCGGATACCCCAGCCAGCCGGATCACCGCGAGAAGGAAACGGTGTTTGCCCTGCTGAATGCCACTGAGCATACAGGGGCAACGCTGACTGATACTGCCATGATGCAGCCGGTGGCTTCCGTGTGTGCGCTCCTCTTCAATCACCCGGAGGCACGCTATTTCGCCGTGGGGCCGCTGGGCGATGACCAGCGCCGCGATTACGAACAACGCAGCGGCCACAAGTTGCCGTGATGTTTCTCAGGGCACGAAAAAAGAGCCGCTTTTGAAAGCGGCTCTTTTTTAGTAAGGGTACTTGCTTTTTTACCCGCGGTACTTGGCTTTCTGGTGCTGCCAGATGGCAAATGCGGCGCAGAGCACATTGGGCACCCACAGCACGATGTACGGGGTGATGCCGCTGGATTTGCGGGAAAGTTCGCAGAACACCAAGGCTACGAAGTAGACTGCTGCTACCAGAATGCCCATGGCAAAGCCGGTGGAGGTGTCCTTGCGGCGGGCGGTGATGGCCAGCGGCACGCCGATGAGGGAGAATACCAGGCAGGCGCAGGCAAAGGATGCACGCTGGGTGCCCTCGGTCTCGAATGCCAGGCGGTTCTTTTTCTTGCGCAGGGAGTTGTAGTAGTTCACATCCTTGCGTACCTCGGCCCAGAGCTGCTCGGCACAGGGAAAGACCGGGTTCTCGGCGGCGTTGTCCTCCAGCCGCTCCAGGTCGGTCATGTCGAGTTCCAGCGTTGTTTTGATGTGGTTGAGCACATAGCTGATTTCGCTGTTCGTGAAGCGGTTTGATTTCAGCCTCCGCTGGTCATCAATCGGAATGTGGATGCGCAGCGGCATGACCGCAATGGCCGGCATATCCGTCTGAGCCCCGCCGGAGCGTTCAATGTGGGCATTCTTCAGGGTGAGCTGGAGCTGTCGGGTCTTGCGGTCGAAGTCGCCGATGATGGCAGACTCGGCGTGGATGGCGTCGAAATCGGAGCTCATATCTGCCCCCTTGCTGATGGGGTAGACATGCAGCCCCCGCAGTTCGTCCCCGGAGCGTTGCTCAATATAGAGCTGGACTTTATCGAGCTTGGTAACGCTCTGGCTGGAGTTGAGCAGGTTGCGGGGGTTATCCATGGCGGCCTTCATGACGAGGTCGCTCATGGCGTTCTTGCCCTTGGGGGCTACTTCAATGTTGATGTAGTAGCAGAGGCCGGAGAGGGCAAGGCCCATGCCGATGGCCGGCGCGCTGAGACGCCACAGACTCAGCCCCGCCATGCGCATGGAGGTCAGCTCATTATCCGCCGCCAATCGTCCGTAGACAAGCAGAACGGCTGTCAGGAATCCCCAGGGTACCGAGAAGGTGAGCGAGAAGGGAATAACCTGAAGGATGAAGTCGATGACAATGGTGGGCGGGGCTCCGCTTTCCACAAGAAGCGAGTGCAACTCCTTGAACAACTGGCCAAGCAGAAGCAGCATAGTGAGCGAAAGCACCCCCAGAAAAGTGACGGAGATGAGTTGCTTGAGAATGTAACGGTCTATGGTCTTCATTGCAACGCCCGTCATTCTAGCATATTTTACCGTTCTTGCAAACAGGAAAATCTTCATTGCATCATATTTTCGCTTAACAGGCCGCGGCAGCGCTGCCATTTCCGCTTGCCATGTGCCTTTTAACATAGTAAGATACGCGCATGACCTTTTACGAAATCCTCAGAGGCCTCTTTGAGATTCTGGTGCTCTGGGCCTTATTCTACCAGCTTTACCGGGCGGTGAAGGATTCCCGCGCGGCTGCCATCCTGGCGGGGCTCATCGCCACGGTTATTCTGGGGTACTTCCTTTTGGAACTGACGCATGCCGTGGTGCTGAAGCATCTTGCCGGCCTCATCATCGGGCCGGGCACTATCCTGGTCATCCTTTTTCAGCCGGAGTTGCGCACGGCCCTGGCGCGGCTCGGCTCCAATAAATTGATAGCCCGGCTCATCAATGCCCAGCAGGAAAACCAGGACTTCGTGACCTTGGTGCGTGAGTCCGTTGCTTATCTGGTTTCCAAGCGTTATGGTGCGCTCATTGCCATCTGCCGCTCCAATAAGTTGCAGGAATACGCCAAGACCGGCACGGAGCTGGATGCCCAGTATACGCGCGAATTGATTGGCACAATCTTTATGCCCAAGACGCTGCTGCACGACGGAGCGGTGATTGTGAACAACGAACGCATTGTGGCAGCTGCGGCCATCCTCCCTGTTTCCAACCGCGAATTGAAGGACCGCAGCATGGGGCTTCGCCACCGCGCCGGTATCGGGCTGGCTGAAGCATCGGATGCGGTGGTCATCATCGTTTCTGAAGAAACCGGCTCGGTATCTCTGGCCGTGGGCAATGTGGTGCAGAGGGATATCAACCTCGACCTTCTCACTGAGAATTTAACCAAACTCTTATATTCACATGCGACACAGGAGCAGATTACAGAAGTTGTTCACCACTAACTGGCAGGCCAAGCTGATATGCCTGGCGGCGGCGGTTGTGGTGTGGTTCATGGTGAATCACCTGCTGGTCCGGGCATCCGGGCCGGAGTGGAGCATCGATGATATCCGGCTGTCTATGCCGGAGTGATTTCTTCTTTCCTATGAGTGCCTGTTTTATAACCGGAACGGATGTAGGCGTGGGCAAGACCCACGTGGTGGCGGCTTTGCTGCGCGACTTGAAGCGGCGCGGGGTGCCGGCCATGGGGTGCAAACCCGTTTCCTGCGGCGACCGCAAAGAGCTCCGCGCCATGCGGGATGCTGCCGGGGAGCCCACGCTGCAACTCGAGATAATCAATCCCCTGTACCTCCGCACACTGGCGGATCCCCGCATGGGGGCGGAGTTTGAACGCCGTGCGGTTTCCATTCCGGAACTGGCGGCCCGTACCCACGAGCTTGCTGCAAAATACGAGACTTTGCTGGTGGAGGGCGTGGGAGGCTGGGAAACGCCGCTTTGCCCGGGGGGGACCATGGCGGATCTGGCTGCCGCGCTGCAGATGCCTGTGCTGCTGGTGGTGAGCAACCGGCAGGGGGCCGTGAGCCAGGCCATCCTCACCGCCCGCGCGATTCAGCAGCGCGGGTTGGAGTGCCGCGGCATTATTCTCAATCAGCAGAGTGAGGAGTGGGACACCGCTGCGGTGACCAACCGCGCCATGCTGGAGGAATACACCGGGCTCCCGGTGCTGGCTGAGCTCATCTTCGGCGACGATGAGCTTGATTCGGCCGCAATTTTGGCCTGATTCCATTTATTTTACTTCAATAGAAAAACCCCGGTTCTGCGAGGAACCGGGGTTTTTCTGAAATGAATGAGGTTGGGGGATTAACCCTTGAGGGCAGAGGAAGCCTTGAAGCTCACCACGGAGCTGGCCGGGATGGTCATGGCCTCGCCGGTGCGGGGATTGCGGCCAGTGCGGGCGGGGCGGGTCTTGGTTTCGAAGGTACCGAAACCGACGAGCTGCACCTTTTCCGTGGCAACGGCCTTGGTGATGGCGGCGAGAGTGGCGTTCAAAGCCTCGGCGGCGCACTTCTTGGTTGCATCCGGGCCGAGTTCCTTCTGGATAGCGTCAATAAGCTGAGTCTTGTTCATATAATTTATAAGGGGATTGCGGTAACGGGCAGAATATAGCATCCTAATAGACTCAACGCAAGCCATAAATACGCTTCTTTCAAAAAAATGGGTCAGTTTTTTTATTTTTCAGGATATCTGTTATTTTTCGGTAAGAAATAACCCGAGCATCGCGCATATCAATTACATACGGTGTTGCGTGCCTGAACCAGGCGCCCGTGTTGAAGATCTGGCGTTTTCCGTAGCGCCAGTGGCCGGAGCGGTGCATGTGCCCGAAGATGATGACCTCTGCCCGGGGGCAGAACTGGCGGGCAAATTTCTCGGCCAGGGCGCCGCAGGTGAGCCAGGTTTTTACGATGCCGAAGGGGCGCTGCGGGGGCCAGAAGCAGTGCATGAAGCCCCGGAGCAGGGGATTGCGGATACCCTCCCGCCGCATGACCGGCGGGGTGAGCTGGCACATCTGCCGGGAGAGCTCCAGCCGCTGTTCCAGATTCGTGTCCACCTGGGCAAAAGAGGAAATGAGCTGCCGGCAGGCTTGCTTGTTGTGCAGGTATTCCCAGCTCCAGGGGGCTCCTTCCTTGTACAGGGCGTGGCCATGCATGCCGATTACCCGCCCGCTCCACAGGCGGACGAGCAGGGCGGGGAGGTCCGGGTCATGGTTGCCAGCGATTTCTACCAGTTGCACCCCGTGCTGCCGACACAGGCTGCGCAGTTCTTCCCGTGCCGCCAGACCGGCTTCCTGCCAACTGCACTTGCGGGTTTCCGCCGCATCTCCCAGGATGATGAGGGTGCCGATGCCTTGCAGCAGAGGGGCCAGCCCGGCAACTGCCGGGGCTTCGCATCGCTCGTGCCCCAGGTGCAGGTCGGAGATGAAGCGCACGGTGCTGCCGGGGGGCGGCTCGATGTCGATGATGCAGCTCATATCAGAGATTACGCTGGCGCACCGCTTCATACAGGCACACGCCGGTGGCTACCGAGACATTCAGACATGGCACTTTGCCCGCCATGGGGATGCGCACCAGGAAATCGCAGTTCTCCTCAGTCAGGCGGCGCATGCCATCGCCTTCGGCCCCCATCACCAGGGCTATCCCGCCCTTGAAATCTATATCGTAAAGGGAGCGGTCGCCGTGGTCGGAGGTGCCCACAAACCAGATACCGGCGTCCTTCATCTGTTTCATGGTGCGGGCCAGGTTGGTCACCTGCACAAAGGGCACATTCTCTGCCGCGCCTACAGAAACGCGGAGCACAGTTTCTGTGATGCCCACGGATTTATCTTTCGGGGCGATGACGGCGGCCACCCCTGCGCCATCGGCTGTGCGCAGAATAGCCCCCAGATTGTGCGGGTCCTGCACACAGTCCAGCACGAGGTAGAGCCCCTGGGGTTGTGCGCTCAGGATATCCTGCAAATCGCCTTCCGGCCGTGGTTTCACCACGATGGTGGCGGCGGGCTTTTTCTCGAATCGCGCTTCAGATTTAGCGGTGTGTTTGTTGGCTCGGGCGGTGCGGTCGTTGAATTTCATGCGGGTGTGTGTGTGAGAATGTTGAGGGCTTCTCCGGCCATCATGAAGCCGAAGGTGCCGGTGATATGCGTGGCAGAGCCGAAGCCGCTGGCGCAGCCTATGCCGCCTTTCTGGCCGGCTTCGCGCTCGCAGCTTACGGTGCCATCGCATTTCGGGAAGCGGGGGCGCTCCGGGGAGTAGACGCAGCGTATGCCGATTTCCGGGCATTTGTCCTGCAGGGGCAGGGCATATTCCTTGCGCAGGGTCTTGCGCAGCTGGGAGAGCATGTTGTCACCCCCGCTGCGGGCCAGGTCCGCCACGGAGATGCAGCCGGCATCGATTCTCCCGCCTGCTCCGCCGCAGGTCACCAGCGGCACGCCGCGCTTGTAGCATTCGGCAATGAGGTGTGCTTTCGGGCGCATGCTGTCGATGGCATCCACCACTACATCCGGCCGGGTGTCAAAGAGCCTTTCAGGCCGGGCAACGGTGTAGAATGCCATGATTTCTTCCACCTGCACAGCGGGGTTGATGGCGCGGAGCCGCTCGCCCATGGCCTCCACCTTGGCTCGGCCGTAGTTATCGCCGAGGGCGTGAATCTGCCTGTTTGTGTTGGTGATGCAGAGGTCATCCATATCCAGCAGGATAATGGTGCCTACCCCGCTGCGGGCCAGTGCTTCAGCAGCCCAGGAGCCCACGCCGCCAATGCCTACCACCGCTACGCGGGCGGCAGCCAGCCGCTCTGCCGGTTTTACTCCATACAGGCGGGCAATGCCGCCGAATCGTTCCACATCCATCATTTCTCGTCGTATACGCGCGTGATTCGTTTTATCCCGGTGGCCTTGCCGGTTTCCGTATCCACTTCCACCAGAACCCCGTTCACCATGGCGGGGAAGCCTGCTATCGGGAAGCGGTTCGGCATGTTGGTGATAAGCCCCTGCAGCACGCTTTCTGCATCCCGGCCAATCACGCCATCGCGACTGCCGCACATGCCGGCATCGGTCAGGTAGGCGGTGCCGCCCGGCAATATCCGCTCATCTCCGGTCTGCACGTGGGTGTGTGTGCCGATGACGGCGCTGGCCACGCCGTCCAGCCGGTAGCCCATGGCTATTTTTTCGCTCGTGGTTTCGCCGTGGAAATCCACCAGCAGAGCCTGGGCGCCGGCCTCGCGCAGGCGCAGGGCTTCATCGTATCCCCGGGTGTATGGGTTCTCTGCTCCCGGGCGCATGAAGGTGCGCCCCATCAGGCAGAGCACTCCCAGCTTGCCTGCGGGGGTATCGATGAGGCAGCTGCCGCTTCCCGGCGTGCCGGGTTGCAGATTGAACGGGCGCAGCACGTTCGGAGCCTCGGGCAGCCAGGGAATCAGGTCAGATTGATCCCACGCATGGTCTCCCAGGGTGATGACATCTACCCCGTTCTCCATAAATTCGCGAGCCAGGCGGGGGATGATTCCCTTGCCGCCGGCTGCATTTTCGCCGTTCACCACCACGGCATGCACCCCGTACTCTGCCCGCAAATCAGGCAGAGCCCGGTACAAGGCGCAGCGGCCCGGTTCGCCCACCACGTCTCCCAGAAAGAGGATGACCATCAGTGCTGGGCTTTGGGTCCACAGGGCACCACGGTCACCGGAATGCTGGCGGCTCGCACCAGCTTCTCAGCGGTGTTGCCCAGCAGGATGGAGGTGAGCAGGGAGTGGTGGCGGTTGCCGATGACCAGCTGGGTGATGTTGTGGCGGCGGCAGAACTGGTGCACGCAGTCCACGATGTCATCACTTTCCTCTGCCTTGGCATAAATCGGGATACCCCACTTCTTGCTGATTTGTTCGCCCAGCTGCTTGGCGCGGGCATCGGCTATGGCGAGTACGGCCTGGCAGGCGTCCATGCACTGGAAGTCTACATTCGGCAGGTTGCCGGGGATATCTCCCGCGCCCATGTTCGAGCCGCCGGAGAGACTGCCCGCTGCATCGATGATGCAGGGTTCCACCGCGTGCAGCAGGTACATCTTGCCGCCCGTCTTGCAGACCATTTCAGCCGCAAAGTCGAGCACTGCCTGCCCTTCTTCTGTAAAATCGGTTGCTGCTAATATTCTGACCATGCCTGCATATTACCACGGTTTACAACAATAGCCAAGAATAATCTGTTCCGTAAAGTGCGGATATTTGCGCGGAAGGATGCGCTGCGGCGTAAGAATATGACATCAGGGCTAAGAAATGAGTTGCTATCGGGGCTCTGTGTGTGGTATATTGCGGGCAGGATGAGATATATTCCCTTGATAGCACTGATGGCTTTGGCAACCGTGCTTCCGGCTGCTTACGCAGAGTCGGATGAGCCGGTGTCGGCTGCTAAAGCGAAGACCAAGACAAAGGAACTGGCCCCCATTCCGGCCTTGCTTGCGGAGGCCACTTATCTGACGCGCAAGAAGCCCAATCTCAAGGCAAAGTATTATGGCTTCATCCGCTCTGCGAGCTGGTGCGTGCCGTGCCAGGTATTTGTGCCTCAGTTGCTGAAGGACTATAGCAAGATGAAGAGCGCCAAGATGGAGCTCATCCTGCTTGGTCAGGAGGAGGAGGCCGTGGTGAAGAAGTACATGAAGGATCACGATTATGATATTCCCGGGGTGATGCCCTCGGAGCTGGGCACTGTGCCCGGGCTCAGCTACGAAGGGCTGGGCTATCCTTCCATGTGCATTGTGGATGCAGAGGGTAACTTTATAGCCAGCAATGGCGGCACCAATATGATGCAGTGGCGCGATATCCTGAAAGAGCACAAGAAGAAATTGATGAAGGAGAAGCGCGAGGCGCGTGCCCGCAAGGGGGAATAATTGCCCCTAATCTGCGAAACTGGCATAATCCGGGAAGCCCGGCGGGGCCAGAAGTTCAATATCGCGTATCAGTCCGTACAGGTCCTGGTGCGCGATTTTGCATTGCTTCATGTGGATGGAGAGAAGGTAGAGCGACAATTTGATGACGGAGGTCCGGTCAATCTCCCAATCGCTCATCACCTGGCTCATGCACTGGTCCATCATCTTGGTGCTGCGGAAAGTATAGGCGTGTCTCATAAGTATGCGAAAGCATAGCGGATTATATATCCGCTATGCTTTTTATTCATTCGCTATCCTGTAATCAACAGCTTCTTATGAATGTGCAGGGAGCTGTTCCCCTGCATGTGGTATGGACGCCTGGGGGGCCTCCCGGATTCACAAACAGCTTGCAGAAACGGAATAGTGTGCCCACCATATTATTTTGCTTGACTTCGGATATATAATCCGGGTTATTACGTCGTATATGGTTAATAAAGAAAGAGTAAGAGAGGTGCTACGGATGGTGTTGATGATGCTGGAAGGGCATTCGACGCCGGGGTTCAACGATGCCGTGCAGGATTTATTGCGGGCGAAACAAGGGCTGCGTGCCCGCACGTTGAGCGAAATACGCAGTGTCTGCTTCCGCTTGATGAGGGGGGTGCCCGGCTTGGCTTCGCGCAAGGTGGGGGAGATAAGCCGGAGTGAGTGTGAGGGGCTGATAAAGCTGGCACCCACGCCCCGGCAACAGCGGAAGTTCCGTACTATTCTGCACGGGTTGTTTGCTCATTGCTGTCGGCAGGAGTGGGTCGCCGTCAATCCGGTAGAATGGATAGCGACTCCGCGCCTGCAGGAGCACGAGATTATCCCTTTGGCGTGGCATGAACTGAAGCACCTGTTGAGCCTGGCCCGGGCAGGGCGCCACCGCTGCTGTATGCCCCCCGTGGGGCTCATGCTCTGGGCCGGTGTGCGCCCGGCAGAATTGCTCCGTTTGCAGTGGTCGGATATCGACTGGGAGGAATCCGTCATTTCCCTGCGCCCGCAGCACAGCAAGACCGGCGGTTGCCGCCACATTCAGTTGCAGCCCGTTCTCCGCGCCTGGTTGCGCGAGCATGGAGCGGGGCAGGGAAACATCTGCCCGCCGAACTGGATGAGAAGGTGGCGGCTCCTGCGAGACGCCGCCGGCCTTTCTCCCTGGCGGCAAGATGTGCTGCGCCATACATTTGCCAGCTACCACGCGAAGCAT
Source organism: Akkermansia sp. (assembly GCA_017435365.1). Classification (GTDB taxonomy): domain Bacteria; phylum Verrucomicrobiota; class Verrucomicrobiia; order Verrucomicrobiales; family Akkermansiaceae; genus Akkermansia. Next base: position 9,951 of record JAFSFD010000042.1, on the reverse strand, counting down.
TTTCACGATTTTGCCCGCTTGCAGGAGGATATGGGGCACCGCTCTGCTGCCTTGCTCCGCACGCGCTACCTGAGCATGCAGGGGCTTACGGCTGCTCATGCCCGGCTGTTCTGGACTCCGGGTGCGCTCTGATTCGTTTTTTCGCTTTTTTTTAATCAGGAGTTGCTATTATGGCGGAAGTGTGCTAAGCTCGCGCGCGTTATGGCAAATACGTCCCTTACCCCTGAACTGGCAAAGCTGGCCGGCGAACTGGCCGCAGCCTTTGCCAACAGCCAGAAAGTAGTGGCCGCTAAGGCCCGCATCGGTCTTTTCTATCAGAACCCGGAGGCTACCGACCTGTTCCGCAAAGTGAGCGAATATGGCGAAACCCTGCGCAACAAGCACATGGAAGGCATGCCCCCCTCGGAGGAGGAGCTCAGCAAGTTTGACCAGCTGCGCTCTGCCGTGGTGGAGAATGAGCTGTGCAAGGGCTTCCTGGAGTCCCGCCAGCTGCTGGATGACATGCTCTCTGTGGTGAACCAGTACCTTTGCCTGGCCATCGAGAAAGGCGCTGCCCCCAGCGATGAGGAAGTGGCCGATGCGATGACCCAGCAGATGAGCTCCTGCTCCTGCGGTGGTGGCTGCCACGGCGATTGCGGCGACTGCGATAATGAGTCCTGCAGCAAGCACGAGTGCAAGTGTGGCCACGGCGATGACCACGAATGCAAGTGCGGCCACGGCGATGGCGAATGCTGCGGCGGCCATGGCGAGGGCCACGAGTGCAAGTGCGGCAAGCACTAATCCTGCGCACTTATGTTCCGCTGGGTGAAATCGCGCCTGTTTTTTCTGGCCGTGGTGCTGCTGGTGGCGGCATTCATGTCCTGGAAGGGGGCGTACACCTGGCGGGTTGATTTTGAATTTCCCTGGTGGGGGTATGGAGCTGTGGCGCTGCCCCTGCTGGCTGCGGGTGGCATGCTGCTGGCCCGCCGGTTGAACAAGGATGCGCTGCCCGGAGCCGGTGCGCTCTGGGGGGTGCTCCTGCTTTCCTTTGCGGTAGACAGCATCTGCAATCTGTACGCCTATTCCACCCCGTGGCAGCTGCATCTCTCGGTGCTCATGGGCATGGGAGTCATGCTGCTGCTGTGGGCAGTGCTGCGCTCAGGGGCCATTGTGTTCTGGGTGCTGTTCCTGGTGCTGGAGATGATGCAGCTGGTCGGGTATGAACAGTACGGCTCCCGCATCAATTCACTGGTGGTGGCCGAAATCATCGAGGCCTCCTGGGAGGAGGCACAGGCCTATCTCACCCCCGTGAACCTGGGGCTGCTGGTGGCGGCTGTGATTCTCTCGGTGCTTTTCTGCTGGGGCCTGCAACGCACCCTGCGCCGGCAGCAGAGCCTGGCCATGTTCAATGCGGCCTGCCTGTTCGGGGGGGCTTCTCTGGCTTTTGGCCTGCTGGTGCCACCCAACAAGCAGAAGCAGGATTTTTACTGGCCGGCGCCGGAACTGCCGCTTCTGTACGCTGCTGCCAGCGAGGCTCTTACCATCAATGAGGCCACTATCAATCAGGTGGAATCGCTTAACTCTCCTGCCGAGCAACCCTCCGCCCTTCACACGCTGAAAGGCGGCGAAGGCGTGGTGCTGGTGGTGCACGTGGGCGAGAGCATCCGCGCCGACCGCATGAGCCTGAATGGCTACGAGCGCGATACCACCCCCTGGCTGCGGCAGCAGCAGAACCTCATCAACTTCCCCAGCTGCATTTCCGCAGCCTGTGATACCTGCAAGGCGGAGATTGCGATTCTGACGGATGGCCGCCGCGATATCATGGGGGCGGATCCGGAAATGCTGCCGAAGACCGGTTCGGTGCTGGAGCTGTTCACGGCAAATGGCTTTGAGATGTACTCCTTTTTCGGGCGGCGTTGTGCGCAGAAGCTGAAGTACGACCGCGTGGTGCTCATGCTGACCCGCCGCTCGAAACAGAAGTTCAATGCACCGGGCAGCCCGTGGACCTCCGTGCCGCAGATGCAGGAGGTGCTGCAGAAGGTGCCGGCCGGGCAGAATCTGCTCTTCTTTGTGAACAACGAAGGCAGCCACACTCCTTTCGAGCACTACGACCGCCAGAATACCCCCTTTGCCCCGGCTGCCGTGCATTTCCAGAATCCTGCTGCTCAGGCGGTGGAGGTGAACAATGCCTACGACAGCACCATCCACTACACCGATGAGTACTTCCGCCGCGTGGCGGAGACTATCGGCCACCGTCCTTTTGTCTACCTGTATGTGAGCGACCACGGCGAATATCTCGGGCACGATGGTATGTGGGGCCGCGCCGCCCTGGGCGAAAAACACACCAGGTATCATGCCACTGCCGGTTGTAAAGTGGGTATGTTTGTGCTGTACAACGAGGCATTTGCCCGTCTGCACCCGCATTTTTCGGAGAAGTTGCAGCAGATGCGTGCCAATGCCGGGTTGACTGTGGCGCACGAACATATTTTTCACACGCTGCTGGGCTTGTTCCAGCTGGAGACACCGCATTATGACTCCTCGCTTGATTTGAGCTCCCCCTCTGTCCGGCCGTATGATGGCCCTCAACCCTGATTTTTTTTCCTCCCTGTGAACTTCGTATATTTTTTTCTGACAGCATTGGTAAGCCTGGGCATAGGTGCCCTGGTGGGTTTCCTCGCAGCCTCTCTTCGTCGCAAGGATGCCGATGCCCGGCTTTCTGCTCTGCAGCAGCAGAATGATTTCCTGAAACAGCAGATGCTGGCAGAGGAAACCCGCTGGCAGGAACGCCAGCAGCAGCAGGAAGAACGCTTCGAGCAGCTCTCCCGCCGCATCCTGGACCAGAATACCAGCCAGTTGAAAGCCAGCAGCGCAGAGCAGCTGGGCCACGTCATCCAGCCGCTCCGCGAACAGCTGGAGGGCCTCCGCAAATCGGTGACGGAGACGAATACCGGCAATGCCACCGCCCGCACCAGCATAGAGACGCTGGTGAAGCAGCTCATGGAGCGGGCAGACGGTATCAGCAAGGATGCCTCCAACCTGACTCGCGCGTTGAAGGGGGATTCCAAAATGCAGGGCGACTGGGGTGAAATGATGCTCTCCCGCCTGCTGGAAAGCAGCGGCCTGAGACCGGATGAGGAATTCTGCACCCAGCAGAGCTACAAAGATAAGAAAGGCAACATCTTCCGCCCGGATGTCGTGGTGAATCTGCCGGAAAACCGCACCATCATCATCGATTCCAAGGTGTCGCTCACGGCCTATGCCCGCTGGGTGGAACTGGAGGCGGATGCGGCGCCCGCAGAGCGGGAGTCCGCCCTGAAGGCGCATGTGGACTCTGTGCGCAAGCATATTCAGGAACTTGCGGATAAGGATTATGTCTCCATCGTGCCCGGTTCCATTGGTCATGTGCTCATGTTCATGCCGAATGAATCTGCCTATATAGCGGCGGTGCAGGCTCGCCCGGAACTGGTGCGCGAGGCCTACAGCCGCGGTGTGCTGCTCATCAGCCCCACCAATCTGCTCATGGCCTTGCAGCTGGCCTATAACCTGTGGCAGAAGGAACGCCAGTCACGCAACGTGCAGAACATTATCTCCCGGGCCGAATCCCTTTACAAGAAATGCGTATCGGTAGGCTCCAGCATGGAAAAGATAAAGCGATCCATCGATACGTTGTCCAATGCCTATGAACAGGCGGAGGGGCAGTTTCGCAGCGGGCGCGGCAGCCTTTGCCGCCAGATTGACCAGCTTTGCGAGTTCGGCATTACCCCGGCACGCCGCCTGGAACTGGAGGAACCGGCCGAAACCACTGCTGCGGAGTGAAATAACACTGCTCTTTTGCCGGCCTGAGACCGAATTTGCTTGTCTCTGCGCCGGAAAAGGGTTAAACTCACACTTGCAGGATGCTTGTTAGAGTAACACGCGTCCCATCAGAAATTGAAGTTTAGTCACATATGAATATCGGAAAATATCTTGATTGGCAGTTTCGTCCTACTACATGGTTCACGCTGATAGTGGCCATTGTGTGTCTGGTCTGTGCATTTGTGTTACCGGATTCTTTCGGCGATAAGAACAGCCCCATCGAAAATGTACAGATGCTTGTGGTGGCTTTCGGCCTGTATGTGACCTGCTCGGCAAAAGACCGCAAGTGCCTGTATGTGTTTGCCTCTCTCTGCCTGTTCTTCATCCTTGCGCGCGAGGTGAATTACGGCCGCACTCTCATCATTTTTGCCGACCCGGAGAATGCTAATAAGTACCCGAAGTGGAAGGACATGGAGTACGGCTGGCTGGCGCATGCGTGCGTGGGGCTGTACATGGTCTGGCTGGTGGTGTATTTCATCTGGCGCAAGGTGTGGAAGGAAGCCTGGGATGTGCTGCGGACGATTCGCATCCCCGCCAGCGATTTGCTGCTTGCCGTGCTGGGCATGGCGGTGGGAGTGGCGTTTGAGTCGCTGCATAACTGCCTGAGCGAGGAACTGGGCGAGGTGGTGCTTTATGTGGGCGGTGTGGGGATTCTCTACCTGTACACGCGTCATAAGCTTACCCGCGTCTGAGGGAGAAAACTGCCATGTCGCGCCCCTGGTGCAAATCGTTGCCTCTGCTGCTGGGGGGTGCTTCCGTTGTTCCCTGCAGAGTGGCTGACCAGTCTGCCACAGGCGCAGCAGTTGGCTGGTGCGGAGCAGAGACTCATACTGGCAGATTTCACTGGTTCGGATTGGTGCGGCCCCTGCATCCGACTGCGGTGCCAGGTGCTGGATACGCCTGCGTTCGAATCCTTAGCTGCGGATTCGCTGGTGCTGCTGGAGGTGGACCTGCCGCAGAACAGCGCGTTGGATGCAACTCTGCGGGCTGAGGCTCATCCGCAGAACCGGCCCGGCATTCTCAGAGCCCGGGTACAGTATGGCATGGCTGTGGCGCAGACGGTGGAAGACCTGGAACAGGTGCGCCGTCAGCTCAAGGAGCTTATCCCCCAGCTGCCACCGGATGAAGCTGCCTCTGAGCAGCACCTGCTGGACCATTTCTTCCAGGACCTCCCGGCCCTGCTCAATACCCTGAAGCACAGCCGCCAGGGTTATTGATGGATATCTCTTTGGAAAGTCTCTCATTTTCCTGCTGAAAGAAGGCCGCACCCTGTTTCCGGGGTGCGGCCCTGCTTCTGATGTCTCTAACCTAATATATCAGAAAGTGTAGCTGGCGCCTACGTTCACACGGTGCTCGCGGGAGTCATCCATCGTGTTGAAGCCGTAGTTGACGCTGGCGCTCCAGCGCTCGCCGATACGGTAGGTGGCACCTGTCTCGATGCCCACGCCCTGGCGGCCGGGGTTAGCATCACCCTTGCCGCGAAGGCCGTCCTGCTCGATGACCGGGTTGCTGCGCACCATGTCGTTCATGTAGCGGATTTCACCGTTGAGCACAAGCTTCTCGCAGCCGCGGGCAAGCACGAGTCCGCTCTTGCCGTCCGTCACAGCCGGGGTACCCCAGGCTACGTAGCGCGCACCCACGCCGATTTCACCGCGCAGGTTCTGGAGGGAGCCGGTCTTCACGTTCTCCACGGTATCAGACTCGTTGGTGTAGTATTCCAGGCCTCCGAACACGCTCACGCAGAGGCGGTCGCTCACCTTCTTGTTCCAGTTCATGCGGCTGTTGAGCTGCAGGCTCTGCTGCTCCCAGTCCATGCCGGCCCAATCGGATTCGGTGTTGCCGTAGGTGGCCACCCAGTCCAGGCTCAGGCAGCTGGTGGCGCTGAGCTTCCGGAGACCGTGCTCACCATACAGAGCCACGTAGGTGCCTTCCTGGTCAGCGCTGCGCAGCCCGGTGGGGCGCACGTCACCTTCCACATACCCGAAGGCAATACCCACGCTGCTCTTCTCGCCTACCTTCATATCAGCACCCACTGCGGCGCCCTTCAGGTCGATATCCGAGCCGTCGATATCGTGGTTGCCACCCAGCACAGCCACCCAGGCGGTGCCGCGGCCATTGGCGATGCAGCCGGTGTTGGTGCGCTGGCCTCGCACGGCATTCACAAACGCGCGGCTGGCGGTGGCCATGCCCCAGTTGCTGATGGTGCAGGCATTGGCGATATCCTGGTCAAACACGGCGGTAAGCTGCACCTGGTTGTTGCCCAGGAGAGTGTATGCAACCTCGCCGTTCTGCATCAGAACGGTGATGTCGCCCATATCCGAGTCAGCACCGGCGGTCACAAGAATCTGACCGGCTCGGTAGCCCTTGCCCTGGAGGACGATGGTGGAGCCGTTGTTCATGGTCAGATTGCCGCTCATGGTGAGCACGGCGCCATTGTTGAGCACCAGGCTGTCGGTCACGGTGGTATCAGCCGCAATCTGGTCGGGATCCGAGGCCCCGGCGGCTACTTCCAGCGTGCCGAGCGTGAGAGTCTCTGTGCCTTCGGGGGCAATCGTGCCGCTGCCGATGAGGGTTACCTTGCCGGCGGTGGTGTTCGTACCGCAGATGGTCAGGTTGCCGCTCACGTCGATATTGCCGGTGTAGGCGGAGGCGTTGTGCAGCTCGCAGCCAGTCACGTTGATGTCGTTGGCAATGGCCTTGCCATTCAGGTCAAGCGTGCCCTTGTTGTGCAGCTGAACCTTGCTCGTGCCCAGCGCGTTGTCTTCACCGACGGTGAGACTGGCGTTTTCGCCGGAGATGACGGTATCGCCGGTGTAGTCATTGGCTCCGGAGATGGTGGCGTCGCTATCACCCGTCACCACCACGGAGGTGGAACCGGAAATCTTGCCGCCCACCTCTACATTACCCTGCGTCCTGATGGTGCCGCCGGTGGACTGCACGTCCGTGGCATCAGCATCGGCCACCAGCTCACCATTGGTCATGGTGATGGTCAGGTCGGCGGTGGAATCGGGGCGCATCTCCTGAATCTCGCTCATGGCTGCGCTGTGGTTGCCATCCTCGATGTGGTAGTTGCCGTAATTGAGCTCACCGGCGGCAAGACCGCTGGCGTAGAGCTTGAGGGAATCTCCATCCTTGCTCTTCACCGTGGTGCCGTCGTCCACCGTCAGGGTGGCATTGCCCTTGTTATCCACCACGATGATGGCCGTGCCGCCTTCGCGATAGAAACCGTTGTTGCCTTCCTTGCCATCGACGCACACGCGGGTGTCCTCCACTACGATGGTGTCAAGGGAGGAACCGTCATAGCTACCGCTGATGCTCAGGTTGCCGCTGTTGGCAATGGTATCCGGCAGATTGACCGTCACGCCTGTCCCGGTGGAAAGGGAGGTGTCACCACTGGTGGAAACGGTGGTATCTCCCAGGGCTTCGGCGCTGTTCAGGGTAACATCTTCCGCATCAATGGAAACACTTTCGTTTTTTGTCAGAGTGCCGGTGATGTAGGTAACGTTGTCCTGAATGTCCCACTTCAGATCTGAGCTCTCCCACAGCAGAGAGTTCAGTTTGAGCGTTGCTCCTGTCACATCTACCCCTGCGGCGGTCACATTGGCCACAGCAACATTCAACGTACCGCTTTCGATTACGTCGGAAAGTGATAATTCAAATACCGAGCCTTCACTCATTGTCCAGGATTCGCCAATGGTGATGGCTGCATCAGTCTCAACAGATGAAATAGCAGACAGGCAAATTGTGGATCCTGCGGTGGCTGTGAGCGTATTTGCCGAGATGCTGCCTGCACAGTTGATGGTAGTTCCCTCATTGATGACTAAATCTTGTTGCACAACAAAGGAGGAGCCTGTTCCCACATTGATGTCAACAGTGCTCTTTCCTTCGCCCGCACCCATGGTGGCGCCCAGGAAGTCCACTGCGCCCCCATTGGTAATGTTAATGGTGGTCGAAGATGTTAAATTGGCATTGGTGCCAAGAAATACTCTGCAGCCGGTGCTGCTTGCCTGGCCGCGTACTATGAAAAGGGAATCCGTACCATCTACATTGAAGATTACACGAGTGTGGTCTTGAACTCGGTTTTTATCCGCTTCTTCCAAAACGCCGGTGTACAGTTTGGAACCCATGGACAGCAAACTGCCACCAGAGACGTTGATAATAGATGTAGAGTATGCATGTACACCTATCGGCGCGGCAAATCCATTGGCCCACGCAAGATTGCCCCAGTCATATCCAATGTACATTTTGGAATTTTCTCGCACGTTGAGCTCACCTTCTGCCATATACAGGCCGCTGTAGCCGGTCCACAATTCAGAGCCTTTTTCAACGGTTACGGTGCCTTTACCAAAGGTCTTATTGTTTCCTTCATCGGATACATATACACCCTCGTATTTATCTGTGCTTTCCGGCGTTGTTGTTACTGCGTGTACGTTGGAATCATCGATGAAGTCAGAATGATAGCCGATGAACAACGAGGAACCTGCGGTGTGGTTGTATACGGTACCTCCATTTGTGATGAGCAGTGTGCCGCTGCCGTTCGGACCGCCAACGTTAAGGGCGGAACCAGAATCGTTCTTGAGGTAAGCTCCGTCCACAATGAGGGTTGCATTCTTGCCGGCTACACTAAAGGAGGTTGCCGGAACTGAACCGGTGCCGGAACTAAGCGAGGTGCCGGGACTGAGCGTGACTCGTGTATCGGTTCCTTTGATTTCCAATGCTCCTTCGCGAACGTAGAGGGGAGCCGTACTTTTCAGGCTGCTTGAGATGGTGGCTTTTCCATCTCCATCTTTCACGAACGGAGAATAGATAACCGCGCCTTTGTCTGTTACCGGGGCTGTGATGCCTTTGGTATCAGACGTGATTTCGTAGGCCTCATCGCTTGCTGTTACGTTTAGTACCTCTGTCGGTGTTACTAATTTTGCATGTACAGTGCTTGCACCCATGGCTGCAAGCACAGCCACCAACAGTTTCTTGGGTAAATGGAATTTCATTTGAGTCGAATGGTTAGGTTAGGTGAAACATGACATAGAGCGATGTTTCACTTCGTATGTCTATCACATTTTGTATGCGATGTGTCTCAACGTCGTTAAGCATGAATAATTTGCATGGTAGACCCAGATAAAATTAACAAAAGCACCAAAAACTTCGACTCAATAGCAAAAATCACAAAATGAAATGATTACAGAAAAAAAAACTGTACATCGCATACAAAATGCGATGAGCAGAGTGTTATAAAGATTGAACAGGTCCGGGGGACCGGGTGTCTTACTATCTGTTATGCATGAGAAAAAGGTGAGTGACCCTGTCTGGTGGCGACTGGGCTGGGTGCCGTATGTGGTGCTGGTGCTGGTGGCCGCTGCAGCAGATTTGTGTTTTCCGCTGGGGCGTGCATGTGGGTTCGATGCGCTGGGGATAGGTGGCGGCATCGGGGTGCTGCTGTTTATGACGGCCATCCTGCTTCTCCGTCGGGATTTTACACGCCGTGAGCATGTGTTTCTGGTGCTGCTGGCGCTGGTCGGTTTTGCCGGATTGCTGGTCAGCGGAAATTCGGTCTGCTGGCTGGTGGCGCTCACCCTGCCGTTCTGTGTGATTATGTTCGGCCCGGGCAAGCCGGTGCCGGTGGAGCAGGGGGTGGAATACCGCAGCTGGTGGGGATTCTGGCGAGCCCGCCGTGGTCAGGTGAATGGCAGTTTCTGGCGCCGTATCCTGCCTACGTTCATCAGTGTGCTGGTGGGTATCATCTGCTTTGTGGCCTTCCTCTGCATTTTTGCCAGCGGCAACCCGGTGGTGCAGCTGGTGTGGGATTTTATCACTACCTGGTGGAACCGCCTCATGGAGTACCTGCAAATCAGCTGGGATTTCTGGCTGCATGCCATCGTGTGGGTGGTGGGCATCCTGGGCTTTGGTATTTTCACCGTGCAGCGCCCGCCGTCGGATGTGACCCGCCTGCCGGAGGTGCCTGCTGATGAAGAGCCTGGCGGCAGCAGCATGTTGCCGCACCTGCCGCTCATGATTCTGCTGGGTGTGAACCTGGCCTTCCTCGTGGCGACCGGTACGGATGTCGCCTTCCTCTGGTTCCGCCGCGTGCCCGAGGGTGTTTCCCAGACCACTTACCTG
>JAFSFD010000041.1 GCA_017435365.1 Akkermansia sp. | reverse complement strand
GTATGTAAATACCGCTGTGAGCAGCGGTATGAAAGCACTGCTATCGCAGTGCATGAAATACATGCCTGCGGCATGTATGAAATCCCTCATGCTAACGCATGAGGGATGGGAATTTGACTCGCCTGCGGCTCGCCAAATTCCCACTTATCGGGCTCAGTACTCAAACCTTGGGACACGCGTGAGCCGCACACCGGGAACCTCTCCCGATGCGCGGCTCTTTTAGTATGCAATGACGTTATTGGTTTGAGACTTATTTACCCAGCGCTGCGGACCATGTCTCAGCCTTGAAGCCAGGGATTACCTTGCCATCCGCCGTCACCAGAATGGGCCGCTTCACCAGCAGGCCATCCGTCGCCAGCAGGGCCAGCTGCTCCTCATCGCTCATCTCCTTGAGCTTCGCGGAGAGGTTCATCTCCCGGTACTTCACCCCGCAGGTGTTGAAAAACTTTTTCAGCGGCAGCCCGCTGGCCTGCCACCAGCTGCGCAGCTCCTCTGCCGTGGGCTGCTGCTCCGCTATGTGGCGGTCCGCAAACTCCACACCCTGCCCCGCCAGCCAGCTCTTGGCCTTCTTGCATGTCGAGCACTTCGGATATTCGATAAATGTCGTGTTCATGAGCACACTTTAGAATAATTCTAACGTAAATGCAAGCAAAAAAGTAGGAATTGACAGATTTTTCTCATGCGCCCCTGCGTTTGAGGAAAATACTCGGTAAATTGATGTTTGACGCTGTCGGAGCACGGGACTTTAGTCCCGAAATCACGGTGCACATAATCGGGACTGAAGTCCCGTGCCGCGACAAAGGTTCCCCACAAATTCCCATTTATCGGGCTGCAAGCATAAATTTTTTTGAAAAAAGCGGGGCGTGTGATGATATTTTCCTTGCCAGATGGGAAAATGCGTGTATAATCCCTGCACCATGACCCGCAAAGGTGGTATCAACAAGACACGTAAGGCAGTGGCCAAGCGTTTCAAGGTGACCGGCACGGGCAAGGTTCTGCGTCGCAAGCAGGGTAAGCGTCACATCCTCCAGAAGAAGTCCAGCAAGCGCAAGCGCGCTCTGGGCCGTCCCGCTCTGGTGGACGCCACCCAGGTTTGGGCCGTCAAGCAGAACATGCCCTTCGCTTAAGCCGAGGAACATGGCGCCACAAGCCAAGCAACCGTCCGCATATCGGGCGGCCTTCGTGCAGCCTTCCCCGCGACACACTGCCGGGGATCGAACAGGCGAGACTGCAAGGAGGTGAGGAAGAACAGTCTGTTCAACGCATATAGATAAAAAAGAACTATGGCACGTGCTACAAATGGGCCGGCATCCCGCGCCCGCCGCAAGCGCATCCTGCTTCGCGCCAAGGGCTTCCGCGGTTTCCGCAGCAAGCTCTTCCGCTACGCCAAGGATGCCGTTTACAAAGCATGGCAGTATGAGTACCGCGACCGTAAGAAGCGTAAGGGTCAGTTCCGTCGCCTCTGGACCGCTCGTATCTCCGCCGCCGTGCGTCCCCTCGGTCTGACCTACTCCCGCTTCATGGAGGGTCTCAAGGCCGCCAACATCGATCTGGACCGCAAGTCCCTGTCCGAGCTGGCTATCGCCAACCCGGAGGCTTTCAAGGCTGTGTTCGAGCAGGCCAAGAAGGCTATCGAGGCCAAGGAGGGTGCCACTCTCAAGGCGTAAACGAAAAGCCCGGTAAAACCAAAACAATCATTCCCTAACCCCGGCTGGTTCGGTACTCCCGACCAGCCGGGTTCTTTTTGCATCCGCCCAGCAGTAAGGATATCATTTTGAATGACGAATTACGAGTTACGAATTACGAAGTAAAAAGTTTCGCGGGCATTCGCCCGCCAGTATGGAATTATTTGATGTACAATGGCGAGCCGCAAGGCTCGCGGAGCTGACAATTCGTAATCCGTAACTCGTAATTCGGGAACCTCTAAAAACTCAAAACTAACCAACAAATTGGAATTTATCGATTAGTTTGCGAGCCGTAGGCGAGCGGAATTTATAGCCCACGTTAGTGGGCGACATATCCATAGCGAGGGGCGTAAGCCCCTCGTTTGGTAATAAAAAACATGGAACCCGTGAAACGGGTGACAGAAGGCGCAGCTCTATGATATGCAACCGTTTCTGTCACCCGTTTCACGGGTTCCAATTACCTTTTTTATTCTTACGAGGGGTTCCGCACCCCACGCTACCGCGTGGAGTGCTCCACCGCCTCGCTATGGGTATGTCGCCCGTTTCACGGGCTTTGAATGCCGCTCGCCTGCGGCTCGCCAAATTCCAATTTAGTGAGTTTTTAGAGGTTCCCAATTCGTAATTTTGTCGGACGACAAACATCAATTTGTCGGGCAGATAGGGGCTTCTTCCAAAATGTTGCTGATGTTTCTATTGCTTACGAAATCTTTGGGGCACCCGTGGGGATTTATCAGGCAATGCCCACTTCTCACTTGCCAGCGCGGCGCTGATATGCTAAAAGTAATGCCGCATGGAAAAAACACTTTTTCAGAAGATAGCGGACAAGGAGATTCCCGCAGCCATCGTGTATGAGGATGAGCTGTGCGTGGCTTTCCGCGACATCGCGCCGGCGGCGCCGGTGCATGTGCTGCTGGTGCCGCGCAAGCCTATACCGAGCATAGCCGCCGCCACGGCGGAGGATGCCGCGCTGCTGGCCCACCTCATGCTGAAGGTGGGCGATATTGCCCGGGCAGAAGGAATCGAGGAAAGCGGCTACCGCACAGTAATGAACACCGGCGAGGACGGTGGCCAGACCGTGCCGCACCTTCACATCCACATCATCGGCGGGCGCTCCCTGCAGTGGCCTCCCGGTTAGTAGCCCCCCGCCCCGGCAGCAATGCCCACGCGCCTGAACACCAGCGTGCGCAGCTTCGAGTGGGTCACGCCTGACACGCTTGAGATTGAGCTGCCAGATACCCGGCTCCGACTCAGTTTTCTGGAGCCGGGCGTGGTGCGTTGCCGCTATGTGACCCAGGCCGTCTTCGAAAACATCCCCAGCTACGGGGTGGCGGCAGAGTACACCCCCGCCCCGCCGGAGCTGGAGGAAGAGGACACCCCCGGCTACCTGGCGGTGCACACCGGGCGGCTGGAGGTACGCATCCGACGCATCGATGGCGGGCTGGAGTTCTACCACAGCGCCAGTGGCCGGCTGCTCTGCGCCGATGCCGAGGGCATGGGGCACCGCCGCTCCGAGCGCACGGGAGATGACCTGGTGTGGGTGCTCAAGCACATGCCGGAGCAGGCGCACTTCTACGGGCTGGGGGATAAGCCCTGCGCCCTGAACCTGCGCGGCCGCCGCCTGGAAATGTGGGGGGCGGACCACTACAAATTCACCACCGAAAGCGACCCGCTATACAAGAGCATCCCCTTCTTCCTCTGCCTGAACCGAGGCACGCAGTACGGCATCTTCTTCGATAACACCATGCGCTCGTACTTCGATTTCGGCAAGACGCGCGAAGACCGCCTGCTCTTCGGGGCCGATGGCGGGCACATGGATTACTACTTCATCGCCGGTGAGGATGCGCTGGACACCGTGGCCACCTACACCCGGCTCACCGGGTTGCCGCCCATGCCGCCGCTGTGGGCGCTGGGCTACCACCAGAGCAAGTGGAGCTACTACCCGGAGGAAACAGTCAATAAACTGGCACGCGCTTTCCGCAAACGCAAGATTCCCTGCGATGCCATCCACCTGGATATCCACCACATGGAGGATTACCAGTCGCTCACCTGGAGCAGCGAGCACTTCCCTGATCCGGAAGGCATGGTGCGCCGCCTGGGGGAGGACGGATTCAAGGTGGTCACCATAGCCGACCCGGGCATCAAGATCAACCCGGATAACTTTGTATGGCGCAGCGGTTTTGAGCGCAATGTATTCTGCCGCCGCCACGATGGAGCCCTGCTGGAGGGCGACGTGTGGCCGGGGCTCTGCACCTTCCCGGATTTCACCTCGCCCGACACGCGCAACTGGTGGGCGGGGCTGCTGCGGAAGCAAGTGGCCGAAATCGGGGTGCGCGGCATGTGGGTGGATATGAACGAGCCCGCCATCTTCCCGGACCGAACCTTCCCGGACGACACGCGCCACGCCTTCGACGGCTACTCCTGCTCCCACCTCAAAGCGCACAATGTGTACGGCCAGTGCATGGCCCGCGCCACGCAGAAGGGCATGCTTATCCACGCACCGAACCGCCGGCCCTTTGTGCTTTCCCGCGCCGGGTTCGCCGGACTGCAGCGCTACGCCGCCACCTGGACCGGTGACAACAACTCCGACTGGGAAAACCTGAAGATGGCCAACCTCATGGTGCAGCGGCTGAGCACCAGCGGCGTCTCCTTCTGCGGGGCAGACACAGGCGGCTTCCTGGGCCACCCCACGCCGGAACTCTTCTGCCGCTGGATGCAGATGGCCGCTTTCCACGTCTTTTTCCGCAACCACAGCAACGGCGAATACGGCGGCCAGGAGCCCTGGTGCTTCGGCCCGCTGGTAGAGCAGTACGTGCGCCTGGCCATCATGGAGCGCTACCGCCTGCTGCCCTATTTCTACACCCAGTTCCACCGCTACCACGCCCAGGGGCTCCCCATCATCCGCTCCCTGGCCATCATGTACCCGGAAAACCCGGATATGTACTGGCGCAGCAGTGAATTCTTCCTGGGCGATTCCCTCTATATCGTGCCGGTGCACCACCCGGCGGAAAGCGGGCGTTTCCTCTACATGCCGCCGGGCCACTGGTATTCCCTCTGGACGGATGCCCCCGCCCCGGCCTGCGGTGAGGAAGTGTGGGTCTCCACCCCCATGAGCCATATCCCGGTGTTTGTGCGGGGCGGGCACCTCATCCCCCGCTGGCCGGTGCAGCAGTTCGTGGGGCAGCAGCCCACCCCCCACGTGACCTACGACCTGTGGTGGGCGCCGGATTGCACGGCCACCTCCTACCATTACGAAGACGCCGGCGATGGCCAGGGCCACCGCGTGGGCATGTTCCGCTTCCACCGCTTCCGCTACACCGCAGGCCGCCGCAGCATCTCCATCGTGCGCGAGGGCGAGGGCAACCTGGAGCCCGCGAATGATACCGCCACCCTGGCCCTGCATGCCCTGCCCATCGGGGCGCAACCCAGCGTGGTGGCCGATGGAGCACCCTGCCCCGGCAGCTTCGATGAGCGCCACGTCTTCAGCGCCGAAATCCCCATCTATTCCAACCACGTGCAGATTGAGCTGTGAAACAGGACACCATCGATAAACTCGTCACCCGTCTCGACCACCTCAGCCCGGAGGAGCTCCGCAGTGTCTTCATGCGCCTGGTATCGGATAAAGGGCTGCTGCAGGATGTGTTCGATGCCCTGCGGGACGGCATCATCCTCTTCGATGCACACGGCCAGGCCCGATTTGCCAACAAAGCCGCCGCCGCCATCTATGCCCGCCCGCTGCGCGAGCTGCTGCGCACCCCCTTCGAAACCCTCACCGGCGGCACCTGCCACTGGGATGACCTGCGCAACAGCGGCATCGCCATCACCCGCGACCTGCAGGTGAACTACCCGGAGCCCCGCCACTACCATTTCCACATGAGCCCCATAGCCGGCGGCAGCGAGTACCTCCTCCTCGTGCGCGATGATACCGAGCAGCACACCCGCGGGCTGGAAGATGCTGAAGCCGAGCAGATGAACCTGCTCAGTTTCATGGCCAGCGCCGTGGCCCACGAAATCGGCAACCCGCTCAACTCCCTGGGGCTCAACCTGCAGCTACTCCAGCGCAAGCTCAACAAGCTGCCGGAGGAGAACCAGGCAAAGCTCACCCCGCTGCTGGAAACCGCCATGGAGGAAACCAGGCGGCTGGATACCCTGCTGCACCAGTTCCTGCACAGCATGCGCCCCACCCGCCTGCAGCGGGAAACAGTCAACCTGAACACCCTCATCGAGCGCGTACTCGAAACCCTGGACCCGGAAATCGCCCCGCGCGGCATCTCCGTGCATCTGGAACTCAGCGAGGGGCTGCCCGAGCTCAGCGCGGATTCCACCCAGCTCTTCCAGGCCATTTACAATCTGGTGCGCAACGCCTACCAGTCCATCCCCGGCGAGGACGGCGGCATCTACATCCAGACCGCCTACAATGACAACGACCTCCGCATCGTCATCTCCGACACCGGCACCGGCATCTCCCACGAAGTGATGGGCAGCATGTATGAGCCCTTCCGCACCACCAAGCGCAAGGGCAACGGCCTGGGGCTCCTCATCGTCCGCCGCATCATCAAGGACCACGGCGGCACCCTCGGCTTCGCCTCCAAGGAAGGTACCGGCACCACCGTCACCATCACCCTCCCCCGCGCCGACAGAGTGGTGCGCTTATTGCCTGCCTGATTACGTCCGCGAGCACCGGCTCGCGGATATCGTTCAGGCCATCGGCCTGAATATCGTCCGGCGCCAGCCGGATATCGTCCTGACCGCAGGTCAGGATATCGTTCCCCTTTCAGCCAAAGCCTTACGCTTCCCATTCATCGGGAAACAACAAAACCACCACCCATCGGTAACGATATCCGCTCAGTCTGCTATTTCACGCTTTTCAGGGAAGATTGAACCGGACAAACAGATATCCTCTACACCGCGCAAAACTATACATACCGCGAGTTGTACAAGATAAATCCTTTTCCCTAATTCCCAGCTCTTCCAGTTTTTCATGGGCGGTTTCTCGATACCATAATAATTTAAAACCAGCGTATCGAGTAGCCGCAGCCCAATGACTCGGACGTGATGGATTTGAAGAAAGACCGAACGGAAGTATTGGAATGAAAGTGAGTGTCCATACTTGAGGACACTTGTCAAAAAAAATCCCGCCCATCAGCATGTTTCAGCCTAGGGCGGGCGCGCGTTGCAGGGCTTGGTTACCCCACTTGAAATTGATGGCCCTTACTTGCGGCCTGTCTGGGCGTATCAGCGAGAAGCACGACGGCGGCGGGCAGCCAGACCTGCCAAAGCAAGCAGAGAAAGCGTGGCCGTGGTGGGCTCGGGAACGATGTCAGCCTTTACATACTGCACATAAATACCGTTTTTGTCGGCTCCAAGCATATACTTTCCATAGTTGGCAGCAGTTGCCTCGAGAGAATCATTTGTGTATATAGCACCCGTATAGCCACCAGCATCAGGGTTCTGCTCTGTCGGTGCGGCCACCCAAGCGTGAAGCGTAACATTCCCTTCGCGAGCAGAAGTTAACGTCAGACCATTTGTGCCTGTCATAGTTCCACCCGCAAGCGTCAGAGCTTGATAAGCTCCAGGATTGAAATCACCATCGCTGTCGCCCATAATCAGGTAACGGGTTTCCAAGGTGTAAGTAGCACCAGCTCCGTTTACACCTGTGTCAAGTACGGCACTCAGAGTAAGCGTACGGTTGTTGCCTTCCATGCGATTGTTGGAGCCATCCAAGAACTGAATACTTCCGCTCTTTCCAAAATCAATAGAGGTAGTATCAGCACCGGGAGAAAGCTCACCACCAATATAAAGAGTGCCGTAGATGCTATTGTTTGCTCCCAAGAATGTTTTTGCTACAGAAACAGAACAAAGTTCTTCAATGGTGAAATTCGCATCATAACGGTCACCTCTCCAAGTTGTTGGCTTGCCAAGTGTAAGGCTCGAACCATTTTTTACGACGATAGCGGTATTGGCATTAGTCCACTTACTAGCTGTTCCTGAAGCATAATCGTAAGAATCAGAAGAAACAGAATCACCATTATCAATAACGATTCTGTCTCCGGCCACTGGCACGGACGAGCCCTCTCCTAAGCCGGACCAGTTGTCAGAATTATTCCATGTGCCATCTCCGGCAGCACCAGTCCATGTTACATCAGCCGCTGCTGCAATCCCTGCCAAAGCGAGGAGCGTTATAATTGTCTTTTTCATATTTGTAAGAGTTGATTATTAATAGTTTTGAGCGGCTCGTGCAGGGGTACCCGTTCCCACGCGAGTCGAGAGGTTGAGAGACCTGCTCCTAAGCCGCTGACGAAAATATACAGCATTCTGAATGCTGATTTTCATAATGTATTGTATGTATGGCAAAAGGGAACAAACCGAGGAAAGCAGTACCCCGTTGTCAAAATTGCTTTTATCCATTTATGAGATGTAGTACATTGAAATTTCAATTAATACCTGAGAGAAAATTTTTCAACTTGACACAGCATTCAGAATACAGGCCCTATGAAAAAGAAAACAATCGATGAACTGTTGCGAGGCTCGCCACTAACGGGGATGGACGCGGCTCGTTTAATTCTTGAATGTATGGAAGAACTCGGTAGTGGGATGGAAAGAATGGATAAGGAATCAACCATCCGACAGATACGCCGAGTCATACGCAAAGGTGTACAAGCCATAAGAGAAGAAGAGCGCACGGTTCCACTGGAAGAAGCTGCATGGAAAAGCGTGGAAGCGCGAGCAGGGAGGCGTGCAGTGACTCTGCGTGATCTGAGGCACTTTGTAAGACGAATCCTGAGAGTAAAGGGGGTAGCAGAGTATCCTCTCCGGACGATGACAGGTGCGCAATGTCGCCACATTCTGGCAGATGCTTTCGGAAACAGCCCGAGCAGTTACCGCAAAGGACGGGCCATACTGCACAGCATCTTTGCATACGGGATTCGCCAGGAATGGTGTGATTCCAACCCAGTAGACCGCATTGAAGTCCCCCGCATTCAGGAAAAGAACATCACCCCCTTGACTCTCTCAGAAGTGAAGCGTTTGCAACGCACTACTGAGCAACCACGATTCCGCGACATGCAGCTTCCCCTGCAACTCATGCTTTTCTGCGGCGTACGGCCCACGGAGATAACCCGCATTCAACCGAAAGATATTCATTGGCAGGATAAAGAGCTCATTATCCGCCCTGCTACAAGTAAAACCGGAGGCGGTCGTATTATTCCACTACGAAATATTACACCAAGTAACACCACCAGAATAGCTCCGGAAAACTGGAACAAGCGCTGGAAAGCACTGAGACAAGCAGCCGGTTTCACCCATTGGCAAGCAGATGCATGCCGGCACACTTTTGCCAGTTACCATGCTGCCCATTTCCGCAACTTAACTGAATTGCAACTCGAAATGGGGCATCGGGATACCACCCTGCTGCGCACTCGATATATCACGCCAATCAAAAGAAAAGACGCAGCGATTTATTGGGTATCATGTTCAAGCCGCCCATGAACACAGGACTGGATATCGTTCCCACTTCATCCAAAGCCTTACGCTCCCCATTCATCGGGAAGCAACAAAACCACCACCCATCGGTAACGATATCCGCTTCGCGGACGATATCTGCTCTTCGAGCAGACGATATCTTGCTGTGCAAGACGATATCCTCGCCTGCGGCTCGGACTCATGGCTCCAGCGGCGCCGACGGGGTGGCTGGCGAAGTCAACTCCACAATGGGCGCGAGGCTTCCCGCCGGCTTGCCGAAGAAGCCGCCGAGTGCGCGCACGCTGAGGTAGGAGGCGTATTTGCCGGAGCAGTTGTAGCGGCGACAGGCACGCAGAAACGCCAGGTCGGCCTCGCGGCGGGTGAAGGGGGCATTCCCCTGCAGGGCATAGTAGAGCGCATCGTGCAGGAGGCTGGGCATGAGTTCCCGGGGTTCGGTGCGGCCGAAGCTCACGCCATCCCACACAAAGCTGCGGTGCAGGATGAGGGAATCACCGCGGGCTTCCATCATCACCCGCTGCGGCGGCA
The DNA here is from genome assembly GCA_017435365.1 of Akkermansia sp. Lineage (GTDB taxonomy): Bacteria > Verrucomicrobiota > Verrucomicrobiia > Verrucomicrobiales > Akkermansiaceae > Akkermansia. The sequence goes on along the minus strand of JAFSFD010000041.1, from coordinate 8,081 downwards.
GCGGATGCCGCAGCCGCCAGTAGCCGAGTTTCATCTGCGAATCCGTATAGACGACGGCGTAACGTGTTTTCAGGCAGAAATGAGGAGCGAACTCGGGCATGAATTCATACCAGGCATCCGCCGACTTACCGTACTCCACCAGCTCCGGGGCCATTTGTTTCATATTCACAGCATCCACCACCTGGCGGCAGGAGGCCAGGGCGAGAAGAAAGAAGCTGAACAGCAATAAGCGCATGCGTTCAGTATGCCTTATCGCAATCGCAATGGCAACATATTTTTGCTGGACGCCCTGGTCTGCAAAGAGTAGAATACCCCCACATATGCAGGACATGATGGGCGGCTTCTTCGGGCTGGAACTACCGGAATACGGGAACTTTCCGTATCCGGAAGGGGCGGGCTGTGCCTATCTGAGCAGCGGGCGGGCAGCCTTTGAATGCCTGCTGCGCAACATGCCCAGGCCAGGCTGCATCCTGGTGCCGCAATTCATCTGCAACACCGTGCTGGAAGCCCCCGCCCGCCTGGGTATTCCGGTAAAACGCTATAACTGCACTGAGCAACTCACACCCATTCTGCCGGAGGTCGGGGAAAACGAGCTGGTGCTGTTGGTCAATTATTTCGGGTTCAGCCATCTTGCCGGCGTGGCTGCGGAATTACAGGGGCGCTGCGTGGTGGATGCCACCACGGCGCTGTACTCGCCCCCGCTGCAGGGAGTACCCACCTTCTACAGCCCGCGCAAGTTCTGCGGCGTGGCAGATGGCGGGGTAGCCTGTGCGCCCTTTCCCCTGGTGCATCTGCCGGAAGAAGAAAGCCGGAGCGCGGCGAGCAGTCTGTACCTGCTGGACAGGGTGGAATGCGGAGCAGAATCTGCCCTGCCCGCCAGTGAAGCCGCAGAGCAGGCCCTCTCAGCCCCGCCCCGCCGCATGAGCCCGCTCACGCGCCGCCTTCTGCGGAGCATTGATTTCCGGGCAGCGGCGACCCGGCGAATGGAAAATTACGCCACACTGCATGCAGCCCTGGGAGAAATCAACCACCTGCAGCTGCCGGAGGCCCCGGCGCACGCGCCCATGTGCTACCCGCTGGTGAGCGGAATTCCCGGGCTGAGGGATACCCTCATTGATGCAGGAATTGCCCTGCCCCTCTACTGGCCGGAGGTCATCGATGCGACGGACGCCGGCTCCACAGAGAACCGGCTGGCGCACCGCCTGCTGCCACTTCCACTGGACCAGCGATACACGAAAACAGATATGGAGCAGCTCATCCGCCTGATTTTGGGCTGATTTATGCGTTTTTTCTTATCCGTTCGTCGTAAAAAAGCCTTTTTTACTTGATGCAGCGTGGGAGAAGGAGTATCATTCAGGGTAATATAAGAAGTCTCATTTCATGAAGTATTCTACTCGCATTTCCCAGCTCCTTATTGCAGCGGGCCTGCCGCTGCTGGTGGCTCCTGCAGTTGCCGTTCCGACTGATACCCCCGCAGCTGCCACCCAGGCCACAGCCTCCCCGGAATTGATACAGGCCGCAGCCAAGGGGGATTTGAAGAAGGTGCAGGCGCTGCTGCAAAGTTCCCCCACGCTGCTGAATGTGAGCGATACAAACGGTGTGACACCCCTCATGGCAGCCGCAACCAATGGGCACCTGGCTGCCGTGCAGGCCCTGCTGGCCGCCAAGGCCGATATGGAGCGTACCAGTCCGCTGGGAGAAACGGCGCTTATGTTTGCGGCGTTCAACGGCCATCTCGATATCGTGAACGCTCTCATTGCCGCCGGGGCAGATGTGAATGCAGCCCTGCCCACGGGCGAAACGCCCCTGCATCTCTCCACCCGCAGCGGGCATGTGGAAGTGGCACGGGCCCTGATTAACGCCAAGGCCTATCTGAACCCGCGAGACAAGAACGGATGGACCCCGCTGCTGCATGCGGCCAGCTCCGGGCAGACCGCCATGGTGCAACTTTTCCTCGCCGTCGGCGCCAACAAGGAAGCCCGCATGAAAGAAGGCGGCACCCCCCTGCTCATGGCAGCGGCAGGCGGATTCTCCGAAACCGCCAAAGTGCTGCTGGATGCAGGAGCCTCACCCACCACGCGCAGCTATGCCGGAGAAAGCGCCCTGCACTTTGCCTCGGCCAATGGCGATATCGATACCGTAAATCTGCTCATCGGCGCCAAGGCTGACCTGGAAGCCAAACTGCGCACCGGCGAGACGCCGCTGCTGGTAGCCGCCGCCAAGGGGCACGATGATGTGGTCGCAGCGCTCCTGAACGCCGGGGCAGACAAGGAAGCCACCCTGCCCACGGGCGACACCGCCCTCATGACCGCCGCATTCAATGGCCACGAGGAGGTGGTGCGCGTACTGCTGGCGGCCAAGGTAAACGCCGAAGCCAAAGATAAAAAGGGCAACACCGCTCTGGACTATGCCCGCGCCCAGGGAAACACGGATGTGATGGAACTGCTCCCCGGCGGGCACATCGTGGTGGCGGAAGGCGCTGAACAGGCCCGCGATATACTGGATGCCGCCGCCAATGGCGACACGGCTCACGTGCTCGCGTTCCTCAAAGACAACCCGAAGAGCATCCGCGAGACAGATGGAGACGGCGCCACGGCCCTGATTTACGCGGCGGCCAACGGGCACGTCGAAACCCTCCAGGCCCTGCTGCTGAACAAGGCCGACATCGAAGCCAAGGACAAGGAAGGGCTCACCGCGCTCGCGCATGCCGCCAAGGAAGGCGAGCTGGAAACCCTCAAGGCCCTTATAGCCGCCGGAGCCAACATCGAGACACGCGGCCGCCGCTGGCGCACCCCGCTCTCTCACGCAGCAGAGGCCGGCAAAGCTGAGGCTGTGAAGGTGCTGCTTGACGCCGGCGCACGCAAGGAAGTGCGCAGCAAGAACAAAGAAACAGCCCTCACCTATGCCGTGATGAGCGATGACAAGAAGACGGTGGACACCCTTCTCGCCGCCGGCGCCCAGCGCGACCCGCAGTCCGACACCGGGTGGACCCCGCTCATCGTGGCTGCCATCAACGGCCATACCGCCATTGTCAAATCCCTGCTGGACGCCGGAGCCAATGTGAATGCCACGGACGAGGACGATTGGACCCCGCTGATGCAGGCCGCCCACAACGGGCACGCCGAAACAGTAAAACTGCTGCTCAAAGCCGGCGCCACCGGTGCCGGAGACGCAGCAAAGGTCTGCACGGACCCCGCTGTGCTGAAACTCCTCCAACCGTCTCCATGAAACGAGCCCTTCTGATTCTGCCCCTGCTCTGCTGCAGCTCCTGCCTGCTGCAGCAACCCGTGCGCAACACCGATATACCCGATTCCACCGAAGGGCCTATTCCCATCCGCATCGGGGTTGCCACCTCCACCACCTGGCTGTGGCTCTGGAACACCGGCGATTCCTCCGTCGAACGAGCCCGGCAGAACGGTGGCATTACCCAGGTCAGCTCCGTCACCCAGGCCTCCACCAGCTACCTCGGCATATTCAAACGGCACACGACCACGGTACGAGGTGAATAATTCTCGCCCCCCCCGGCTCAGATTTGGCCGGGGGGGGCTTTTTTTCTTCAAAAAAAATTAAAAAAATCACTGTCAGGGATTGACCTTGACGAAAGATATGGTATCATGTCACTCACGTATGCATGCCGACCTTGAAAAATTTGTATCTTCCGGTAAGATTCCTGCCGATTTTGCGGCTCGTCTGAATCAATTCTCCCCCGGTAAGTATGTGATGCACCAGGATCTGGGCGTGGGCAAGGTTGCCGCCTGGTCCCTGTCCAAAAGCAAGATTAAGATTGATTTCGAGAAGGGCAACGAGGGCAAGATCTTTGGTCTCAAGCTCGCCTTCAATCAGCTGACCCCCGTCCCCGCCGGACATTTCCTCATCGCCTGCTTTGACGACCCCGAAGGCTGCGCCAAGCGCGCCACGGACAAGGACACCATGTTGGATTTCATCCGCATGGTACTGACCAGCAACATCTCCCTCCGCGAGGGCATCAACGATGTGCTTCCCATGCAGCCTGAGGACCTGGAAAAATTCCTCAGCGGCCGCGTGATTGAAGCCGCCGACTGGAAAAACTGGTGGGAAAAGGCCCGCGCCGCCATGCGCGACAACCCCAGTTTCCGACTGCCGACCAAGCGCGGCGAGGCCATCGTGCTGCGCAAGGCCACATCTGCCGCCGAAGCCCTGCTGGACGACTACACCGATGCAACATCCCTGGAATCCTGCGTGCGCATTCTGGACCAGGCCCGTCTGGAAGTGCTCAAGGGCGAGTATGACCTGGTAGCCAGGCTGGTGAAGTCCATGGAGGAAGATATTGCCCGCGGTTTCACCGAACCCCAGCACGTGCTGGAGCTCATCATCATCCGCGATGATGTGCTGGAAGCCGTAGCCACCACGGCAGAGGAAAAGGAAGCCATGAATGCCGCCCTCACCGCCGCCGGCGTGGAGAGCGTGACCACCATGGCAGACAAGATCAAGAGCATCACCTCCGAGGAGCTGGTAGGCTACATCGGCGAGCTTTCCGCTGCCCGCCAGAACGAAGTGTACTCGGCCCTGCCTGAGGCCATGGGCGACAGCTGGCTGCCCTACGCCACAAATATTTTCCTCTTCGGCGGAGCCAAGGTGACCGCCCCCGCCGCCGAGTTCATCATTTCCAAGGGAGCCAAAGAGCAGCTCTTTACCGACCTGTCCAACGGCATCTCCCGCCAGAGCCTGAGCCCGGATGTGCTCATCTGGCTCTGCAAGGAGCGCAAAGGCGTGGCCGCCGAGGTTGTGAACAAGAATCTCATGCCGCTGGGTGCCGCCATCATGAGCGCCATCGAGCGCGACAGCTCTGAAGGTGGCCCCAACAAGGCACTGCGCCTGCGCAACCTGCTGCTGGACGACAAGGAGCTTGCCCCCGACCTGGTGAGCGGTCTTTCCGAGCTGGAAGCCCGCCCCTTTGCCAAGTCACTGTATGATTCCTCCGTACTGCCGGATCTGGACCGCAACCTGCTGCTGGCTAACATGATGAAGGTACACCCCGCCCTGCAGGAGATTGCCCTCACCCGCCGCGGTGGCAAGGAGAAGCAGAGCATGTTTGTCTCCCTGCGTTCCTACGCTGCCCGCAAGGCCGAGCTGGAGGACATCATCAACGTGCGCATGCCCAAGAACAAGCACGACCTGGAAATCACCCGCGCAGAAGGCGACCTTCGCGAGAACGGCGGTTACCAGGATGCCAAGGCAACCCAGCGCGTGCTTCTGCGCCGCAGCGAGGAGCTTTCCCGCCTGCTGGCCCAGGCCGACCCGACCGACTTTGCCAATGTGGATTGCTCCACCACCAGCATGGGCACCCAGGTAACCTTCTCTGCCCCCAAGGGCCGCACGGTGGTATACACCATCCTGGGCGCTTGGGACTCCGTGCCGGAAGAAAACATCGTAGCCTACAGCTCCAAGCTGGGCTCCAAGCTCATCGGGCACTCCGTGGGCGACAAGCTGCGCCTGCCGCTTGAAATGGGCGGCACCCCGGTGATGATGACTATCAAATCCATCGTACCGGCTCCGAAGGAACTTATCTACCCTGACGGCGAGATTCCCCAGAACTGATAAGCCCCCGGAGCACCTGTTTTTCGCAACACCCACAGCACCATTCAGGAGCTGTGGGTGTCTGCCTTTTCTGAGAGACTGAGCGGGTCTGCGCTGCAGAAGCCGAAAACCGGGGCAAGAAGCCGGGCGGAGGGTCTGGCCAAAGCCGCATTGTATTCAAAAGCCGCCCGGTTGAACAGGCTCGCCTGCTGGTCCTGCTGATAGAGAGAAACAGCGACCCCGCTGCACAAGCGCTGCAAATGTTCATGGGCACGCATGGCCGGCGAATCCTCCACCGCCTGCACAGAGCGGGCTACAGCCTGGCGCAGCAGGCTCTCAGCCCCACCCACAAAGCCATGCTGCGAGCCCCAGCGAGGTTCGTGCGCCAGCAAAGCCAGCGAGCGTTCCGAATCGGCCACCATACGCCGCAACGAATCCGGCAGCGGATCCCCCTGTGGCAAGAACCGGGCAAAAGCCGTGGTAAAATCATTCAGGCATTCATTGCGGTGGTGGGTAGCCTTGCGCCACTGCCCCCAGCAGTTGCAGACTGCACCGCGCAGGTGGCACAGGTTGTTATACACACCCACCATCCAGGCAACAAAAGCCACCAGCAAAGCAAAAGAAACGAGATACTGCATACCGCGCCATTCTGCAACGGAAGCAGGCAAAGCTCAAGAGGATAGAGCCAACTATTAGAGAAGGGCCGCGCGCAGGGCCAGGGCCTGTTTCAAGGCGGCTACATCATGCACGCGGTGCAGATCCGCCCCGCGGTCAGCCGATAGCAGGCTCATCGTCACCGTGGGCAGCGGGGATTTCTTCGGCAACTCCGCATCACCCAGCAGCGCGCCCATGAAGCGCTTGCGGGAAAGAGCCATCAGCAAGGGCAAACTGCCGATGCGAAGCGATTCCAGCTCACGGATAAGGCTCAGATTATGCTCCGTTGTCTTGCCGAACCCGATGCCGGGATCCAGGCAGATGCGCGACATTTCGATACCATCGGCCACTGCCTGCGCAACCCGCTCTTCAAAAAACGCACGCACCTCCGCCACCACATCCGCATACTGCGGGCTCTGCTGCATGGTGCGGGGCTCCCCCTGCATGTGCATGATAACCACACCGCAGGGCTGCTCTGCACACACGCGGCGCATGGCAGGGTCGGCAAGCCCGGTAATATCATTCACCACATCCACCCCGGCCTGCAAAGCCGCGCAGGCCACTGCTGCATGGCGGGTATCAATGGAAAGCCGAGCCTCAGGGAACTCTGCCCGCAAGCGCTCTATCACCGGCATCACCCGGCGGATTTCCTCCTGCACGGGCACTTCGTCCGAACCGGGGCGGGTGGACTCACCGCCGATATCGATGATATCCGCCCCTTCTGCAAGCAAGCGGCGGGCGTGAGCCACCGCAGCTTCCACATCCGCATGCAATCCACCGTCAGAAAAGGAATCCGGGGTCACATTCAGAATCCCCATCACCGCCCCGGCGGGCGGTAATTGCCAGCGCTCGTGCGCCAACTGCCAGGTGCGGTCAGGCATTACTCCAACGTATCGTGGTGAGAAACAGCATTCTGCGGCTTCGCCGCCATATCCACCGCTCTGTCCGTCACATAGCCGGGGGAAGAGTCAAAACGGTAAGCCAGGCAATCCGGGCAAGTGGGCGAGGCTTTATCCACAATGGCTCCGCACACCATGCAAACCTTGTAGTTTGTCGGGTCGTTCACCACTGTGGTGGCAATTTCCTTATAATCCTGACGCATTGCACTTGAAGAAAGACAGGCGGAGCACCGGTTCTGCACCGATACCCCGCCGTGCTCAAAAACGGAAAACCTGAAAAGGAACTCAGGCGATGGAAGCCAGGGCCTTCGCAGCCTTGCTCTTGTAGTTAGCGGCGCGGTTGGCCGGCACGGTGCCTTTCTTGGCAGCCTTGTCGATTGCGGAAGCGAAGTTGTTGTAAGCAACAGCGGCGGCAGCAGCATCCTTGGTTTCCACAGCCTCAGCAACCTTCTTGCGAAGAGTGCGGACACGGGACATGATGGAACGGTTGATAGCGGTGCGCTTAATCGTCTGGCGGATGCGCTTCTTAGCGGACTGTGTGTGAGCCATAATTCAGATGAAAAGTAATTTGGTTTTTCGTTTTGGTGGGGAGAGTTTACTCACTTCCGACAAAATGTCAAGAGAATTGCAGAGAAATGGCATATTTTTTCTGCAAAGGCTCGCCCGCGCGACAGGAATAGTGCTTGCCACGCAGGGGGCGGGCATGGTACTATACCCCCGCATGAAACGCCTTTTTCCCATCTCGTGCATAGGCTCCATCGTTCTGCTGAGCTCCTGCACCCTGACCCAACAGCAAGCCCCGCTTTCCGCCGAGGACGCAGCAGCGCAATCACGCGCCGCCAGCGAACTGGATGCCGCCCTCATCCAAGAGGAAATCCGCCTCATTAAGGAAGCCCGGGAGGAAGAAAAGCGCCGTGCCCGTGAGGAAGCGGAGCAAAAGGCCCGTGAGGAAGCCGAAGAAAAGGCCCGCGA
>JAFSFD010000040.1 GCA_017435365.1 Akkermansia sp. | reverse complement strand
CCCGGCGTGGGCAAGACCGCCATTGCCGAAGGGCTGGCCCGCCGCATCGTGAACGGCGATGTGCCGGAAAGCATGAAGGGCAAGCGCCTGGTGAGCCTCAATATCGGCTCCATGCTGGCCGGTGCGAAGTACCGCGGCGAGTTCGAGGAACGTCTCAAAGCCTTCATCAAGGAAGTGACCGCCAGCAATGGCGAAATCATCCTCTTCATCGATGAGCTGCACACCCTGGTGGGTGCCGGCGCAGGGGGCGAAGGCTCCATGGATGCCGCCAACCTGCTCAAACCCGCCCTGGCCCGAGGCGAGCTGCGCACCATCGGCGCCACCACGCTGGATGAATACCGCAAATACATCGAAAAGGATGCTGCGCTGGAGCGCCGCTTCCAGCCGGTCTATGTGGCCGAACCCAGCGTGGAGGACACCATCGCCATTCTCCGCGGTCTGAAGGAACGCTACGAAGTACACCACGGTGTGCATATTACAGACGGCGCCCTGGTAGCCGCCGCCACCCTGAGCAACCGCTACATCAGCGACCGCTTCCTGCCGGATAAGGCCGTGGACCTGGTGGACGAAGCCGCCGCGCGTCTCAAAATCGAGCTGGATTCCATGCCCAGCGAAATTGACGAGCTGAACCGCAGCGCCATGCAGCTGGAGATGGAGCGCCAGGCACTGGCCAAGGAAAAGGACGACGACTCCAAAGCCCGCCTGGAAAAAATCACTAAAGAACTGGCCGATACCCGCGAAAAGGTGGATGCCATGGTAGCCCAGTGGAAGAGCGAGAAGGACGTGGTAGTGAAGGCTCGCGAGGCCCAGAAAAAGATTGATACCCTGCGCACCGAGGCCGAGCAGGCCCAGCGCAAGGGCGACCTGGGCCGCGCCTCCGCCATTCTCTACGGCGAAATCCCCGCTGCCGAAGCCGCCGCCAAGGAAGCCCGCGAAGCCCTGGCCGCCCTGCAGAAGAGCGGCACCGGCCTGCTGAAAGAGGAAGTGACCGAGGCAGACATTGCCAAGGTGGTCTCCACCTGGACCGGCATCCCCGCTGCCCGCATGGCCGAGGGCGAGCGCGAAAAACTCCTGCATATGGAGGAACGCCTCGGCCAGCGCCTCATCGGCCAGAAGGAAGCAGTGAAAGCCGTGGCCGATGCCGTGCGCCGCTCCCGCGCCGGCCTGCAGGACGAAAACCGCCCGCTGGGTTCCTTCATCTTCCTGGGCCCCACCGGCGTGGGCAAGACCGAGCTGGCCAAAGCCCTGGCCGAGTTCCTCTTCGATGACGAAGCCGCCATGGTGCGCATCGACATGAGTGAGTATATGGAAAAGCACAGCGTCTCCCGCCTGATTGGAGCGCCCCCAGGCTATGTGGGCTACGATGAGGGCGGCCAGCTCACCGAGGCGGTGCGCCGCAGGCCGTACAGCGTGGTGCTCTTCGATGAAATTGAGAAGGCACACCCGGATGTATTCAACGTGCTGCTCCAGGTGCTGGACGATGGCCGCATCACCGATGGTCAGGGCCGCACGGTGGATTTCACCAACACCGTGCTCATCATGACCAGCAACATCGGCAGCCAGTTCATCCTGAACGAAACCGATGCCGCCACCCGCAACACCCGCGCCCTGGATGCCCTCCGCGGCCACTTCCGCCCGGAATTCCTCAACCGCATCGATGAAATCATCATCTTCGACCGCCTGCAGGGCGAGGATCTCAAGCAGATTGTGGGTATCCAGCTGCGCCGCGTGCTCAAGCGGCTCGAAAACCGCGGGCTCCGCATGCAGCTCAGCGATGCCGCCGCCGCCCTCGTGGCCGAGCACGGCTACGACCCCGTCTACGGCGCCCGCCCGCTCAAACGCGCTATCCAGCACGATATCCTCGACCCGCTCAGCATGGCGATTCTCGAGGGGCGTTATCCGGAGGGCAGCGTGATTCTCGTGGACACAGAAGACGGCAAAATCGTCTTCAGATGATTTTGCCGTCTTCCATCCCCCGGCCCCCCGGGCCGGGGGATTTCATACGCCCGCCCCGCGGGCGTATTTCATGCAGGGCGCCAGCCCGGCTTTCATACCGCCCGGCAGGGCGGTATTTACATACTTGCGCAGCAAGTATTTCATTGAGCGAAGCGACAAGTTACCGCTGCCATAGCAGCGGTACTGCCGATGGAGCCGGGCCTATTTCAACAGCCCGCATTGGGAAATCATAGGAAACATTATCCTTGCCATTAAGATAGCGAAAAGCTATTATCCCAACATCATGAAACAGGATAAGCTGGCAGACTACTCACTTCAACTTGCGCGTGCATCAATGGAATATGCCCAGCACCTTCACGGTTATGGCGCCAAGAAAGACCAGTTCCTGCGCGCCGCTTCTGCCATAGGCGCTAATATTGCTGAAGCCAGGTATGGCAATGGTCCGGCGGATTTCGTCAACAAGCTCCATACAGCTCTGAAAGAGTGCAACGAAACCAAATTCTGGCTGGAATTGTTTACTCCGGAAACGGAGGAGCAGGCTGCGGAATTGAAGAAGATGAAAAAGCTGAATGGAAATATCATGCGGATGCTGATTCAATCGATAAAGACGGTGAAAGCTCGTCCGGATTGGAAGAGATAATGTTTCCTATTGTTTCCCAATGCGGGCAAATGGGATAAGGCTCGCACCATCGGTAGTACCGCTGCTTTGGCAGCGGTAACTAGTCGCCGCTGCGCGGCTCAATGAATTACACTGGCTGCGCCAGTGTATGTAAATACCGCAGCTGCGCTGCGGTATGAAAGCAGGGCTGTGCCCTGCACGAAATACGCCCGCGGGGCGGGCGTATGAAATCCCCGGGCTGCGCCCGGGGATGCTAATCGCCACTCGCGTTGCTCGTGGCGATTAGGCTTGCAAGGCCTATACCTATCTGCTACAATACTCCCCACACATTATGACCCCCAAACACATAGTTGCCGTTATCGACTACGGCTCACAGTACACGCAGCTGATTGTGCGCCGCGTGCGTGAGCTGGGCTTCCTCGCCAAGCTGTATGCGCTGGAGGACCTGCATGAAATCAGCGAGCCGGGTGCCATCATCCTTTCCGGCGGCCCGCGCAGCACATCGGAACCGGATGCTCCGGATATTGATTTTGCGTGGCTCACCAGCTTTGGTGTGCCGGTGCTGGGCGTGTGCTACGGCATGCAGCTCCTGAACATCAAGACGGGAGGCACAGTGCGCCCCAGCAACAAGCGCGAGTACGGTCCCGCCGCCCTGGTGCCGGAGAAGCTGGAGGGACTGTATGCGGATATGAGCCCGTCCTCCCAGGTGTGGATGAGCCACTCTGACACAGTGGACCACCTGGCCGATAACTGCCGCGTGATTGCCCGCAACAGCGAGGGTGTGCCGGTTTCCCTGCAGTGGGGCGAGCAGATGTTCGGCATCCAGTTCCACCCGGAGGTGACCCACTCCCACGAGGGTCGCACCATCCTGAAGAATTTCCTTTCCTACGCCACAAACCTGGCTAAATTCGACATTGGCGACTTCAAGCGCGAGCTCATCGAAGACATCCGCGCCAAGGTGGGCGTCAAGCAGGTGGTCTGCGGTGTTTCCGGCGGCGTGGACAGCACCGTGCTGGCCGTGCTGCTGCACGAAGCCGGTGTGAATGTGCGCTGCATCTTCGTGGACAACGGCCTGCTGCGCAAAGACGAAGCCAAGGAAGTGCAGGCCAACTTCGAACGCATGGGCGTGAAGATTGAGACCGTGGACGCCAGCGAGCGATTCCTGGCCGCCCTGGCCGGCGAGACCGCCCCTGAGAAGAAGCGCCGCATCATCGGCAACCTGTTCATCGATGTGTTCTGGGATGCCGTGGGCGATGCCGAGATGCTGGCCCAGGGTACCCTGTACCCGGACGTGATTGAAAGCGCCTCCAACGCCAAGAGCAAGGCCTCCGTCATCAAGACCCACCACAACCGCGTGGAGCGCGTGCTCAAGATGCAGGAGGAAGGCAAGGTGATTGAGCCGCTTGCCTTCCTGTTCAAGGACGAAGTGCGCGAGCTGGGTGCCTCCATGGGTATCTCGCACGACATCCTGTGGCGCCACCCCTTCCCCGGCCCCGGCCTGGCTGTGCGCTGCCCGGGCGAGGTCACCAAGGAACGCCTGGATATCATCCGCGAATGCGATGCCATCTTCATCGGCACGCTCCGCAAGTGGGACTGGTACGACAAGTGCTGGCAGGCCTACGCCGGCCTCATCCCCGTGAAGACGGTGGGCGTGAAGGGCGACGAGCGCTCCTATGAGTTTGCCACCAACCTGCGTGCCATCGTCTCCGAGGACGCCATGACCGCCGACTGGGTGCAGCTGCCCTACGAGCTGCTGCGCGAGGCCTCCAACCGCATTCTGAACGAGGTTTCCGGCATCAACCGCGTGCTCTACGATGTGAGCACCAAGCCGCCGGCATCCATCGAATGGGAGTAAAGGATTTTTCTCCCCTCCCCCCCTCACAAGCGGGTGCAGCAGCTGCTGCGCCCGCTTTTTTCCATACTGTTGACTTTATTCTTGCATTGGGGAACAGAATATGCAAAATACTAACAGTTTCGTCAAACTTTTAATTAACATGAAGAACTTTCTATCATTCACCTGCCTCCTGAGCTGCTGCCTCCTGGTAGCAGGAGCCCTGGTATCCTGCGACAGCCCCTACGAACAGAAAGAGGCCAAATTCAGCAAGGCCATGGATCTGAATGCAGATAGATACCTGCTTGGCCTGCCGCATGGCGCCAAGGCCATGCATGTGGGCGAAAAAGTCTTCACGCAAGCCCGCCACAGCTACTACGCTAATAACCACGCAGCCTACCGGGCCCTGCTCCAGGGAGAAATCGATGGCTACCTGTACGACAGCCACGCCGTGGACTACCTGGCAGCGGGTTCGCCGGATCTGGCCGTGCTGCCCGACCCGGTCGGGAAGGTAGACATAGCCATTGGCATTGCGCCCAAGAATGCCGACCTGCTGCCCGCCATCAATGCATTCATCGACCAGTACAAGAAAGATGGCACGTATGAAGCCATGTACGAGAGATGGGTCTCGCACCCCGAGGCCAGGAGCGTCCTGGGATATGAGAAACTTGAAGTACCCCAAATGCCCCACATAGCAACCCCGGAAGAGCCCACCCGCACCCTGGTAGTGGGCACCAGCCGGGAGGTGGAACCCATGTGTTTCGCCAGCACCGGCAGTGCAACCACAGACGAGCTCACCGGCTTTGATATGGAGCTGCTCCGCCGCCTGGCCCTGCACCTCAATGCGAAGGTGGAAATCCGGGAGATGAACTATGTGGCCATGATTGACCAATTGTCTGCGGATAAGATTGACATTGTCATCGCCGGTCTCAACCGGACCGAAGAGCGAGAAAAGCGCAACATCATCTTCAGCAAAAACTACATCAACTCCAACATTGTGATGCTGGTGCGCAGCGACCAGGTGGCCGAAGAAAGCAAATGACCCTTCCCTGCCACGGGGCGTCTTGAAAAGAGCAATTCTGCATCGCAGTCATCGTCCACACAGCGCCGCGCAGAAACGCCCGAAAAGGGCGGGAAATGAGCTTGACCCACGCAAGCAGAGTATGCTAGTATGAAAGGCTGACAAGGGGCCTTTCATACTATGTTCATCAATCGTGAGATATCCTGGCTGGAATTCAACCAGCGTGTGCTCAACCAGGCACTGCGCCCGGAGCTGCCGCTGCTGGAGCGCATCAAGTTCCTGGCCATCAGCGCAAGCAATCTGGATGAATTCTTCCAGGTGCGGGTGGGCGGGCTCACCCTGCTGCGCCAGACCGGCAAGTTCAAGCCGGATCTCACCGGGCTATCCCCCAGCGAGCAGCTGGACCGCATCCGCGAGCGCGCCGGGGCCATGGTGGATGAGCAGTACCGCTTGCTGCAGCAGGTGCTCATGCCGCTCATGCAGGAAGCCGGGCTGAGCCCGCTGCCGCTGGAAGAGCTCACCGAGGCCCAGCACGCCGGTGTGGAAGAATATTTCATCAGCAACATCGCGCCGGTGCTCACACCGCTGGCCCTGGAGGTGGAGCAGCCCCCCATGCTGCCGAACCTGAGCCTGATTCTGGGCGTGGAACTGCAGCCGGAGGGGGCGGACGAATCAAGATTCGTGGCCATTACCCTGCCGGATGTACTGCCCCGCCGCGTACAATCTGCCCTGCTGGGGCGCAATGGGTATGTGATGCTGGAGGACGTGGTGAGCACCTTCTGCCCGCTGCTCTTCCCCGGCGAAACCGTCGTGAGCACCACCCCCTTCCGCGTTACCCGCAATGGGGATATCGCCGTTGCAGAGGAAGAAGGCGGCGACTTCGCCCGCGAAATGGAAAGCGTGCTCGTTGCCCGCAAGTTCTCCGACTGCGTGCGACTGGAGCTGCCGGAAGGCACAGCTGAACCGCTCATCCACCGCATATCCGCCATCGTGGGGGCAGAGGCCGGCTCCACCTACCGGGTTCCGGGCTTCCTGCGGCTGGTGGATTTCGGGCAGATGGCCTTCGAACCCGGCAACGACCAGCACAAAGTGCAGGCCTGGACTCCCTGCTGGCCCGCCGCGGTAGATGCCTCGCTGAGCATGTTTGAAAACATCGCGCAGGGGGATATCCTCATCCACAACCCGTACGAAAGCTACGAACCCGTGGTGAAACTCATCGAGGAAGCCGCGGAGGACCCGGACGTCATCGCCATCAAGCAGGTGCTCTACCGCACGGCGAAGAACTCCCGCTTCATCTCTGCCCTGTGCCGCGCAGCCGAAACCGGCAAGCAGGTCACCGTGCTCGTGGAGCTCAAGGCGCGCTTCGACGAGCTGCACAACCTGGCCCAGGCCGAGAAGCTGCAACGCTCCGGCGTGCAGGTGGTCTATGGCGTCAAAGGTTTCAAGACGCACGCCAAGATTCTGCTCATCGTGCGCCGCGAAAACGGTGGGCTGCGCCGCTACTGCCACATCGGCACCGGCAACTACAACGAAAACACCGCCCGCATCTACAGCGACCTCTCCCTGCTCACCTGCGATGAGCACCTGGGGGCAGACGCCTCCCAGTTCTTCAACTCCGTGACCGGCCTCACGCGGCTCATGCGCTTCCGCCGCATGTACCCGGCCCCCTCGGCCATGAAAGCCAGGCTGCTGGAACTCATTGCCGCCGAGACCCACCGGGCCGAAATGGGAGAACGAGCCCTCATCCGCGCCAAGATGAACTCCCTGAACGACGTGGAGATGATGCAGGCACTGGAGCAGGCTGCCGAAGCCGGGGTGCAGATTCAGCTCAACATCCGCGGCATCTGCTGCTGGGCCCCCACCAGTGAAAAGGCGCAGGCCTGCACCCGCATCACCAGCATTGTGGACCGCTACCTGGAGCACGCCCGCCTCTTCCATTTCCACAACGGCGGCAACCCACTGGTCTACATGGCCAGCGCCGACTGGATGAGCCGCAACCTGGACCGCCGGGTAGAGCTGCTCATCCCCATTGAGGATTCAGAACTCGTGCGCCGCGTGCTGGATATACTGGATGCCTGCTTCAAGGACAACACCCAGGCCAGCGACATGGCACCGGATGGCACCTACCACCCCGCCACCGGCCGCAAAAAGCCCTTTGCCATGCAAGCCCACCTGCAGCGCCAGGCACGCCGCCGCGCCCGCAACCGCGAGATGGACAACAAGCGCATCCTCGAGCCCCACAAGCCAAAAAAGCAGAGCTGAGGGCATACCCCCGCCGGGGCAGCAGATTTGCAAAAGCCCCGGGAGCCCGGGCCGTTACTCCACCACGCGGAGATTGGGGATAGCCTGCTGCTGGAGCTGGGAGTTCACGGCATCCACCGCGGCACGATCCACGTAAACGGTATAGGGCGCCTTATTAAACTCCAGGCGGATGATACCATCCTCCGTCTGGGCGTCCAGCAATTCCGGCAGATCCTCAAACTTCTTCACCGGCTGGCCGTTCACCGCAATCAGGCGGCAGAAGCGCAAATCATCATACCCCTGGGTGGCCACAGTGGGCAGCACATAAGTAAGCCCCACCAGCTCGGTGCAGCCGGCTTCCCGCAGCTCCTCCTGGGCCTGCTCCAGCATCTGCAGCTCCAGCGGCAGCAAGCCGTTGCTCCGGCTGCGCAGTTCGTTCATGTAAGTGGCAGTCAGCGGCTGGAAGAGCAAGCCGCCCCACATGATATAGCGCGGCTGCACGCCCGGCTTCTGCGGGCGGAACAATGAATTTTCCACCGCCTTGCGATCCAGTTTCACGGAAACCTGCAGCGTTTCACCTTCCCGGCTGAGGGTAAGCTGGAGCTCCTGCCCCTGGTCCTTCATGGCGCGGAGCAAGGAAGCGGCCTGGTGCAGGCCATAACGCGGGTGATTACAGCGGCCCTGGTTATCCAGCGGCATTCCCTCCAGCGCCGTGAGCACATCGCCCTTCTTCACGCCGGCCTCCTCGGCAGCACTTCCGGGCTGCACCTTGCTGATATACAGGCCGCTGGCAGATTCATCCAGTTTCAGATACCTGCGGAACAAGGGGTCATCCAAGGGGGTGAGCTGCACACCGATGACCGGCACCCCCGGCTGCTCCTGAGTCAGGAAACGCTGAATCAGCTCCGCATTCACCACATGCAGCAGCTGCTCCTGTTTCTTGTAAACAAGCCCCAGGGCGCTCAGCTTACCCTCCCTCACTACGGGAGAACCACCGACCAACCCCTCAGGCAGCGGCCGGGCTGCCCGCATCACCATGAGCGGAATCTTGCTTCCCTCCACGCTCTCTGCCTGCAAATCCACATGCACCGGCTCCACGCCGTTCAGCAAACCGGTAAACATGGCCTTATCCCCGCGGGTGAGAGCCTCACCCAGCGGCAGCGCCGTGCGCGATTCAAATATATCCGCATCATCCTCATTCGCCACAGTGAGCAGCGCGAGGTTCATGTCCTCATCATACCGCAACACGCGGGCAGACACTGAGCGGCTCTCATCCGGCAGCATCAGCTCCACATAAGTGGCAGCGCGCACCACGCGCCCCATCGTCAACACACGGCCTTCCCCCATGTAAACACCCAGCGCACGGGAAGCAAGCGGCGTATCCTTTTCCCACGGGCGCAAGGGGTTGTAATCCTGCTGCGTGGCCGCCACCACCAGCTGGCAATCTGCCGGCTCCAGCGGCGCAGGTGCCGGAATGGGAGCCGGAGCCGCCGGCTGAGGGGCAGGTTCCGCCTGGGGCGGAGCCACCACCTGGGCAGCCTGCTGCTCCATTTGCTTTTTCTTGAGCGCCGTGCGCTCGGTCGGCTTGCAAGCGCTGAGCAGAACCGCCACCAGAGTAAGAAGAGAAAGAGTCCGAATCATGTTACGGAAAAAAGGAATAAAAGTTATTTAAGACGAGCAGGCACCTGAATATTGTAACGCTCAGAAATACGTTCATTGGCGGCATCCACCGCGGCATTGTCAATCACCAGCGGGCGGACCGCATCCGAAAGCTCGATGACGGTATACTCCGGGCGGGCCGTTCCCTCCGCCGGATACAGCAGGCTGTGCAAGTGCGCAAGCCCCTTCACCTCCACACCATTCACCCGGGTGACCAGGCCGCGGCCCAGGTCATCGAAGCGGGCGTTCACCTCGTCCGGCAGGGTGCGGGTCAGCAGCACCAGGTCATCCTTCACCGTGGATTCCCCACCGCGGGTGAAGCGGTCCAGCTCCACCATCACATCGCCCGAGGGCACCTGGTGTTCCTGCACCACGTTGAACTCCAGCGGCTGGAACACCAGGCCACCGAACACCACGTAGCGCGGCTGTTCATCATAGCGGTGGGAAAGCACACGGATGGAAGGCAGCGGCGCCAGCGTTGCCTCTGTCTGCTGCACTTCGCCATCGCGCAGAATGGTGAACTGCACCTTTTCACCGGCAAAGGAACGCTCGGCGAGCTCCTCCAGGCGCACACGCACGCCCTCCAGCTCAATCATGGCCGTGGCATCCACCGGCAGGCCGTTCACCGCCATCACCACATCACCGACCTTCAACGCGCCATCGCAGGATGCCCCCTTGACCACATCGGCCACCAGGCAGCCCAGCCCGTTATCCGGCAGGCCGTAGTGTCGGCGCATTGCCTTGTTCTCCATGGCCATGAACTGCGCACCCATTTCCACATAGCCATCATAGCGGCCATCGGCCACGTCCTGCATGAAGTGGCGGATAACCGGCATAGGAATCACATAACCGGTTGAGTTTGCCTTCAGCAAGCCCTGAAAAGCCACGCCGACCACCTTATCCCCCTTCAGCACGGGGCCACCACTGTTGCCGGGGTTGATAGCCGCATCCACCTGCAGCGCCAAGTGGGCAATATTGCGCGGGTGGGCATAGGGAATCGTATCAATACGGGAGACAATACCGCGAGTCACAGACAAGCGGTTGCCACCGATGGGGTAACCGATGGCACGCACCGTATCTTCCAACAGGGGCATTTCCTCACTGAACTGCAGGCAAGGCACCCCCTCAAAAGCACTCACATCCTGAATCTCCAGCAGTGCCAGGTCTGCATCATGCGCCACAAACTTCACCTTGGCAGGAATACGGCGGGCATCCGCAAACAGGGAAATATCCACTTTCTCCGCATTGGCCACCACATGGGCATTCGTCATGAACAACCCGGGAGCCACCAGGAAACCGGTACCGGTGCCACGCCCGAAATTGCCGCCCTGCCAGGGTGTTTCATAATCCGGCTTGCGGTTCACCACCTCCACCTTCACAATGCCCCGGTATGCCGCCGCCATATCCTCTACTACCATCTTCTTCTCCTCAGCAGGCTCCGGCTGCGGCGCGGGCTCCGGCTGAACCACAGGCTCCGGCTGCGGGGTGGGTTCCGGCTGGGCCACAGGCTCTGGCTGCGGGGTGGGTTCCGGCTGGACCACAGGCTCCGGCTGCGGGGCAGGCTCCAGCTGGGCCACAGGCTCCGGCTGCGGGGCAGGCTCCGGCTGGGCCACAGGCTCCGGCTGCGGGGTGGGTTCCGGCTGAGCCACGGGTTCGGGCTGCGGGGCGGGTTCCGGCTGGGCCACTGGCTCCGGCTGCGGCGCGGGTTCGGGCTGAGCCACGGGCTCAGGCTGCGGTTCAGCAACAGGTTGCGGTTCAGAGTCCGCTACCACAGTATTTTCAACAGTCAGAGGAGTTTGCTCTGCCGGGGCGGCAGGCTCCGCTGCGGCACCCTCAGCCATGACAGGCAGTGCCGACATCAGCGCAAAAAAAGTGAGTTTCATCTTCACCTCATCATTCTGCCCCGCCAATGACGCCAAGTCAAGCAGAAATGACGTTCACCACGCGCACGTGCGCGAAATTCGCGCACTCGGGCGAATAGGCTTGCACCTGAGTCCGATAACTGGTAGAATGCGGCGCCGTGCAATCCATTTCACCCTACCAGAACCCACTGTGGCCCGATGCCGTATGGGATGTCTCAGGCGCGTTCGTCAACGACCGCGAGCTGGTGGCATTCTACGACTACTGCAAACTCCTGCTGGGGTTCGAGGCATTCAATATCGTGCATGGTTCACCGCTCTGCGAGTGGAACTCCGGCCGCGTGCTCAAGCATCTCATGCGCGAGGCAGAGGAAGTGCGCACCGCCGGGCTGGAATACGAGAAGCGCAACATTGCCGTCTACCTCACCTTCACCAACCTGCTGCTCACCGAGCAGCACCTGAAAGATGCCTTCGGCAACGCCCTCTGCATCTTCTTCTCCCGCCACAACCCGACAGGCAGGAACGCCGTCATCCTGGCCAGCGATATCCTGCGCGAGCACATCCGCAAGGAATACCCCACGCTCAAAATCATCTCCTCCATCCTCAAAATCACCAATGGGGGCGGCAAGGGCAAGCTGGATGTATACAAACGCCTGGCCGACGAGTACGATGAAGTGATGGTGCACCCCGACGATGTGCTGAACTACGACCTGCTGGAACAGATTGAGGACAAGGAGCGCCACATTCTGCTCATCAATGAGTACTGCATCCGCAACTGTCCCATCCGCCCCTTTCATTACCATTCCCTTTCCGAATCTTCACTGGCCTTCATGAGCTACGATAACTCCAAGTTCGAGAAGCGCCAGGCCACGAATGGCTGCCGCAGCCTCTACACCCTGCTGGCCGATGAGCACAAGAGCGTGCTGGCGCTGAACACGCCGGAAATTCAGAAACTGCGCGACCTGGGATTCCGCCACTTCAAAGTGCAGGGGCGCGGCCACGCCAACGCCTCCTCCATCCTCTTCGATTTGCTGCGTCTCGCCCTGCGCAACGATGCACCGGGCGAAAACGCCATGCACCGCAACGGCCAGATGTTCTGGGAATCCATCCTGCCCCTCTAAACGACCATGAGCACTCCGGAAATCACCCCCGAACAAGCCATCGAAAACCTGCGTTTCCTGACACGGGACTACCTGCCGGCAGCCGAGTGGACTGTGGGCGGCGCCCTGCGCTTCGACAAGAGTCTGCTCACGCTCAATAGCTTCCTGAGCCAGATGCTGGCCATCCGCCGCTTCAGCAATGTGGCCGGAGCCCCGCCCTGCACCTGGTCGCTGGATTGGTTTGTGCAGCGCCGCCCCATCGCGTTCGATGCCTACTGCAATGCACTGGAAGCCTACGCCCAGCAGCAAACCGGCGTCATCCTGGTGTTCGACAACCCGAACCTGAGCGAAGCCGACCTGGCAGATCCCTATTGTCTGGGCCTGGTGAAAGAGCTCTATAACCGCGACCGCATCCGCAAGAATGCCGTCTGCGTGGCCAGCGATGCCCTGGCTGCCAGGCTGCGGACTGAGCTCCCCAAGCTGAAAATACACTGCCATGTGAACCGCCTGGTCATGGAAAAGGGCAAGCGCAGTACCGCTCTCTACAACAAGCTGGCCGCGCAGTACGACCGCGTGTGCCTGCACCCGGCAGACGCCGTGAAACCAAGCATCATCAACGCTCTGGAAAACAAGGAAAAGTTCGATATCGTCATCAATGATTCCTGCCTGCGCACCTGCCCGGTACGCCGCGAGCACACCGCCCTGCTGGCGGATATGCGCCGCGCGCCGTACGATACGGAGCTCATGCGCCGCCGCTCCGACCTCATCTCCCGCGTGGCCTGCCAGAAGACCAATCCCGCCGAACTGCAGCAGAAAGCCAGCTGCAACCTCACCCGCGAGGAAGCCTGCGCCCTCTACGCCGCCGGATTCCGCAGCTTCATCATCCAGGCCCAGCAGTTCCGCAACGAAATGACCCTGCTCTGGGATATCTTCCACTGCATGCTCGACCACTCCCCTGAGCTCTGCAACAAGGCGGCCCTCATTGCCTCCTCCGGCATGGCTGAGTTCGGCAAGGCCAGTTCCGACCTGCCCAGCGGCCTCCGCCAGTTCAGTTTCACAAATTACGAATAAACACAAGAAGACAAGCACATGAAATACACCAATATATTCACATCCGAATCCGTAGGCGAGGGGCACCCCGACAAAGTGGCCGACCTCATCTCCGATTCCATTCTCGATGCCTGTCTGGCCCAGGACCCCACCAGCCGCGTGGCCTGCGAAACGCTGGTGAAAGATAACCACGTCGTGCTGGCCGGTGAGATTACCACCAAGGCCGTCATTGACTATGAGAAGATCGTGCGCGAAACTATCGCCGAAATCGGCTACCGCACCGCCGCAGATGATGCGCTCTTCAACGCCGAAAATGTAGACATCACCAATTACCTCTCCACCCAGAGCCCGGATATTGCCCAGGGCGTGGATGCCTGCGAGGCCGAGGGTAAGGAAGGCGCCGAGCAGGGCGCCGGTGACCAGGGCATCATG
>JAFSFD010000039.1 GCA_017435365.1 Akkermansia sp. | reverse complement strand
TTTTGCTTCAAAAAAACAACGCTCTGTCGGAGCACGGGACTTCAGTCCCGATTGGAAACACCGTTATTTCGGGACTGAAGTCCCGTGCCCCGACAACGATAAACATCAATTTATCGGACTCTTTGCGCAAACTTTGGGATACGCGTGATTTTTTTACACAAAATGTGAAAAAATGCTTGACAATGGTCCGGGGTGTGCTAAATTTGTTCTGCATTCGTTTGATTGAGGCCGTGATACATTGAGGAAGGTTTCCCGACTACTACCCACAACTTTCGTTGAACGATGCCGTCTTTGTGACCAGCTGTCCGCATGCGTGTCCCTTGCCGGGGGATGATGCCGCGTGTGCCGGGCTGCCCGGTCGATGAAGATTTCCAAAGACTCGTACAGCAATACGACGCGTGTTTGGGGTTCGAATCCCCACTCAACTGAGTAGCTCAATGGTAGAGCAGCAAAAAAACTGAGTCTTGTCCCCCATCTCCCCCCGTCCCGATAACCCTTAACCCACCCGTGCCGCGAAAGCTGCCGGGTGGCCCCCATCTCAAAGGCTCCGACAGCAATCCGGAGATTCTCCTCTTACCGGCTCGCCCTGCGCGGCCGGGCTGCCGGCGGGCAACCGCTGGCTTACGGAAAACCAACGCGAGCCTTGTCCCCACCGTGGGCGAACAAAAGACACATCCAGCAACTGCACTGGTTAAGAACCCCAAAGTGTTTGTGCCATATGCACGTACGACAGGTACATAAGTGCGGCACAAAGGTGTCTTGATTTCGTCTGCGCCATCCCCGCCAACCCTTAACCCCACCCGGGCCGCGAAAGCGGCAGGGCGGGCACCCTACCCCTCTCAAAGGCTCCAACAGCAAACGCATTATGTAGATTAATTTGTCGTGGGTTCGAATCCCATCATCGGCCCTTGGCCGATGTAGCTCAGTCGGTAGAGCAGTTAAAACATATACGGAGTCTTGCCCCAAAAAAAGACACACACAGCAAACCCCACCCCTGAAAAAGGGCCTGTTTGTTAAACAGATGAAACCGGGGGCTTCTCGCGAAGCCCCCTGTGTCTTGGCAAATAGTTCTCATCTGAGAAAAAAGTACAAGTAAGCACTACCCTGACAGCCAACAGGTCCTGCTGCGAAGCAGCGCCCGCGCCGGCACGATAGGCGGATTGACTCCACACCCAGAAGAAAGCGGATTTGCCTGTAATCACCACACACAACCTAATAGTTAACACGACCATGACCAATCCGTTATTCAATGCCATGAAGGAGTGCCGCAACTCCACCACGACCACCAACGGCATGTCCGCCTGCCGCTCCACCCTTTCCGCCCTGCTGGACCTTTTCTCGGGCGGAGCCGCCCTGCGCAAGACCCCCGCCGATGTGCCCCAGGCTGTGCGCGCCGCCTACCGCGAGGACAAGCTCGGCACCCTCCGCTGCCTGTTCTACCTGCGCGATATCCGCGGCAACGGCGGCCAGGGAGAGCGCGAGGTGTTCCGCGCCGGTATCCGCACCGTGGCGGAGCTGGACACGGAGCTCTTCCTGCGCAGCGGCATCATCCGCCACATCCCCGACTACGGCCGCTGGGATGACCTCTTCGCCCTCTTCGGTGTCTCTGCCGCGCTGGACTCCGCCATCACCACCCTGGTGGCAGAGCAGCTGAAGGCAGACCAGACCGCCCTGGCAGAGCAGGGGCGGAAGGCCGCCATCTCCCTGCTGGCCAAGTGGATGCCCTCGTGCAACACCTCCTCTGCCGCCACCCGAGCACTGGCCCGGCGCCTCTACCGCGCCCTCGGTCTCAGCGAGAAGCAGTACCGCCAGACCCTCGTGGCCCTCCGCCGCCAGATCGATGTGCTGGAGACCCGCCTTACCCGCCGGGACTACACCTTCAGCTACAGTGCCGTGCCCTCCAACGCCGGGGTGAAATACCGCAAGGCTTTCATGAAGAACGATGGAGAGCGCTACCGCGCCTATGTTGAGTCGCTGCACAAGGCGCTCATCGTGGAAAACTACGTGGTGGAAGAGACAGAACCCAAGGTGAACGTGCGCACCCTCTACCCCTACGACATCATGAACAAATGCCGTGAGAACGCCAGTGAGCTCGAGCTCCTGCAGCTGGACAACATGTGGCGTTCCCTGCCGGATTATTTCGGCGAGGCCGCCGGTGCCAACTGGCTGGCCGTGGTGGATGTCTCCGGCTCCATGTTCTCTGGTGGCAATCCCAGTCCAGTCGATGTCGCCATGTCCCTGGGCCTCTACGTGGCCGAGCGCAACACCGGCATCTTCAAGGATAAGCTCATCACCTTCTCCGCCGAGCCCTCCCTGGTGGAAGTGGACCCCGCCTGGCCGCTGCACCAGAAGGTGGAGTACATGCTCGGCATGGATTGGGGCATGAACACCAACCTGGAGGCAGTGTTCGACCTCGTGCTCCGCTCCGCCGTGCAGGCCCACCTGCCGGCAGAGCAGATGCCCCGCTGCATCATCATCATCTCCGATATGCAGTTCGACTACTGCGTGCAGGGCGCGGGCAACCCCACCGCCTGTCAGATGATTGCGCAGCGCTACGCCGCCGCCGGCTACACCATGCCCCGCCTCGTCTTCTGGAATGCCGCCCGGTGCAACTACGGCAACGTACCCGTCACCCGCGATGCGCAGGGCACCACCCTCATCGGCGGCTGCAAGCCCGGCATGTTCGAGCAGATTCTCTCCGGCAAAACCCCGGAGCACTTCATGCTCAGCGTCCTCAACTCCGACCGCTACCAGCCCATCACCCTGGCCTCCTGACCCCCTCTCACACATTCAACCCAAAAGTCACAAGCCCATCCCCCACCCATCACCACCCCCAGGCCCCCACCCGGGGGTGGCTTTTTTTGCTTTGAGGTAGCATATTGTTTTGACGATGTTTTGGAGGACGCTATCTAGCTTTCGGTGTATTACGAATGCAAGTGAGTAATAATTTTTTCTTGATTTCTGATAATCGTTTGATAGTATGAGAAGTGTCCCCTATGAATAATGATGTAGAGCCTTGTACGATTGGTCTGAATAGAGAACAATTATATGCTAAGTGTAGTAGATTGTTCGAAAATAGTTATTTCTGGGCAAAAACGACGATAGAGGGGTTACCAGGTTGTGAGGTGTGGCAGCATAGTATAGCTGCTGCAGAGGTTATCGAGAGGTTGATGAAAGTTCGACCTGACTACAGACGTTTGTTACCGGATGGTATTACGACACTTGTTGCCGTACATGATGTTGGCAAGATATCACCTGGGTTTCAAACTAAATGCCCTATGTGGAATGGACCAGATGGCATGACCAATACTGATATGCTTCGTACGTGGTGCGAGTTCTATGAGAAAAATCATACCAGGAGTACGTACGATATCTTGTTCAGATATTATAAGGAACACATTAGTAAGAAATGTGGACGTTGCTGGGCAGAGTGTGCAGGAGCACACCATGGTGCTCCTGCCAGTATACAATCTGGGGCAACTTTGCCGGAAACATGGAGGCAATATTGTGAAACTTTGATTGAATTGCTGATTGAGTGGTATGGACCATTGCCGGTAGAAAAGCCTAACGATTCAATCAGGAGGGTTGCTACGGGGGCTATCATCGTTTCGGATTGGATTGCCTCTCACGAGGATTTCTTTTCTCCGGAAAGAATTATTTGCGACTATAACCAGAAAGCAAAGGAGGCTATCAGGAGAATAGGTTGGCAAGGTATAGAAAAACTGGTTGGAAATCTGAGTTGGACTTCTCTATTTCCGCACTGTTTATCCCCGCGACCCTTGCAGCAGTACATGTGGAATCTGCCTGCAAAACAAGGGGTATATGTTGTAGAAGACGCCATGGGAGGTGGTAAGACGGAGGCTGCGTTAGCCTTGGCATACCATTTGTTGGATGAGAAAGTAGCTCACGGCATTTATTTTGCACTACCCACTCAGACAACTTCCAATAGAATTTATTACCGATTAAGGCGCTTTATAGAGGCATGTGGATTTGAGGTGAATGAAGCGTCGATTCAATTATCACATGGTGCTTCCTGGTTGCTGCAAGACTCTATCTATACTAAAGATGCTGTTATTCATTTAAAAAGAAGAGGTGACGGCAGTTCTGAAATGAGAAGGTGGTTTTCGTCATCTAAGAGAACACTACTGGTTCCTTTCGGAGTGGGTACAGTGGACCAGGCTCTTATGGGCGTTGTTGCTGTGAAACACCGTGATGTGCGTGCATTTGCGTTGGCCGGTAAAGTGGTGATTCTGGATGAGGTGCATAGCTACGATTTCTATACGGGGAGCCTGATTGCCGTTCTTGTGCGTCAATTGTGCGAGACTGGTTCTACTGTTATCATTTTGTCAGCCACTTTGACGCAGGCCAGGATCCGTGAATTGTTAGACCTTCAGGGGAATGTAGCGCTTTCCAATGAGTATCCCTTGGTTACATCGTATATCAATGGATGCATCCAACAGCGTGCCTTTCTGCCATCTGAGAAAAAAACAATCACATTGGACGTGGTGGGGAAATCAGCAGCGGCGGTTGCAGAACTTGCGTATGAACGAGCTCGGAAAGGGCAATGTGTTTTGTGGATTAGAAACACAGTCAAAGATGCACAGGAAGCATTCCGGATGCTGAAGAATGAAGCTTATGAGGACGGTCCCGAAATAGCATTGCTGCATGCACGGTTTCCATATTGGCGACGTGAAGAACTGGAACAACGCTGGATAGATTGCTTAGGTGCTTCTGGTCACCTGCGGCCATGTGGATGTGTTCTTGTCGCGACTCAGGTGGTTGAGCAAAGCGTTGATATAGATGCTGATTATTTAATTACTGATTTTGCTCCTACGGATATGCTGTTGCAGCGTGCCGGTAGATTATGGAGGCATGTGAGACCAAACCGTCCATGCGAAGAAGCTGAAATGATGGTTGTTGTGCCAGAGGGGGTGCCGAACTCTGTTGAAATGGATGATGTGCAAGGCTTTTTGGGGGCATTTGGTACAACGGCGAAAGTCTACGCTCCGTATGTTCTCTGGCGAACCTGGAAGGTTTGGCAGTACTTGCCACGTCTGGTGCTGCCTGATGATATCAGGAGATTGATAGAAAGCACTTATGGTGAAGTTGGCGGTTTCCAATCCTGTATAGCTGACAAAACGTATAAGGAAATGAAGACCAAATATGAATCCTTGCAAGCCCTTGTTAATATGAATCAATCTTATACTGCAGGGGTAGCTACTGATTCTGATGGCGTTTTTACACGTTATGGCGGAATTGAAAGTTTGCAAGTTATGCTGTTGAAGCAGAGGCCTGTTCCACGGGGAGACGGTAGCTATGAATACCTGCCATTACACGGCGCCCCGGTTACCGTGTGTCCTCAACGTTGGAGTTACGAAACGGCAAAATCCATTTATGAGAACTCTGTCAGGATTCCTGCCTGGCTTCTCAAGGATTTTGTACCAGACCCTAATTTGGAGCAATTTGGATTTAATCCGATTTATCCGTTTTTTGTTCTTGAAAATGCGGAATTAATGTATTATTCTGGAGAGCAATCCCGTTTGGCGTGGAATGACCAGATGGGGGTATATGAACTACCCACATAAGAGGGAGAATGTCGACAATGAATTTAAATCTGTGTACTGATCCGTGGCTACCGGTTCGGATGTGTTCTGGGGCATGTACCCACGTTAGTCTGGAAAATTTTTTCCAACAGGCTCACGAAATCTCCGACCTCGTACTGGCAGCCCATGAGCGTATTTCAATTATGCGCTTGCTGATTTGTATTGCGCAGCGCGCCATCGATGGTCCTGCTGACAGAGATGAGTGGGATGATTGTTTGAAAGATATATCTCCCGCGTCTGTTAAGTATTTGGAAACCTGGCGTCATGCATTTAATTTGCTGGGAGAAGATGGAGCCTTTCTTCAGGTGAAAGGTGTTGAGCCTTTGTCTTCCGAATCGTGGGGTAGTTTAAGTAAGATTTCACTAAGCGCAGCAGAAGGTAATAACCCAACAATATTTGATAATGCTGCAGGTTCTATGCGTTGCTTTTCGTTGGGCAGAATAGCGGTTGACCTTATAACATTTCAGAATTATGCTTTGTGCGGCACCATAGGTGTTGCGAAATGGAACGGGATGCAAACGGGACCTAAATCGCCCGATACCGCCTCAGATGCCCCATGCGCCCCAAAGTCTGCTATACATCTTTTTGTTCTAGGCAGAAATATGTTGGAAACGATATGGCTCAACCTTTGTACTGCAGAGGAGTTGGCTCCATTCCGTTGCGGAATGGGACAACCTGTTTGGGAGTTAATGCCTGTGAATATAGATGACGAACCCGCCGTAAATAATGCAACACTTTCGTATTTGGGCCGCCTTGTGCCGCTTTCCCGTATTGTGAAAATTGCACCGGACGCCGGTTCTTGCATAGTAGCAAAAGGCATCGAGTATCCTGTATACATTAATAAGGATGAGCTGCAGTATTTCGAAAGCTCCATGACCGTCACAATAAAGGAGAATATCCGTAATATTGTTGGTGCTAGTTTGAACAAGGCAATGTGGCGAAGCCTGCCTGCCTTGTTGCATCGCTTTTCTCTTTCCGGAAAATCGTTTTCCCGGGTGGATGAAAATGATTTGCCTGAACAATACGGAGTTTGGATTGGGGCGATGGTGCGAGATAAGGCTAAGATATTAAGTGTTGTAGAAGATAGGTATGAACATCTTGGCCGTAATCATGTGGGCGTTGCCGCGGATGAGGTGCAACACAAATTAATGAGCCTCGCAAATAAGGGAATGGCTTCACTCCGGATGGCTTTGGATACTTACCACAACCTGCTCCACGATTCGTTCGAAAATAAAAAAGCGGTTTATGAGAAAGTAGAGCAGCTGTACTGGGGGCGGTTGGCGTCATTCAAGGAGGAATATGTTAAAACGCTCGGCGCTTCCTCGTCAGAAATGGAAAAATATGTGAGCTCAAGAGAGGAATGGATTCGCCATATATGCGACACTATTAATGAAACATTTAATCTCACTGTCTCCCAGAGTGGAGTTCGACAATTAGCCGCCTGGGCTGGCGCTCGCCAATGTTTATCTACAAAACAAAGTTTAAATAAGGACAATGAATAAATCAAACAATATAATGCCTTACTTGCGTCTCTTGCAAGACAATCGCGGTGCCATGGCAGCGTTACGTTGCCTGTTGAAGCCGGAGCAGTGTTTTCGCGGTTGGCAACACGTAGCCGCTATAGATGGTATCGGAGATGTTGCTATTGAAACTGTGGCCGGTTTATATGCCTTGCATCCGCATGAAAAAACGGATGAAGAATATAACTTTGGTGATGCGTGCAGACGATTAGCCGTGAATCGTAAAACCATGGAGATTAGTGAGGAGTCTCCTTTTGACCGGCGGTTTCGTCGACTGTTATCGTGCGATACTCGAAGCGAGTTGAGGCTTCATTTAGCCGATATCGTGCGAGGAATGAAGGCGTCTGAAGTTCCTGTCAATTACGAGAGTTTGTATAGGGATATAAAATATTGGGGAAGCCGTGTGCGAGAGCGCTGGGCTATTCATTACTGGAGTAATAGAACCGGGAAGGAGGTAGAAAATGTATCTGACTGAAATCACGCTCCAGGATGAAGCCGCAGCCCGTCTTTTTCCCAGCAATCCGTATAACTGGCATCGAACGGTCTGGCAGTTTTTTCCCAATCGCCAGCAGCGTGATTTCCTCTACCGTGTGGATTACAATTCCCGTGGATTGCGGTTAATGATTTTATCTGCAGCTCGGCCTTTGGCTCCTTTTTCGGAAAATTGCGCAGTTTTTAAATGCAGGGAAATACCGGAATCATTCCTCTCTCATACCTTTTATCGTTTCCAGATACGGGTGAATCCAACTAAGCGTATCATGGTGGATGCCCGGACCGGACAGCGAGTTGAGGGGGGCATGCGTGTTCCGGTTACAGGAGATAGGGAACTTATAGCCTGGCTGTCAAGAAAGGGCCAGTCTGCAGGCTTTTCTTTGCCTGCGCTGACAGCTCCTGATGATTCCCGCTTCCACATATCGGTGCTTCCCGAACCACGCCTGCAATTTAAAAAGAAAGAGAATGCTCGGGCTCACCACGCGTCCGTTCAATTTACCGGTATCCTCCGCGTCGAAGATGAAGGCTTGTTCCGGAAAACCTTCATGCAGGGTATTGGTTCCGCAAAATCCTTCGGCTTCGGCTTATTAATGTTACAACCTTTAATCTAAATATAATCCAACATTATGAAACTCATTGAATTACATATTCTTCAGTCTTTTCCCGTCTCCTGCCTTAACCGAGATGATATGGGATCTCCCAAAACCGCCGTTTTTGGTGGTGTGAAGCGTGCTCGTATTTCCAGTCAGTGCCTGAAACGCGCTCAGCGTACCTTATTTCGGGAGCTGCTACCGGAGTACGCCCAAGGTGAGCGCACCAAGTTGTTGGCCACAGCTTTTATGCGACTGATTGCTCAGCGCGGCGATGAGGTTAAGACTGGGCGAGATGACTTGCACCTTATTCTGGCAGAGACTTGGGGTAAGCAGGATGGTAAGAAAAAAGGCGGTGATGGTTTGCCAAAAGCAACGACACTGACTTACCTTTCGCCCGCAGAGATGAACGCCATGATCGACGCTGCTGTAAAGTGCTGCACCGAAAATCCGAAAACAAAGAATGATGATATCAAGAAGGCTGCGTTAAAAGCAGTCAAAGGAGCTTTGTCAAAGGATGCTGCGGATATAGCATTGTATGGGCGAATGGTGGCAAACGATGCTTCACTGACGATGGAAGGTGCTGCCATGTTCAGCCATGCTATTTCAACGCATAAGTCTGAACCTGAGCTCGATTTCTATTCTGCTGTGGATGATTTGCAACCTGATGATGAATCCGGGGCTGGAATGACAGGAATGCTTGAGTTCTCTTCTGCTTGTTATTACCGCTATATCGCTGTGAATGTTGATTTGCTTAAATCACACCTTAAGGATGTATCGGATGTGCAGTTGCAAGAAATTCTGGCTGCTTTTATTCGCTCTTCCTTATTGGCGGTTCCTTCGGCCCGGAAGAATTCGATGAATGCATGCACTGTGCCTTCTTATGTCAAGGGGATTGTGCGACAAGGACATCCTATTCAGCTTGTGAATGCTTTTGAGCAGCCTGTTTGGTCCGCAGAGGGGATTACAGCTCCATCGATACGGGCTCTTCAGAGCGAGTTTGCCAAGATGAAGGATATCTGGGGGCTGTCTGTGGATGCAGAAATAAACTTGCCCGAGAATGACTTATCTACCTTCGTGGATACTTTGGCCTGTGCAATATTATGATACACGCGATTATTCTTCACTTGGATGCGCCATTGCAATCCTGGGGAACGGATAGCCATTTTCAGTATCGCTCCGCTGGTCATGCCCCCTCCAAAAGCGCTGTCTGTGGGATGGTCTGCGCGGCCTGTGGAGCAGAAAAGGGTTCTGACAAGGAAAAATATATTGTTTCTTGTTTTGCTGCTCTCAAGATGGATTGCTTCTGCCTCAAAAACGATGGAGTCTTTGTCGATTATCATACGATTCAGCAGTTCAGACGTGCAAACGGTTCCATAGATGCCAAGGGAACTGTGTTAACACAGCGCGCTTACTGGCAAAGTTGCAGATACAATGTGGTGCTGCGCGGTAGTGATAAACAATTTCTGACCCGTATCCATACTGCCTTGCAGAATCCGGTTTGGGGTATTTGGTTTGGTCGGAAATGCTGCATTCCGGCGGCTCCTGTGATTCAGGACCCCGTCATGGAGTATAGAGAGGCTAAAGAAAAGGCAGCTGTGAATTATTACGAAGTATATTCTGAGGTGCAGGATTTCGATTCTGGAACCGACACCTGGATGGATCAGCCTGTAGGATTCGGCCACCCTCATTCTTCCGGTCGTGAGGGGCGGGCATACGCGCCTCGGAGAATTAATAGGTTTGTTCCTGTCGATGCCGGCGACCAAACTGAATATTTTAGATTTTAATGCCCCCGTTATTTGAAAAGCCATCCATCAATAGTCTGCCTCTGGCTAGAGATAGATGGACACCTATCTACTTTGAACACGGACGCATAGAGGTCGATGATTCCAGTATCAAGTGGATAGGAGCTGACGGGCTGGTTTGCCATTTGCCTGTTGCCACGCTGTCATGCTTGCTTCTGGGACCGGGAGTTTCGGTTACCCACGCTGCTGTTAAGGCTTGTGCGGATTCTAATACACCTCTTGCTTGGGTTGGTGAGGATTGCTTGCGATTTTATGCATTTGGTATTACTCCGACCCATGATAATTCGAATGCGCGATTGCATGCCCAGGTGTGGGCTGATAAGAAGAAACATACCGCGGTTGGTCGCAGGATGTTTAAACTCCGCTTCCCGGATATCGATGTCGGTAAGTACAGCATAAAAGAATTAAGGGGCATGGAGGGAGCTCGTGTCCGCGCTTTGTACGGTGAGTTCGGCAGAAAGTATGGTGTGACATGGAAAGGACGTGATTATAACACATCTAATTGGAATCTGGCCGATTCAATTAATAGGGCTCTTTCCGCTGCCAATGCCTCATTGTATGCTGTTACATACGCGATTTGTTCATCTATGGGTTTCCTTCCTGCTCTTGGCTTTGTTCATGCGGCTGGCACGTTGCCGTTTGTTTATGATATGGCGGATTTGTTTAAACCTGAAACAACCCTGCCTGCCGCCTTTGGCACCGTTGCCCAGTCACAGGCTGATATAGAATCTCGTGTTCGTGTGTGCTTAAAAAAACATCTCGAAGAGTCTCATTTCATGACGCGCATGGCAAAGACGCTGTCCGAATTGTTTATTGATTTGCCTTAATGACTGTAATTATTACACAGGATAGCCCTGATTCAATCCGGGGGATACTCAAAAGGTGGTTTATTGAGCCTAAACCACAGGTGTTCGTTGGTTCTATTAATCGTAGTGTTCGTGAACACGTTGTGGATTATTTGCGCAGAAATGCTGGGCATATTCGCATGTTGGTCATTCATTCGTCCCCTAATTGCCAAGGTTTCACCATTGAGCAGATAAATGATCCCGATTATTCAGGTATTACTTGGGATGGGCTGCATCTCATCGCTTCTCCCCAGTCTTTTTTCGAACGTGTTCCTTTCTAGTGTTCCAAGTTTACATGAAAATAAACACAAAAATTACAGATTTTAACCTTTTAACTATTTGATAAATTGGTGTTTTCCCCACGCATGTGGGGATGGTCCGTTGCCCGGCGATGCAAACATTATTTGCCTGACGTTTTCCCCACGCATGTGGGGATGGTCCGGTGACGGAATCGGAATATGGCGAGTACACCGAGTTTTCCCCACGCATGTGGGGATGGTCCGCCTTGCGGTGTTTTTTAGTGCCTGAAAGCTGAGTTTTCCCCACGCATGTGGGGATGGTCCGGGGTGCTGATTCCCCTTGCAAGCTTCCCATGAGTTTTCCCCACGCATGTGGGGATGGTCCGGCGCGGGGGCGGTACTGTGGAGCGGCTGACATGTTTTCCCCACGCATGTGGGGATGGTCCGTTGTATTGTTCTGTGCTCATAGTTTTCAAGTCGTTTTCCCCACGCATGTGGGGATGGTCCGGAAAACGTGCAGCGTCCGACTGGCAAGGTTGAGTTTTCCCCACGCATGTGGGGATGGTCCGTGGATGGCGAATACGTTGTCAACATCCCCGGTGTTTTCCCCACGCATGTGGGGATGGTCCGCCGATGGTGCCGGCATTGCGCAAAATTTTCGAGTTTTCCCCACGCATGTGGGGATGGTCCGTCCTGACCCTCTCCAGCACCATCCCCACCGCTGTTTTCCCCACGCATGTGGGGATGGTCCGCAGCTTCGCGCCGACAATCCCGAGGCCAGCGAGTTTTCCCCACGCATGTGGGGATGGTCCGGGCACCGAAACGCTCCGCTTCTCCGTCGAAACGTTTTCCCCACGCATGTGGGGATGGTCCGCTTCCATCCGCCGGTTTTGGTTTTGCGGAGATGTTTTCCCCACGCATGTGGGGATGGTCCGAACAGCGGCTTGCCTGCCCGGCACATCAACCAGTTTTCCCCACGCATGTGGGGATGGTCCGTTATGACTGTATACATAGAGTACGCCAACGGCGTTTTCCCCACGCATGTGGGGATGGTCCGGGCAACAAGGCTACCGGGTGGACTGGTACGGGGTTTTCCCCACGCATGTGGGGATGGTCCGCATTTGTGTTCCAATGTTTCCGCTCGTAATTGGTTTTCCCCACGCATGTGGGGATGGTCCGTTCGGTGTACTTCATATTTGCGAGCTCCGGCAGTTTTCCCCACGCATGTGGGGATGGTCCGGACAAGATGTCCATCATCGGTCTGCGCGTGGCGTTTTCCCCACGCATGTGGGGATGGTCCGTGTCCGCCGTCCTTGATACGGCATTCAATCCGGTTTTCCCCACGCATGTGGGGATGGTCCGGCTGGACAGGGTGTCCACCGTCCTTGATACGGGTTTTCCCCACGCATGTGGGGATGGTCCGATAGAGGGCGGTTCACTGGTGAGCTTTGACTGGTTTTCCCCACGCATGTGGGGATGGTCCGATGATGGCCGACGTGGAGTATGGCCGGGTGACGTTTTCCCCACGCATGTGGGGATGGTCCGCAACCGATTGGAGTTAAATAACCATGAATATCGTTTTCCCCACGCATGTGGGGATGGTCCGACGTGCGGGCAGTCTGGGAAGCCTACGGCCTGGTTTTCCCCACGCATGTGGGGATGGTCCGAAGTCTAGGATGGCGAGGAGTTGCTCGCGGTGGTTTTCCCACGCATGTGGGGATGGTCCGGAACTTGTAAGCCGTGCGGGCGTTGTTGACCGGTTTTCCCCACGCATGTGGGGATGGTCCGCCATTGGGGTCTTTAAGTGTTTGGTACAGGTCGTTTTCCCCACACATGTGGGGATGGTCCGGTGCCGAAGCAGTTTTTTCTTGCCAGGGCGTGGTTTTCCCCACGCATGTGGGGATGGTCCGAATGCAAACTCATCCAGCCACACGTTCGCGGAGTTTTCCCCACGCATGTGGGGATGGTCCGAACGGCAGCCGCCAGCTAAAGCACACCATCGCGTTTTCCCCACGCATGTGGGGATGGTCCGGTGCTACATGCACGCATATTTAGCTGTAGTTGGATGGTAAGATGACTTCCGCCCCATGGCTTAGGTATTGAAATGCGGGTATAGCTGCATTTTGTCTTGTAAATACGGGAGTGGATGGTAGACTTCATTGATGCAAAGGTCGATACGAGAGAAGATATTTGAGGTGGTAGAGGTGCGTGAGTGCGGTGGGGTGCTATCCAGGGTGTATAATCAGTTCATGCTGTTGCTGGTGGTGGTCAGTCTGCTGCCGCTGGCGTTTAAGGAGAATTATGCTGTGTTTGCGGTGACGGATAGGGTGGTTGTGGTGTTTTTCGTGCTGGATTACCTGCTGAATTGGTTGACTGAGGATTTGCGGAGCGGGCGGCGTTCCATCCGGGCTTTTTTACGGTATCCATTCACCTTGCAGGCGATTGTGGATTTGCTTTCCATTCTGCCGGCTGTGTCTTTTGTGCACGATGGGTTCCGGCTGCTCCGCTTGTCCAGGGGGCTGCGTTTGCTGCGGCTTGCTGCTGTTTTCAAGTTGGCGCATCATTCGCAGAATATGCTGCTGGTGTTGCGCACGATGCGTGATTCCCGTGATTCGCTGCTTGCTGTGTGTTATCTGGCAGTGGGGTATATCCTGCTTTCGGCCTTGGTGATTTTTAATGTGGAGCCGCAGACTTATCCCTCGTTTTTCGATGCGCTTTACTGGGCGACTGTTTCTCTGACTACTGTGGGCTATGGTGATATTTACCCCGTGACTATGCTTGGCCGCTGTGTGACCATGCTTTCCTCTCTTCTGGGGATTGCCCTCATTGCCCTTCCGGCCGGTATCATTACCGCAGGGTATATGAATGCGCTGCATGAATTGAAGCAAAAGCGCCGGTAAATGGTGGGGGCCTTTTGTAAAGCCGGGCGGTTCAAATCCCGCCGGAGGGGGAACTTTCGATGAGGTGTGCTCTGCTTGTTGAAAATCAATGAAAAATAAAATTGCCCCCACATTTTCTGCACGAGTCCGGGTGAATTGGCGAGCCGAAAATGTGCGGCAAATTGGCTGCGGGGGTGTGGCGAATTTGCTTGCATGGGCGGGGTGGTGTGGTAGAATGGGGGGTATGGGTAGTTCGTTGTTAAGTGTGCGGGGGCTGCGGCGTTCGTTCGGGGCGGTGCAGGCGGTGCGGGATGTTTCGTTTGAGTTGCTGCGGGGGCAGTCTGTGGGGGTGATTGGCGCGAACGGGGCAGGGAAGTCGACGATGATGCGGATTCTGGTGGGGCTGGATGTGGCGGATGCGGGGAGTGTGTGGTTCGATGGGGTGGATGCGGCGCTGGAGCCGCAGCGCTTGCGCGGGCGCATCGGGTGGATGCCGGATGCTTTTGCCCCGCCGGTGCATACGCAGGTGTGGGAGTACGTGGATTTTTATGCTCGGGCGGCGGGGCTGCGTGGGGCGCAGAGGCGGGCGGAGGTGCAGCGCGTGCTGGAGTTCTGCGGGCTGGCGGAGATGCGGCAGCGGCGGGTGGATTCGCTTTCGAAGGGCGAGGGGCAGCGGGTGAGTCTGGCGCGTATGCTGGTGGGTGACCCGGAGTTGCTGGTGATGGATGAGCCGGCGGCGGGGCTGGATCCGCGGGCGCGGGTGGAGTTCAAGCGCTGTGTGCGCGAGTTGCAGCGGCAGGGGAAGACGCTGCTCATTTCTTCTCACATTGTTTCGGAGCTGGCGGAGATGTGCGATTCGTTTCTGCTGATGGATAGGGGGTGCGTGCTGCGCCAGGCGGCTTGCGATGAGCTGGCGCCGCCGCCCGCGGAGCGGCGGCTGGTGTATGAGTTCAGCGTGGCCGGGTGCGGGGCTGAGGCGCTGCAGGCGGCGCTGCAGTTGCTGCCGGAGTGGAAGGAGCCTGCGCTGCTGGCGCCGGACCGGGTGCGGGCGGTGTATGCGGGTGAGCCGGGTGAGCCGCTGGCGCTGCAGTTGCGCGGGCTGGCGGCGGCGCACCTGCTGCTGGGGGTGGCGGAGTGCCGCGAGTCGCTGGAGAAGACTGTGATTAACCTGATGGATAGCCATGAATAAGGATTTTTTACCGGATTGGTTGCCGGCGGTGCTGGTGCGCGATGTGCGGCAGGTGCTGCGCTCGCCGAAGTATCTGGTGGTGGCACTGGTGGTGATGGGGCTGCTGGCGCTGAATGCGCCTTCGGATTCCCCGACTGAGACGCTGTCGTTTATGCTGGGGGTGTCGACCCTGCTGGTCTGCCTGGTGGTGCCGCTGCGGGTGGGGCTTGTGGTGGAGGCGGAGACGCGCGCGCCGGGGTTGAATTTCATCCGTCTCACGCGGCTGGGTTCCTGGCGTGTGGTGTGGGGGATGTGGCTGAGCGGCGCGCTGCAGGTGCTGGTGCTGGCAGCGCTGATGTTTGCGGTGCTGCTGTGGCTGCGGCCGGCGGGTGAGCTGCGGGCGGCGGAGTGGCTGCCGTATGTGCTGGTGGTTTCGCAGGGCTGGCTGCTGGTGGCGCTGGCGCAGGCGTTCTGCAAGGCTGATAGCGGGGTGCGCATTCTGTGGTTCCTGGTGGCGTTTTTGATGGTGCAGGTGGAGGGAATCTGGCTGGGTGAGGAGCTGCGCCGCTTCCCGGATGCCGCCACGTGCGCCCCGCAGCTTCTGGTACTGCTGCTGGCGCATGGGGTGATGATGCTCACGTTTCTGGCAGAGGCGCGGCGGCCTTATGCGCACCCGGCGGAGAATTGCTCGGTGGCGGTGCGCTGGTTGAGCCTGGGGGCGGTGGCGCTGCTGGCCGGGGTGATGCTGTGCGGTGGGGAATCGGTGTTCTGCGGGGAGGTGGCTGCCTGGGCCTGTTGCTTTGTGCTGCTGATGGCGTGCTGGGGCTTGCTGCACCCGGTGCCATCGGTGGATGGTGCGCTGGCGGGGGCAAGCCGCCGCGGGTTATGGGGGGCGGCGCTGTGGCTGGTGGCTGCGGTGGTGATATGTGCGCTGGCGCTGTTGCCGCTGTTCCGGGAGGTCGGGTATGAGGCGCTCGGTGGGCTTTGGGTGTTCGCTGCGGCGGGGGATTCGCTGGCCGGTGCGGCGCTGTGGCTGGCGTATGCGTATTTCTGGGTGGCGCTGGCGGTGTGTCTGCTGGCGCTGGCGCTGCTGTGCCAGGCGCTGCGCCGCCGGCTGGGCGCGGTTGTGTTCCTGGTGGGGCTGACTGCAGAGGGGACCTTATACGGGTGGCTGATGCTGGGTGTGCCCCAGAGCCTCCCCTGGGGGGAGTTGCTGCCTCTGCTGCCGTGCCCGGACCTGCTGGTGCGGCTCCCGGCCACGGCGTACCTCCTGCTTCTGCTGGGGGTGAAGGTGCTCTGGCTGGCGGCGTTGCTGGGCGCGTTCTATGCTCTCTCCCGCCGGAAATGAGGGGGGATTCTGGATTTGGGAACCTCTAAAAACTCACTAAATTGGAATTTGGCGAGCCGCAGGCGAGCGGAATTTATAGCCCACGTTAGTGGGCGACATATCCATAGCGGGCGTACCTGTCTCGGCGTAGCCCGCAGGGCGAAGACGGAAGCCCCTCGTTTGGTAATAAAAAACATGGAACCCGTGAAACGGGTGACAGAAGGCGCAGCTCTATGATATGCAACCGATTTCCGTCTTCGGGCTTACGCCCTACGCCGTGACAGGCTGTCACCCGTTTCACGGGTTCCAATTACCTTTTTTATTCCTACGAGGGGTTCCGCACCCCACGCTACTGCGTGGAGTGCTCCACCGCCTCGCTATGGGTATGTCGCCCGTTTCACGGGCTTTGAATGCCGCTCGCCTGCGGCTCGCCAAAGTCCAATTTGTTGGTTAGTTTTGAGTTTTTAGAGGTTCCCGATTTTGAATTTTGGATTTTATGGTGGCGGCGTGCTGCTGCCCTGATTGTATATGCACGCGTACGTGTGCGTGCGTGAGGGGGTATTTCAGGCGGCTTTGCCGCGGAATTTTTTTACATACAACATCCAAAATCCAACATTCGAAATCTCCCCTCTCGGGGGTGGGCGGGGCGAATTTCTCTGTCATGATTCGCAAAAATAATTTTTTTTAGTGATTTTGGCAGGTGCGGCAGGGCGGGGTGGGGAAGTGGTGTAAATTCGTGGTTTGAGGGGGTGAA
Source organism: Akkermansia sp. (assembly GCA_017435365.1). Lineage (GTDB taxonomy): Bacteria > Verrucomicrobiota > Verrucomicrobiia > Verrucomicrobiales > Akkermansiaceae > Akkermansia. Next base: position 16,512 of record JAFSFD010000039.1, on the reverse strand, counting down.
AAATTTTAAAAATTCTGTTGAATTTCAAAGAAAAGGCTTGCTTTATGGGAAAATTCGGGTAAACTAGCGCGACCCGCGGATTGTATAGGGATATACTGTCCTCAGGGCTTTATCGGGTAAGCCGGTGAAGTGATGTACCACGTGCCTCGAGGGATGAGGAGGTGGAGAAACAAGCCGTAAAACCTTGAAAAACAAAATCATAAATAAGTAACATGCCGACTATTAATCAGCTCGTCCGCAAGGGACGTACAGTACCGGAAGAGAAGTCGAAGTCTCGCGCTCTTCACAGCTGCCCGCAGCGCCGTGGCGTTTGCCTGCAGGTGATGACCCGCACGCCGAAGAAGCCGAACTCCGCTCTGCGTAAAGTTGCTAAGGTTCGCCTTACCAACGGTGAAGAAGTAATCGCCTACATTGGCGGTGAGGGCCACAACCTGCAGGAGCACTCCATCGTGCTTGTGCGTGGTGGTCGTGTGAAGGACCTTCCCGGTGTTCGTTATCATATCGTTCGTGGTGCTCTGGACTGCCTTGGCGTTGATAAGCGCCGCCGTGGCCGTTCGAAGTACGGTGCCAAGCGCCCGAAGGCCGGTGCCGCCGCCGCTCCCGCTAAGAAGCGCTAAGAATCAACACTGAACAAAGAAATTTAAGACTATGGCTCGTCGCAAACGCGTCTACAAGAAGATTGAACGTCGTGACTCCCGTTACGATTCCGTGCTCGTTGGCCGCCTGATTTGCAAGGTGATGCTGGACGGCAAGCGCTCCCTGGCTGAGCGTATCGTGTACAAGGCTATCGATATGGCCAATGAAGGTACCGATACCGTGAGCCCGCTGGAGGTTCTGACCCGCGCCATCGAGAATGCCAAGCCCCGTGTGGAGGTGAAGAGCCGCCGCGTGGGTGGTGCTACCTACCAGGTGCCGTTGGAAGTGGCCCCTGACCGCTCCGAGGCTCTTGCCATGCGCTGGATTATCAACTACGCCCGCAACCGCAAGGGTATCCCCATGGCTAAGGCTCTGGCTAACGAAATCAAGGAAGCCGCTGCCAACCAGGGTGCTGCCGTGCGCAAGCGCGATGATGTGCACAAGATGGCCCAGGCCAACCGTGCCTTCGCCCACTTCCGCTGGTAAGACCGCCTGCTGGAAGTTTTGAATGTAATCTCTGAACTTTAAGACAATTCATATTACTATATGGCTAATAACTATAGCAGCCCTGACCGCAAGGCACCGCTTGAGCGCTACCGCAACTTCGGTATCGCCGCTCACATTGACGGCGGCAAGACCACGCTTTCCGAGCGCATTCTGTTCTACACCGGCATGATCCACAAGATCGGCGAGACCCACGAGGGTTCTGCGACGACCGACTGGATGGAGCAGGAGCAGGAGCGTGGTATCACCATTACCTCCGCTGCCGTTACGACCAACTGGAAACAGCTGCCCGCAGAGGGCTGCCACAAGCTTTTCGAGAACGAGAACTTCCAGCTCAACGTTATCGATACCCCCGGGCACGTGGACTTCACCGCTGAGGTGGAGCGTTCCCTGCGCGTGCTCGACGGCGCCATCGTGGTGTTCTGTGGTGTTGCCGGCGTGCAGCCCCAGACGCAGACGGTGTGGCGCCAGGCCAACAAGTACGAGGTGCCCCGCCTCTGCTTTGTGAACAAGATGGACCGCACCGGCGCCAACTTCGCCAACGTGCTCAACGATATCCGCACCAAGCTGGGTGCCAACGCTGCTCCCATTCTGGTGCCCATCGGCGCTGAGGACCAGCTCTGCGGCCAGATTGACGTGGTGAACCAGAAGGCTATCTTCTACAGCGATTCCGACCGCCAGGGTTCCACCTATGAGATCAAGGACCTGGAGGGCGAGCTCAAGGAAATCGGTGAGTCCTACCTCGAGGAGCTCAAGGAGTGCGTGGCCAATGTGGACGACGAGCTCGGCGAACTCTTCCTCATGGAGGAGCCCATCGATGCCCCGACCCTGAAGCAGGCTATCCGCCGCGCTACCATCGCCAACAAGTTCATCCCCGTGGCTGGTGGTTCCGCTTTCAAGAACAAGGGTGTGCAGGGTCTCCTGGACGCTGTGGTGGACTACCTCCCCAGCCCGCTCGAGTGTAAGCAGGCCACGGTGACCAGCACGGTTGCCTCCGGTCTCGATGAGAACGGCTACGAGGTGTTCGACGTGAAGACGATTGACCCCTCCGATAAGGACAAGCCCGTGGTGCTGGCATTCAAGCTCTGGGCCGACAAGTTCGTGGGCTCTCTGGTGTTCATCCGCGTCTACACCGGCGTGGTGCGCAAGGGCGACACCGTGTACAACCCCCGCACCCGCAAGCGTGAGCGCGTGGGCCGTCTGCTCCAGATTCAGGCCAATGTGCACACCGACGTGGACGCCGTGTACTCCGGCGATATCGCCGCCATCGTGGGTCTGAAGAACGCCACCACGGGTGATACCCTGGCTTCCGATGACTTCGACTACACGCTCGAGCCCCCCACCTTCCCGGACACCGTGATTTCCATGGCTGTGGAACCCCTCACCAAGGGCGACCAGGAGAAGATGTCCAACGCTCTGCAGCGCCTTTCTGCTGAGGACCCCACCTTCCGCGTGAAGACCGATGAAGAAACCGGTCAGACCATCATCGCCGGCATGGGTGAGCTTCACCTCGACATCATCGTGGACCGCCTCAAGCGCGAGTTCAAGGTAGAGGCCAACACCGGCAAGCCCCAGATCGCCTACCGCGAAACCATCACTGCTTCTGCCGACCGCGTGCAGGGCAAGCTGGTGAAGCAGTCCGGTGGTCGTGGTCAGTACGGTGACGTGGTGATTGCCATGCGTCCCGGCGAGCGCGGTTCCGGTCTCAAGATTGCCAACAAGATTGTTGGTGGTGCCATTCCCAAGGAGTACATGAACGCTGTGTACGCCGGTCTGAACGAAGCCATGAACTCCGGTTCCGTTGCGGGTTACCCCGTGGAGGACGTGGAGGTGGACGTGATTGACGGCTCCTACCACGAAGTGGACTCCAACGAAAACGCCTTCAAGATGGCTGCTATCTTCGCTATGAAGAACGCCTTTGCCAAGTGCAGCCCGGTGCTGCTGGAGCCCATCATGGCCGTGGAAGTGGTGACCCCCGCTGAAAACCAGGGCGATATCATGGGCGACCTCAACCGCCGCCGCGCCATGGTGAAGAACATGGAGCACAAGGGTGCTGAGTGTGTGCTCACCGCCGATGTGCCGCTGGCCGAGATGTTCGGTTACTCCACCGACATCCGCACCCTCTCCAAGGGTCTGGCCTCCTACTCCATGGAACCCTCTCACTTCGAACAAGTACCCCAGAACCTTGTCAACGACATCGTCAAGGCTCGCGGTGGTAACAAGTAATCCAACCAAACAATATTAACCTAAACATAACCGCACGTTCATGCAAAGTCCCAAAATCCGCATCCGTCTCCGTGCATTTGACAGCCGCGCTATCGACCGCTCCGCTTCCGAGATCGTCGAGACCGCCAAGCGTACAGGTGCCAAAGTCGCCGGGCCGATTCCTTTGCCGACTCGTATCGAGAAGTTCTCTGTGAACCGCTCGGTCCATGTTAATAAGAAATCTGCCGACCAGTTCGAAATCCGTACCCACAAGCGCCTGCTCGACATCGTTGAGCCGACCTCCCGCACGGTGGAAGAGCTCAAGAAGCTCAACCTGCCCGCTGGTGTGGACATCACGATCAAGATCTGATCCCCGCCCGTTTCATTACGAACCTTAACACAGATTTTTTAATAACATGTCTTTAGGACTTATTGGTAAGAAGGTTGGCATGACCCGCGTCTTCAACAAGGAGACCGGCGCCATGATTCCCGTCACGGTTATCGACGTGACCGGCAACACTTACGGCCAGATCAAGACCGAGGAGAAGGATGGCTACTGCGCCATCCAGGTGGCATTCGACGCTCAGAAGGAGAGCCGCCTTTCCAAGCCGGTTGCTGGCCACTTCAAGAAGCTGGGCATCGCCCCCGCCAAGCTCCTCAAGGAGTTCCGCGTGGACGCCGCCGAGCTGCCCGCAGAGGGCGCTGAGCATCCCGGTTGCACCCTCTTTGAGGAAGGTGCCTGGGTGGACGTGATCGGCACGTCCAAGGGTAAGGGCTTCCAGGGTGTTATGCGTCGTCATAACTTCCATGGCTCTCCCATGACGCACGGCTCCATGATGCACCGCCGTACCGGTGGTGTGGGCGCCTGCGCCACGCCGTCCCGCGTGTGGAAGGGCCAGAAGATGCCCGGCCACCAGGGTAACGAGCGCAAGACCGTGCAGAACCTGAAAGTCGTTCAGGTGCGCAAGGATGACAACGTGATCCTCGTGTCCGGCCCCGTGCCCGGCGCCAAGGGTTCCTACGTTGTGGTCCGTCCGGCCAAGAAGAAGAACGGTAAATAAACAAACGAACTAGGAAAACCTATCTATGTCCGCTAATACACTGACAATCGAGGCAGCCAACGCCGCCGGCCTCGTGACGGTGGGCCCCGAGAAGGGTAGCCAGGCCGTGCACGACCTGGTGACTGCCTACCGCGCCAACCGCCGCACCGGCTCCGCCAACACGAAGACCCGCGGTGAGGTTGCTGGTAACAACCGCAAGATCTACCGCCAGAAGGGCACGGGTAATGCCCGTCACGGCGACCACCAGTCCCCCATCTTTGTGGGTGGTGGCGTGGTGTTCGGTCCCCGCCCCTGCGACTACTCCAAGAAGGTGAACAAGTCCACCCGCAAGCTGGCTCTGCGCCGCGTGCTGGGCGACATCATCACCGGTGGTAAGGTCGTGACCGTTCCTTCCTTCTCCATCGAGGACGGCAAGACGAAGTCCTTCGTCGCCGCTGTGTCCGAGATTGCTGAGGGTAAGAAGATCCTCATCATCGCCGACAATTTCGACGAGATGACCAAGCGCGCCGGCCGCAACGTGGCCGAGGTGCTCCTCATGTCCGCCGCTGAGGTGAACGTGGAGCAGCTGCTGGATGCCCGCAAGGTCGTCATCGTGGAGTCCGCTATGGAAATCATCGCCAACCGCACCAAGTAATCATGAACGATATCTACGACGTAATCAAGAAGCCGCGCGTTTCCGAAAAGGCAACCGTGATGCACGAGGAGAACGGCGTGCTTACGCTCGAAGTGGCGGTGAAGGCCACCAAGATCGAGATTAAGCAGGCTGTGGAGAAGGCCTTCGGCAAGAAGGTTGCCTCCGTCCGCACCGCTAACTATGATGGCAAGGTGCGCCGCAAGCGCACGAAGGATGCCGGCACCGCACCCGCCTGGAAGAAGGCATTCGTGCGCCTGGCTGACGGTGAGTCTCTGGACCTTGTCTGATAACTGGAACACGTAAATAGAAAGTAAGCTATCATGTCCCTCAAGTCATTTAAGCCTACCACTCCGTCCAACCGTTACAAGGTTCTGCCCGCATTCGACGAGATCACCAAGTCCAAGCCTGAAAAGAGCCTCCTGCAGCCCATCCGCAAGAGCGGTGGCCGCAACAACAACGGCCGCATCACCACCCGCCACATCGGCGGTGGCCACAAGTACCACTACCGCCTGGTGGACTTCCGCCGCACCCGCACGGAAGCTGCTACCGTGATCGGTATTGAGTATGACCCGAACCGCACCTGCCGCATCGCCCTCATCCAGTACGCTGATGGCACCAAGAGCTACATCCTGGCTCCTGTGGGCCTGACCGTCGGCATGACGGTGCAGAGCGGTGAGAACGTCGCTCCCAAGGTGGGCAACGCTATGCCCCTCAAGAATGTACCCCTGGGTACTGCTATTCACAACATCGAGATTCGTCCCGGTTCCGGTGGTAAGATTGCTCGCTCCGCCGGTCAGCAGGCTGTGCTCTCCAACCGTGATGGTGAGTACGCCTTGGTTAAGATGCCTTCCGGCGAAATCCGCAAGTTCCGTGTGGAGTGCTACTGCACCATCGGTCAGGTGGGCAACACCCAGCACATGAACGAGTCCTCCGGTAAGGCCGGTCGCACCCGTTGGATGGGTATCCGTCCGACCGTGCGCGGTATGTGTATGAACCCCGTCGACCACCCCAACGGTGGTGGTGAAGGTAAGTCCAAGTCCGGTGGTGGTCGTCAGCACCTGAAGTCCCCGTGGGGTCACGTCAAGGGCCAGAAGACCCGCCGTCTCCGCAAGCCTTCCGATGTGTTCATCGTGCAGCGCCGCAAAGCCAAGTAATTTTAACCACAAACATTTCTAAGAACAATGGGACGTTCCCTCAAAAAAGGACCCTTCGTAAGCCAGCCTCTTCTCGACAAGGTTGACGCCCAGCTGCAGAGCGGGGATCGCAAGCCGATCAAGACCTGGAGCCGCGCCTCCATGGTGATTCCGGATTTCGTCGGTCTCACTTTCCTGGTGCACACCGGTAAGTCTTTCGCCACGGTGTACGTGACGGAGAACATGGTGGGCCACAAGCTCGGCGAATTCGCTCCTACGCGAATCTTCAAGGCTCACGGCGGCATCGGCAAGAAGTAATAAGATTAACCGAACCTGAACCATGACCGCAGCTCACCTCAGCACCTGCCTTGCGACCCTGGCCCTTGTGGCCGCGGGTACCTGCGCCGGCGCCGGTGAGGGTGGAAATGGTGCTACGGACCGCAAAACCGACCAGCTGGAACGCCAGGTGGCCAGTCTCCGCGAAAGCTACATGCTTGCCCGGGCAGATGCAGATGCTGCCCGCAAGCAGCTCAGGGAAGTCAGTGCGCGCCTTGAGGCGCTCGGTGGCACCGCCCTGGGCGGCCAGGAGGAAAAACTCATCGAAATCGCGGCCATGCTCGAATCCACCCGGACCGAGCTGGACGAGGTGCGCCAGGGCAGCCTGCGCCTTGCCTCTGCAGTGGCAGAGTACAAGCGCAGCGCCATGGTAGAGGATGAGGCCGCCCGGCAGGCTCTGGAGACCGCCCTGCAGGAACTGGAGGTGGCCCTGGGCCTCCGCCAGAAGCAGCAGAGCGAGTTTGATGGCACGCTGGATGAGGCCAAGGTGCTCAGCATCGACTCCGAATCCGGGCTCATCGTCATCAACGCCGGCCGCAAGGGCGGGGTGGAAGTGGGCATGCCCATGGAAATCTTCCGCGGCGACCAGCTGATAGCCACCACCCTGGTGACGGATGTACGCAAGAGCGTATCCGGCCTGTTGGTTCAGCGCCACCTCAACCCGGTGCTCAGCATCGCAGTGGGTGACCGCGTGTCCGTGAAAACAAACGACTAATTCTTCAACAAATACCATAACAATGGAAGTGAAAGCAGTATACAAGAATGCTCGCATCTCTGCGAAGAAGATGCGCGACGTAGCCGCTGCCGTCCAGGGTATGTCTGTGACCCAGGCTACCGACGTGCTGAGCTACACCCCCAAGAAGGGCGCTTATCTCCTGAATAAGACCCTGAAGGCCGCTGTGGCCAACGCCGAGAACAACAACGGCCTGTCCGCTGATGAGCTCGTGCTCAAGAGCGTGATGGTGGACGAAGGTCCCACCTTCCGCCGTACGATGGCCCGCGCCCGCGGTTCCGCTAACATGATCCGCAAGCGCACCTCCCACATTACGATCATCCTCGCAAACAAAGAGGCATAACCATAACAAACTAACATAACACTATGGGTCAGAAAGTAAATCCTATCGGCTTCCGTCTTGCCGTTACTAAAGACTGGCGTTCCAAGTGGTATGCTACGGGCAAGGACTATGCCACGAAGCTCCACGAGGACCTCAAGATCCGCAAGTTCATCAAGGACTACACCGCGGACCTCAACAAGGATCTCAAGGGCTCCACGCCCGCGATTTCCCGCATCACCATCGAGCGCGCCTGGAACAGCGTCCGCGTGACCATCGCCACCGCTCGTCCCGGCCTCATCATCGGGCCCAAGGGCAAGAACATCGAGGAAATGACCGCCGCCCTCTCCAAGCTGTGCAGTGGCGCCCAGGTCAAGCTCGACATCATGGAAATCCGCCAGCCGGAGCTCGACGCCCAGCTTGTGGCCGAGAACATCGCCACGCAGCTTGAGCGCCGCGTTTCCTTCCGCCGCGCCATGAAGCGCGCCGTGCAGGTGGCCATGGACTTCGGCGCCGAGGGTATCCGTGTGCGTTGCGCCGGTCGTCTGGGTGGTGCCGATATCGCCCGCGCTGAGCAGTACCGCGAGGGTAAAGTGCCGCTGCAGACTCTGCGCGCCCCGATTGATTACGGCTTTGCCGAGGCCCGTACGCTGTACGGTATCATCGGTATCAAGTGCTGGATCAACAAGCGCCCCGAGGTAGCCGGTGCCCCGCAGATGGGTGGTGGCCGTCAGAACCGTGCCCCGCGTCCCCGCCGCGATTCCCGCCGCGACGCCTAATGTCTGAACACACGAAACTTTAACAATAGGAGAATAAGACTATGCCTTTAATGCCCAAACGTATTAAGGACAACCACCGCAAGATGCACCGCGGCAACCGCGGCGGCAATGCAACCAGCGGTGACTATGTTGCCTTTGGCGACTTTGGTCTGCAGGTTCTCACCCGCGGCTGGGTGACCAACAACCAGATCGAGGCTTGCCGTATTGCCATCAACCGTTACCTGCGCCGTAAGGGCCGCGTGTACATCCGCATCTTCCCGCAGAAGTCCTTCACCAAGCGTCCGCCGGACACCCGCATGGGTAAGGGTAAGGGTGCTGTTGAGGGTTGGGTGGCTGTCTGCCGCCCCGGCAACATCATGTTCGAGGTGGGCGGTGTGACTGAGTCCGCTGCTCGTGAGGCTCTCCGCCTCGCCTCCAACAAGCTGGGTATCCGCACTCGTTTCGTCTATCGCCAGGGTGTTGAACCCCAGGCCTAAAACTAGTAACCATTCAAAAATTACACTATTATGCCTGTAAAGAAAGCTAAAGACTTCCGCGGTATGCCCGCCAAGGAGCTCGCCGCCCACATCCGTGGCCTGCGCGAGGAGTACTTCAACCTGCGCATCCAGCAGGCCACCGGCCAGCTGGAGAACAACCAGCGCATCCGCATCGTCCGCAAGGAACTCGCCTGCGCCCTGACCGTTCAGGGCGAGGGCAGCGCCGAGGCCTGATAATCAAACGAAAACCCAAGGACTTAGAATATGAGCGAAGAAACTACTACGACCAAGCCCCAGGGCCTTCGTAAGACCCGCGTTGGCGTTGTTGTCTCCACCAAGATGAGCAAGACCATCGTTGTGGAGTACGTGGCCCGCGTTCCGCACCCCGTGTTCAAGAAGATCGTGAAGAAGAGCAAGAAGTTCTATGCTCACGACGAGAACGAGACCGCCAAGGTCGGCGACAAGGTGCGCATCCGTGAAACCCGCCCGCTTTCCGCGCTGAAGCGCTGGGAGCTCGTGGAAATCCTGAAACACTAATCTCAAACCAGAAAGGACATTACCTACTATGCTCCAGATGGAATCCCTCGTTCAGGTGGCCGACAACACCGGCGCCCGCACTGCCAAGATGATTGGCGTGATCGGCAAGAGCGGTGCTGACCAGGCTCACATCGGCGATATCATCACCTGCCACATCCGCGAATCCATCCCGACCGCTTCTGTGAAGAAGGGTACGGTGGTGAAGGCTGTGGTGGTGCGTACCGCCGCTCCCATCCGTCGCGACGATGGCTCCGTGCTTCGTTTCGACTCCAACGCTGTGGTGGTTATCGATAAGGATAACAACCCGCGTGGTACCCGTATCTTCGGGCCGGTGGCTCGCGAGCTTCGTGAAAAAGGCTTCATGAAGATCGTGTCCCTCGCTCCCGAGGTGCTGTAAGGCGGAAGGGTATTTGTTGAAGTTTATCACTTCCACACTCCTTACAAAAAAAGGCAGGTTCCGAACAGGAACCTGCCTTTTTATCTCACGTTTTTGCGTGGTGCTACGATTTTCTCTCTCTCTCACGCTCATATTCCTCTATCCGTTCTGATGTTAAACACAATAACGCTTTGACATTGATGTTTGTGCCCGTTACAATACGCCCATGCGCTGTTTTCGTCTGCTGTATCTGAGTCTGTGTGCATTTATGCTGCTGGGGTGTTCAGCACCGTTGATTCCTACGGCGGAGTTGCCGGTGCCTTCGCGCCAGACTCAGAATGATACCGATCTGGTGGCCCGTCTGCGCGACAGCTGGTATCAGCTGGCCAATCCCGATTTGGGAGACCGGGAGAGAGCTGTGGCGCTGCACCAGTATAACAAAGATTTGCTCACGCTCGTGAAGCGTTTGCGCCACGATGCGCTGGAGCAGCAGAAGCTGCCCGAATATGAAGAATTCGAGCTCCAGCACCAGAATGACGAAAGCATCTGCCGTTTTCTCGGCCTGCATGAGGATATCGTTCCGGCGATTGATGTGGAACTCAGTGCTCTGCAGGAGCGCTACACGCTTCCGGGTATCGGTGTGCCCATGGTGGGGGTGATTCCGGAGGGCAAGATAAAGCCCGGCACGGAAAATGTGTTCAATATCGCCACTCGTGGCACGGTGAGTATTCTCACGGCTGTCATGACTTTCTCGGAGGAGGGTAAACCCCACTTCCGGGTCATTCCCCGCAATCGGGAGGATTTCATTGCCGTGGGCAAGCTCAACTACCCGCTGGCTGCCGATTGGAGTGCGCTGCTGGAGGTATACTGGAACCTCACCCGCGTGAAAGATGACCGCTGGCTGGGGCTGCTCCAGCCCCAGGAACTGCGCAACACCACCGGGCTTTCCTCTATCCAGGTCTATAATCCGAACAAGATACCCGTGATTCTGACTCACGGGCTCATGTCCTCTGCCGGTACCTTCGATAACCTGGTCAACCGCTTGTATGCCGACCCGGAAATCCGCAGGAATTACCAATTCTGGTATTTCAACTATCCCACCGGCGTGGCGTGGACCGTTTCGGCCCGCGCGTATCGTGAATCTCTGCAGAAGCTGCGTGACCAGGTAGACCCTCAGCGCAAGAACCCGAATTGGGATAAGATGGTGGTGGTCGGACATTCCATGGGCGGCCTCATCACCCACTACAGCCAGTGCGAGGAACCCTGGAATCTCCTCCGCGCTTCCGATATTCCGCAGCAGACACTGGCGCAGTACCTCGATAAGCGCTATGTGCATGAGCCCTTGCCGGATCCGGCGCTCGAACCCTTGCGCAAAGATTATTTCTTTGAGCCAGTCAAGGCAGGCATGGTGGTCTACTTGGCCACGCCGCACCGCGGTGCGCCGGTGGCTAAATACCGCCTGGCCACCTTCCTGTCCAAGCTGGTCAGCCTGCCGCAGAACCTGCTGAAAGAGGCGTACAATATCGCTACCCTGCAGCAGGATATGTTCCTGCTCAATCCGCAGGATGCCTATCTCTGGTTTACCAGCGTGAACCAGCTCAAGCCTGATAGCTACTCCATCTCCGGTCTGCAGGGGCTGAAAGTGCGCAATGTGCCCACTCACTCCATCATCGGTGACCAGGGCAAGGGGGATACCCCCAAATCATCGGACGGCGTGGTGCCGTATTGGTCTAGTCACCTCGCCTGGGGGACGGAAAAAATCGTGCCCTCCGACCATTCTGTGCAGGATTGCATGGAAACGGCCAATGAAATGAAGCGGATACTGGGCGAATATGCCGAGAAAAATCCGGCGGTCAAGGCAGTAACTCCGAGTAAGCTGCGCGCTCTTCGTCGGAGTATGGCGCCGCAGAATGGTCGCGGTTCCGCCGTGCGGAAATGACTTTTACGGTCGCGCAAAGTCCGCTTGGCCCGTGAATTTTGAATTTCCAGTGTATTGAGCTGGAACCTATTTTGTCGATGTTGCAGTGTACTGCTACCTCATCAAAGAAATGCAGCGGGGCCAGGTAGTCTGCTTCCACGTGGACGCGTGGGTAGAGGTAGCCGTCGCGGGTGACTATACAGTTGAGTGAAGCGATGGCGTGAGTCTCTGCCTCCTCTGCGAGGTGGAAGAAGTTGGCGAAGTAAACCACGCCGGCGGCGTCGGTCTCGTGGAAGGCGATGCGGCGTTTGTAAATGAAGGCAGGCATAATCGGAATCAGCGGTAAATGGCCCCCCAGTCGGTTCCCAAGCGGCGGCGGTTCTCATCCGCCACGGCATCCCAGCCGGCATCCTGCAGCTCAGCCACCACGATGCTGTCATCTGCTTCATTGGTGCGGATGTAGAGCATGCAGAGATAGCGGCCGTTTGTCACCGTAAGGAAGCGGGTGCGGTTTTCGTACATGTAATTGGCGGAAGGCACCTTGATGGCGCGTTCATCGCGCAGCCAGGAGCGGTAGCCCGCCGGCACAGCATCCAGCCCCAGCCACTGCTCTGCCTCGGCGCGGCTCATACCGCCCAGGGATTCAAAATCGGAGATGTGCTTCATCACCCGTGCGGCAGCATGCACCGCCGCTGTGGTGGCCAGGGGCTGCCCGTGTGCGTTCACCCGGTGCTCGAACATGCGGGCCTTGTCGCGCTGCAGCGCCTCCTCAGTCGTGGGCTGCGGGTAAAGGAAGAACCAGAGAAGCAGCAGCAGAATGCCACCGCCCACGCAGCCGTTGGCCACCATGCTGCGCAGGAACATGCGGCGCATCAGCAGCTTCCAGCGCAGGGCGTTGCGGGCATCACCTGCTTTGAATTGAAACTTGCGCTGTGGCCCCTTTTCTTCGGCGGCAATCTCCTTAAGCGTGCGGGCGCTGGCGGGGTCCAGCGCCGTGGCGGAGACAAAGCCGATTTCGAGCTGCTCCTGCAGTTCCTCCGGCGGGAACATGTAGTTCAGCAGCACCAGGCGGAAGGCAAAGGAGACCGCCAGGAAGGCCACATAGTGAATGAGCCCGGTGCTCAGCATGCCTCCCTGGTAGCTGAAGGTGGGCTCCACATACTCCGGCCAGTGCGCCTGCAGTACCGGGTATGCCGCCAGCGCCAGGCCCAGCACGGTGAACAGGGCGCCGAACCAGACCAGATTGCGCCGCGGGCCGCAGCAGCTCACCAGCTCCATGAGCAGCACCGGCAGCACCCACACAAAAGGCTTCAGGGCGTACCAGTGTACCCCCTCCATTTCCTCCAGTGCCGGGTTCGGCGGTATCACCGCATCCGGGTATGAAAACGTATACAGCAGGCCCGCCGCCCCCAGCAGGCAGAGCAGGTAACGAAATGCTATGATTATCTTATCCATCTCAGCTTTTTCGTATTGTATGCACCCACCCCGCCGCTGTCAAGTTTGCACTATGCCCGCTCACCCTCAGTCACCAGCTTCACATCCGGACCGATGAGGCCGCGGGTGCAGGCCACGTGCAGCAGCCGTTCCTCCACATCTGCGAACGGAAGCAGGCAGCCGTGCGGCAGGTCGGCGGTGAGCAGTTCCAGCGCGCAGGCATTGTGCAGGGCCATGGTGGTCTCCATGTAGCGCATGGAGGTGGGTTCCTCCAGCAGGAAATTGAGCGGTTTCTTGTGGTTCAGTATGCGCCATTCAGGGATGCTGGAGCCGTATTCATCCTCCACCCCCAGATTGGCCAGCAGCACGGGGGAGGGGATGATGAGCTCCGCCTTCAGGCTGCGGCGCAGGGCGGAAATGCGCCCGGTCACCGTCACGGTGCACCAGGATTGCAGGATGGCATCGTTCAGCGCATCTGTATCCGTGGCGTCCACGAATCGCACACCCTCCGGCAGCTGGCTTCGCTTGTCCACCACATCTGCCACGGTGGCAATCATGCCTTCCTTCCGTGCATGGTGCAGCACGCCGCGGCCCACTTTGCCGAAGCCGATGATGAGGAGCCGCTGCCCTTTCAGCTCGGTGTGCCCCAGTTGCTTGAGCGCGCGGAAAAATCCCTCGCCGGTGCCCAGCACCGTCTCAATGCGCTTGATGCGGCCGGAATCTGTCAGTATCACGGGATGGTGCGGGTGCACATAGCGGTGTACCCCGGTGCGGGTCAGTTCCGCAGCCCCCAGCCGCGGGTGCAGCTCGCAGAACTGCCCGGAGCAGTCCAGCAGGATGTCGAAATCATCCATGCCGCGCGGTGCGCGGTGAATCCCGAACTCCTCCAGCTGGTGCATGGTGGCGGAATCGGAAGGCATGCCCGGCTGCGCCGGCACCCATACCTCCGCCCCGGCGGCGAGTAGTGCCATGTATTTCCCCAGCGTGTTGCGGTAAATCGGCGTGCCGTCCAGTACGCGCAATCCCTCCAGCGGCAGGGTCTTGCTCCATTCCTCCGCCTGCCAGCGCAGGGTCGGCCATTCCTCCGGGCTGTAAAACTGCTCCAGATACTTGCGAATCTTCTCAGCTTGCGCATTCATCCTGTGCCCAGTCTACTCCCATACCCGGCAAATGCAAGAAAAAACGCGCCTTTCCCATGCAGGAAAGACGCGTTATCTTATCAATTGTCAATCGTCAATAGTCAATTGTCAATCACTTACTTGATTCGGTCGTTCTCGCCGGTGCCCCAGGAGGGCTTGAAGTCCGGGATGCGGTGGCCGCTGCCGGGGCAGTCGGCGGGCACCCGGTACTGCTCACGCGTCTTGTGGTAGGTCTCCGTGAGCTGCTTCATGACTTCGGCGTAGGCTGGGTCCTGGGAGACATTCTTCATCTGGGCCGGGTCCTTCTCGTTGTCGATCAGGAGCCATTCGTTTTCAGGCTTGCGCACTCCCGTGCGGCGCTCCTCACCCGTGGGGGTCCAGATGCGGGCGAAGGTGTAGCGCTGGGTGCGCAGGCCATCGTGGCGCGGGGCATTGTGTTCACCCGGCTGCTCATAGAAGGCATAGTAGAGCGGGCGGTCGCGGAACTGCGGCGCATCACCGGTCTTGAACAGCGGCGTGAGGGAAACACCTTCCATCGTGCGGGTGTTTTCCGGGGTGTCGGCCTTGGCTACTTCCAGCAGAGTGGGGGCGTAGTCGATGTTCTGCACCATGGCCTGGCTGCGGACGCCGGCGGGGATGGTGCCTTTCCAGCGCATGATGAGCGGCATACGCATGGATTCTTCGAAAATCCAGCGCTTGTCGTACAAACCGTGCTCGCCCAGGTAGAAGCTCTGGTCGCCCACATAGATGACGAGCGTATTCTGCGAGAGTCCGGCGTTATCCAGATAATCCAGCAGGGAGGAGATGGATTCATCCAGCGAGAGGATGCAGCCCAGGTAGTCCTCCATATACCAGCGCCAGCGCTGTTCGGTCATATCGCGCTGCGTCTTGTACTTGCCGGCGCGGAAATCGGCCACGAACTCATCGGTGCGGGTATTGAAGTGGTTGCGGTATACACTCTGCAGACCGGGTTCAATCCAGTTCATGCCCCATCCCAGATTCGTTCTGGGGGCAAACTTCGGCTCGTGCTTCTCGATGTCGAAGTCTGCCGGAATCTGCCCGGCAAACTCGCCGTTCTTGATTCTGTTGCGCAGCTGCCCCTTGGGGATGATTTCCTTCATCACATCGAAGGGAATTCTGTCTGCCACCAGGTGCACATCATTCCAGTTGCAGAGGTTCCAGCCTACGCTCTGAGCATTATGGCGCAGGAATTCCGGGCGGTTGCTCCAGTCATCGTGCAGGGTGGCGGGCGGGGTCATCTTGGCCACATGCTTCTTGATGATATCCAGGTGGCGCACAGCCGGCAGCCAGTTGCGGTGCGGTGCCTTGTGGCCCACGACAAGGGCGAAGGGCTTGCTGCGGTCGCGGCTTTCCATCCACGTGATGGCCATGTTTGTGACCACATCGGTCACATAGCCGCGCATGCGGTTGCTGCGCGTTGAGTTGTTGGGGCCTGCGGAAAGGAAGGTCGAGTTGAGGTAGTCACCCTGGCTGGGGAATACCTGCCATGAATCAAACCCGGTCGGGCGGGAGATGAGGTGCCATTTGCCCACGATGCCGGTCTGGTAGCCTGCTTTCTGCAGCATTTTCGGGTAGGTGGGCTGGTCGCCGTTGAAGGCGGGCCCACCGTAGTTGTACAGGAACCCGTTGTTGTGGGAGTGGCGCCCTGTGAGCATGCAGGCGCGAGACGGTCCGCACAGTGAGTTGGCGCAGTAGGCGCGGTCAAACACCATGCCCTCATTGGCCAGTCGGCGGAACCCGGGCAGGGGCACCGGACTGTCCTTCTCGCAGGTGCCCAGAGCATTCGTGCCGTGGTCATCGGAGATAATGAACAGGATGTTCGGCCTCTCATCTGCACTCAACGCGGTGCCCATGCAGCACATGGCAGCCATTGTTGTGAAAATGTGAGTTAACTTCATAGCTCCTCTACCCTACCAGAGTCTCTACATTTCGTCAACAATAAGAAGAAATTGTTTTATAGGTTTGGCCTCGGCTCCGTGGAGATGCTGCTGGCAAAACCATCACCAGCATGAAAAATATTTTTTCTCTCTAACCCGCACGAAATCGGGGCACTTAGGGCAGGGGAAGCGGGATTTTGAAAACTTTTTCTCAAAAATACGCTTGACGTGAAATGCGGTTTGTGATAAGCTCTGCCCCGCACCCCGCTACGGGGTTGCCCGAAAGAAAAGCGAGCGAGCTTGCTTGACCGCCGGGCGAGGCAATTTTCCAAGTATGACTTTCCGAGGCGCCGGGGGCTGCTGAAAAGTGGTTCCACTGGCTCAACAACCTGCC
>JAFSFD010000038.1 GCA_017435365.1 Akkermansia sp. | reverse complement strand
CTTCGGGCTCGTGCTACGGCACAAAGCCGCCGCGCGGTACATTAGACTTGCATCATAGCAAATATAATGATACAAAACTCACGCGCAAAAGTGTAACCTATGTAGTTGAACTAAAGTGTTACCCATGTGAGTGGCGCGCCACGCCCAAAGCCCCCCCCCGCTCACCGTTCCGACCAGGCAAGACTGGTCACGATATGGACAAGCCCGCGCGTAACCAGGTTGAGGCGGCGGTAGTCGAGCGTTTCGGGGGTATCGGTCGGCTCATGGTAATGGGGATTGCGAATCATGGCCGTATCCGTCACCATAACGGCAGGAATGCCCAGGGGGTGGTAATTGCGGTGGTCGCTGAAGAACAGCTCTGTTTCCTCAGCCCAAGGCACATTGATACGGGCGGCCGGCAGTTGCTGCTTCAGGCCGGAATAAATCTGCTTTGCCAGGCCGTATGCCTCCAAATTGCCCACCACTGCTATAAAATTGCCGACTGTGGGAAGCAAGAGAGAATAGCCGGGAAACAGAGAGGGCTGGCTGTCCGGTTCATCGCTGAAATACCCCAGCATCTCCAGGCAGATAAGGCCAAGCACCATCTCCCTGTCACAGGCTGCCGCGTGGCGGGCACTTCCCATATCCTCACTATCGAACCAGGGCGGTTCCTCGCAGGCCCAGGCTACCAGCTCAATATCATGCTCAGGTTTACCCTTGGGCAACTGAGCTGCCAGCTCGAGCAGGGCTGCCACGGCACTGGCATTATCATCTGCCCCGGGATTCTCTCCTTCCCCGGTGTCGCAGGCATCATAGTGCGCACCGATGATATAGCGTTTCCCCGACTTCCCGCGGCGTAAGGCGCAGATATTATAGTGAGTTTCCCCATCGGAAGTAGTGAATTCCTGCAAGGTGACCGCCCAACCGGCAGCAGCCAGTTTCTTCTCGATATAGAGCCTAGCCTGCTCCAGCGTATCGCCATAGCGCGGCTGGGCACAGAGCTGCTCCACATGCCCACTCAGCCGCCGCTCCGCTTCAGGTGCAGGGCGGCTCACCGGCTGCTCAGCAGAATGCTCCACCAAGCAGCTGCACGCCGAAACAAGACACAGGAGCAAGACACCAAAAATCCATCCTGCGACCTTGCACGTTTTTAACCCCAATTTTTTTAACGTACATCCAAGAGCCTTATCCGAGCCTTTTTCTACTCTCTTCATGTTCTGCCCTCATTGGAATGAGAAGAAATCAAATCCAGCAAGTTATCTGAGTTATATTTATCGAAATCAGATTGAAACAGTCTATCCTGAATAATCCGATATTTCTCGAACTCGCTTTCAGCGAATACCTTTGCCACCTGGGCTGAAACACGTCCTACATTATTGAGCAACTCATACTCATTGAACTGCAAAAATGCATCCAATTTTTTTGCCCAGTCCTCCATCGACATGGGAATATGCCTTTCAGCCTGTTCCTCAGCATAGTCCAGGTACATCGAAACGACCCTGTCTAACCTGCGAAGCTCGTGTTCTGTCAAATAGTTTTTAGCAACGGAAACATCGCTCTTGATAATTTTCCCGGACGGCGCATTTTTCCACGAGGTTAGCCCCATATGCTCTTTCTGGCTACTAGCGCGGTCGATTATTAATTCCGCTGCGGTATGCCGATGTATCGCAAAATGCAATTTATTTTGCACGTGAGCAAAAAAGTCAAGTGTGGTCTGAGCCTTGGCATCATAGTCAAAAGACGTGGCATATATATCCGTTATCTTCTGATAGAACAAGCGCTCACTTGCGCGGATTTCCCGAACCTCCTCCAACAAACTTGTGAAATAGTTCTCATTGAAGAAAGTTCCGTTCTTCATTCGCTCTCTATCGATGACGTATCCACGTATTGCATAATCTCTGAGAATACTGGTCGCCCATCTACGGAATGCTGTCGCCTTCTTTGAGTTAACACGATAACCCACTGCAATTATCGCATCCAGATTATAATGTTTTGTATTATAGGTTTTACCATTTGTGGCAACTACCGAGAAAAGCTCGGTAGTTGATTTTTCGTCCAGCTCTCCCTCGTTGTAAATATTCTTGAGGTGTAAACCTATATTATCCGTAGAACAATCGAAAAGGGTTGCCATTAATTTCTGGCTCAACCAAATCGTATCGTCCTGAAGCCTGACTTCAATTCCATCCTCCCTGGCCTGATTTGTAAATATGAGGAATTCAGCCGTGCTATTTCTTATCTGAATTTTCTTACCCATTTCTACAAATCTCCAGGTATGAAATCGATTAGGGCATCAGAATCACATGGTGGCTCACACCATCACTCAAACAGCGAGAGCACGGCCTCGGCGGCCTTGGCGGCGGCACCGCCGTGGCCCAGGCGGCCCATGGATTCCTGCATCTCGGCCAGCACCCTGGCGCGGGATTCCGGCTGGGTGAGACGCTCCAGCTCCGCAATGCAGTTTTCCACATTGAAATCGTGCTGGATGAGCTCGCGGGTCACCGGCTTGTCCACCAGAATGTTCACCATACCTATATATTTGATGGTGAGAATCATGCGGCCAATCATGTAGGTACCGGCAGAAACCTTGTACACCAGGGCAAAGGGCAGTTCATGCAGAGCGGCTTCCAGCGTAGCCGTGCCGGAAGTGACCAGGGCAGCCTCCGCGCGGTCCATGAGGTCATGGTAGCTGCCGGGGCAGATATTGATGATTTCGGCGGGCATGCCGGCTTCCTCAGCCATGCGGCGCATGACGGCAGCCAGTTTCTCCGAACTGGCAGAGGTCTCGAAGCGCCACTCAGGGTGGCGGGTGCGGAGCTCCTTCACCACATCCAGGAACACGGGGAAGTGGCGCTCCACCTCGCGGTTGCGGCTGCCGGGGAAGAGGCCGATGAGGTTCTTCTCGCGCACATCGGTGCGGCGGGCGGCCAGGATATCATCCACCAACGGGTGCCCCACAAACTCGGTGCGCAGCCCGGCCTTCTCAAAAAGCGGCTTCTCGAAGGGGAAGGTGCACATCATCAAATCCAGCACTGCGGCCAGCTTGGGAATGCGCCCCTTCTTCCAGGCCCACACCATGGGGGCAATGAACCAGGCTATCTTCGTTTTCGGCGAAACCTTGCGCACGCGCTCGGCCAGGCGCTGATTGAAACCGGGGTAGTCGATGAGCAGCAGGCAGTCCGGCTGGTCGGCAGCGATGCGCGCTGTCATCTCCTTGAGCTTGCCGGCAAAGAAACGGATATGGCGCAGCACCTCCACGATGCCGATGACGGCGGCGGCATCGGCCCAGTCCTCCACCCCGGGGGCAAGGGCGTGCATGCGGTTGCCGCCAAGGCCCACAATTTCTGCATCCGGACGGCGGCGCAGCAGTTCCTGAATGACCAATGCGCCCTGCTTATCGCCGCTCTTCTCACCGGCTACCACGTATATCTTCATACCATTACTCTACCACGCGCGCGAAAAATTGCAAGAAAAGACTTTTAATCCGCGCAAATGTGTGCATAATCCCCGCATGCACGAATTCCTTGTATTCTGTATGGACTGCATTCAGCAGTGGGGTTACTGGGGCGTGGTGGTGCTCATGGCCATGGAGAGCTCCATCATCCCGGTGCCGAGTGAGATTGTGGTGCCGCCGGCAGCCATTGCCGCCACATTCCCGGATGCCAGCATGTCCTTCTGGGGTGTGGTGATTGCGGGCACGGTGGGTTCCTACCTGGGTTCGTGCGTAATGTATTTCATGGCGCTCTGGCTGGGGCGCCCGTTCATGTTCCGCTTCGGCAAGTATTTCCTGATGCCGCCGCACAAGATTGAAAAGGCAGAGGTATTCATGAACAAGTACTCCACCGCCGGCATCTTCTTTGCGCGTTTCCTGCCGGTGGTGCGCCACCTCATCTCCATCCCCGCCGGGCTGGTCAAGATGAACTTCACCATGTTCAGCATCGCCACCATCACAGGCTCCGCCATCTGGTGCTGGGTGCTGGCCTGGTTCGGCGACAAGGTGGGCAGCGAGCATCCCGATATCATGAAGAGCCCGGAGGACCTGGTGCACGCTGTGAAGGATGAATCCCACCTGGTGGTGCTGGCCATCGTGATGCTGGCCGCCCTCTATGCCCTCATGAAATACATGACCCGTGATAAAAAGTAAGCCTTCAGAACCATGTCCAACGAAAACCTTATCGAAGAAATTCTGCGCCTGAAACAGGAACGCAACGCCGTCATCCTGGCCCACAGCTACCAGCGCCCGGAAATCCAGGACCTTGCCGATTTCGTGGGCGATTCCCTCGCCCTGGCCCGCAAGGCGCAGGAGGCCGAGTGCGATGTCATCGTGTTCTGCGGTGTGCACTTCATGGCCGAGACCGCCTGCATCCTGAACCCGAGCCGCACCGTGCTGCTGCCGGATGCCAATGCCGCCTGCTCGCTGGAGGCCTCGTGCCCCGCTGAGGAACTGGCCGCCTTCCTGGAGGAGAACAAGGACAAGAATTACTACGTGATTGCCTATGTGAACTGCTCCATCGGCGTGAAGGCGCTGGCGGATGTCATCGTGACCAGCGGCAACTCCCAGCGCATCATCGAGACCGCCCCCACGGACCGCCCCATCCTCTTTGTGCCGGATCGCAATCTGGGCGCCTGGACCTCCCTGAAGACCGGCCGCGTCATGACCATGTGGAACGGCGCCTGCCACGTACACGAGCGCTTCACCCGCGACCAGCTGCTGGCCACCAAGGCCAAACACCCGGATGCCCTGGTGGTCTGCCACCCGGAATGCCAGGAGCCCATCCGCCTGCTGGCCGACCATATCTGCTCCACCGAGAAGATGATTCCCTACTGCCGCGAGAGCGAATGCAGCAAGTTCATCATCGTGACGGAAACGGGCATTCTGCACCGCCTGCGTAAGCTGGTGCCGGGCAAGGAGTTCATCCCCATGGACATGGGACAGTGCTCCTGCGCCGAGTGTGAGTACATGAAGCTCAACACACTGGAGAAGCTGCGCAACTGCCTGCGCGACATGGCCCCCGAGGTGCGCGTGCCGGAGGAACTGCGCCTGCGCGCCGCCGCCCCGCTGGAACGCATGCTGGAGCTTTCCAAATAAAAATGAACCTGGCCCCGCACATCCTGGCCCACGGCAACTGGATTTCCATGGAGGAATTCATGGAGCTGGCCCTCTATGACCCGGACAGCGGCTATTACAACACCAACATTGCCGATATCGGCTTCCGTGGCGATTTCTCCACCACCGCTACCATGAGCGACCTGCTGGCCCGCCGCCTGGTGCAGCAGTGGCAGCAGAGCTGCCGCGCCTTCAACCGCCGCCTGCCCATCATCGAAATCGGCGGCGGCAACGGCGATATGGCCGTGAGCATGGCCCGCTCGCTCGGCTTCTTCAACCGCCTGCGCGTGCGCTACTACATGGTGGACCGCTCCAAGGCACTGCGCGATCTGCAGCTCATGGTGGGCGGCAACTTCGTGCGTGTGTACGAGACCATCGAGAAAGCCCTGAAACACGCCGGAGGCCGCGCCTTCATCTTCTCCAACGAGCTGCCGGATGCCTTCCCCGCCCGCCAGTTCGTGTACCAGGACGGCGCCTGGCTGGAGCTGGGATTCTCCGTAAACCACGGGCACATTGTGCGCGCGGTGAAGCAGCGCCCGCTGCCGGAGTCCAGCGTATTCACCCGCTGGGCCTACGAGGGGCAGATTGTGGAGGTGCAGGAAAGCTACCACAAGTGGTATGCCGCCTGGCAGCCGCTCTGGAAATGCGGCACACTCGTCACCATCGACTACGGCGAGATGAACGACACCCTCTACCACCGCCGCCCCGCCGGCACCCTGCGCGGCTACAAGGCCCACCAGCTCGTCAGCGCCGATGAGCTCCCGCCCCTGGCAGGCAAGTGCGACGTGACCGCCGATGTGAACTTCACCGACCTGCGCCAGCTGGCCGAAAACTGCGTGGGCGACCGCGTGCAGTACATGAGCCAGCACGCCTACCTCAAGGACCTGGCCGACCCCACCAGCGCAGCAGACCGCCACCTGATTGCCGTGCCCGGCGCGGGGGACCACTTCAACGTGCTCATCCAGCACCGCTTCGAATCATGAACCGCCGCACCAAATGCATGCTGACCGCTCTGCTGGCGGCCACCCTGGGCACAGTCATCCTGGCCGGGGATATCGTGCTGCCCGGCTGGCTCTGCCGCGGCGGCGAGTGGGAAGGCCCGGTAACGGACCATTTCGATGGCAAATTCTTCTACAACCCGGAGCCCGGCACGCTGTATAAGACCAGCAACCTGCTGCAGTGGCTGCAGGAGCGACACGCCAAGGGAGAATACCCCACCGTTGCGCAGAACGCACACCAGCCACAGCTTGCCCCCAGGGTAGACGGGCAGGACTGGGAGGTCACCATGGTGAATCACTCCACCCTGCTCATCCGCACCGCGGGGCTCAACATCCTGACCGACCCCATCTGGAGCGACTACACCAGCCCGGTGCAGGGACTGGGCCCCCGCCGCCACCGCCCTGCCGGCATTTCCTGGGAAAAGCTCCCCCGCATCGATGTGTGCCTGCTCTCCCACGACCACTACGACCACTTCGACGCCCCCACCCTGAAACGTCTGGCTGCGGAGCATAATCCGCTCTTCATCGTGCCGCTGGGGCTGGCAGGGCTGCTGCAATACCACTGTGGCGAGGACGTGCGCTTCATCGAGGCCGACTGGTGGGAAAGCGTGCAGCACGGCGACTTGCGCATCACCCTCACCCCGGCCAAGCACTGGAGCAACCGCTACCGCAAGACCTACACCCGCAACCGCTCGCTCTGGTGCGGCTTCTACCTGAAATCCGCCGGCGGCCCCTCCATTTATTTTGTGGGCGATTCCGCCCGCTCCAACTGTTTTGCGCAGATTCACGCCCGCCTCGGTGCGCCGGAGCTCGCCCTCATCCCCATCGGCGCCTACAAGCCGGACTGGATCCGCAACGGCCACATCTCCCCCGCAGAGGCGGTGGAAGCCTTCCGCCAGCTGCACGCGAAACAAGCCATCGCCTGCCACTTCGGCACCTGGCAGCTCGCCAACGAGGGCTACCAGGAAACACTCGATGACCTGGCCGCCGCCCTGAAGGAAAACAATATCCCCGCCGAGCAATTCATCGCCCCGGATAACGGGCAGACCATACACTCACAACGATAAAGCCATGAACCAGCACCTCTCTCGCCACCCTCTGTTCCTTTCCCTTCTTCCGCTCCTGTTCACATGGCTCCTGCTGGCACTGGCTCAGCCGCGCGAGCTGCAGAATGATGATCTGCAGATTTTCTTCCAATATTGCAATGGCGGAACCGGGGCCATTCCTTTCTCTTTTTACTCCGGATACCTTACAGGTTTGTTGCTGCAGGGCCTGAATTACCTTTACGATGGTCTCAACTGGCACCTGATTCTTCTACAAATCTCAGGCAGTCTGGCATGCGGCGGACTTAACTTTTTTGCCGTAAAAAGAATTTTATCTACCCCCAGCGGCTCCAGAAACCTGGATTGTGTAAGATTGCTTTCTGCTCTCGCCTTTCTTCTTTTCTTCAACTACAAATGCATTCTCTTTGCACAGTACACGTATATCGGTATCCTGAATGCATGTGCTGCTCTGTTCCTGCTCTATGATTGGAGCCTTGGAACACGAGGCGCCTTCAAATACTCTTTTACCGTTCTTCTGTTCATCTGCGCTTTCGAAATGCGCAATCAATCTATCGTGCCCTTTTTCCTGCTCGGCCTTTTCGTCTTATGGGTCATCGTGACAACATCTGACAAGGAAGCCAAAAAGCGTTTTATCCGGGGTGGGATGATATTCCCTGCACTCCTGGCAATTCTTCTTGCCATTCACACATCTGCTTTCAATGCAGAACCGGCCTGGCAGCAAGCCATGCAATATAACACAGCAAGAGGAATGATACACGATAGCAGGGATAATTCCGGGGTGGATAAGACTCCTGGCCTGCAGCAGCTCGGCATCAGCAGCCAGGACTATCGTATTTTTAAATCCTTTACATACTTACCCGGATTCTGTGAAGAAAAAGCTGATATTCTGGAAA
Organism: Akkermansia sp.; assembly: GCA_017435365.1. Classification (GTDB taxonomy): domain Bacteria; phylum Verrucomicrobiota; class Verrucomicrobiia; order Verrucomicrobiales; family Akkermansiaceae; genus Akkermansia. The sequence continues at coordinate 16,354 of JAFSFD010000038.1, read as the reverse complement.
AAGTTCAAGAACTTCATCAAGACCAACGGAAAGGCCTTTTCGGGCTGGATTTCGCAGCTGAACACGGCTTGCTGGCCCTGGGTGATTACCAGTATAAAGAAGGTAGCACGCCGGCCCAGAGCATATCCCCCTGGCTTCCCTTAATAACCGCCCTGATTCTCGTTCTGGTGGGAGTGAACCGCAAATGTGCGGCTTACGCTTTCCCGGTGCTTGTGGCTCTGATTGTATATTTCTGCCTGCTTTTCTCCATGGAAAGAGTTGTGGGGAGAGTCTTCCATCCTGTTCTGTATGCAAGTGCTATCTGGCTTTTCTCGGCACCGATCTCTGCCAACGCTCTCACGAAAAACAAACTCATCTGCACAGGTCTTCTCTGTCTCGAAATCATGGCAGCCCTGTTCTGTCTCAGAGATGCCAGGCACCAGTTCAATCAGAAGGAACAGCCTTGGAAAATTTGTGCGCAGAATCCGCAGAACCTTTATCTGACCACAAGCATGCAGCACCTCTGCATCTATCCCCCGGGATGGAAGGGGGTGAGTCTTCGCTACTTTGCCACGACCAACATGCTCCCCATTGCCGACGGCTGGTGCTTCTACAGCCCCGCCTACCATGCAGCCCTGCATGCACGTGGCATCAAAAACCCTTACGCTGAAATCTGCAAGCCCAACACCTTCATCATCACCCAGAACGACCGCAACGCATCAGAAATACTCAGCTACATCTCCGCCATTCACGAGAAGCAGATGGGCACGCCCCTCCGATTCAGTATAACGGAAACCACAGATAAGTTCAGTTTCTGGAAAGCAGAAGCTGCCGATTAATCGCGCACCACGCCCACGTAAGGCAGGTTGCGGTAGAGGGAGCCATCCGCATCCATACCGTAACCCACGAGGTACAGATTCGGTGCGACCATGCCCACATAGTCAGCCTCAAACTCCACGCGGCGCCCCTCCGGCTTATCCACCGCCACAGCGGTAACCACCTCGGCCGCGCCGAGCCGCAGCAGCTCAGCCTTCACGTTTTTGAGCGTCACGCCGCTGTCGAGCACATCGTCCAGCACCAGCACGCGCATATCCTCGCAATACGGAACCGGGGTCTTCCAGGTCACCTTGCCGCTTGTTTCACGGGCAGCACCATAGCTGGATACGCGGGCTGTCTCCAGAATGAAATTCACCGGCAGATAACGCAGCAGGTCAGCTGTGAACCACAGTGCCCCATTCAGCAGGGAAAGCACCTTAACCGGGCGTTCGTCACCAAAGCGTTCGATGAGCTGCGCCGCCATCTTGCGGAGAGCGGCATCTATCTGTTCAGCAGAGAAGAGAGGTTCGATATTCACGACTATTTGAGTTTTCTGCGGGTTACGATGTAAACTTTGTCGCCGTGCCGCACCTTCTGCGGCACCGCTATAAGGGCTGTTGCCCCCTTGGGAGCCACCTGCACCACCCGGGTCTCACCGGCCTCATCATCGCACCGCACCTCCGGTACCGTCACACGCACAATGCCCGTGGTCACCCCGGTTATCTCAATCTTATCCCCCGGCGAAACCGGGCCGGCCTCCAGGCGGATTTCCGCCACGCCGGCCTTGGCATACCAGCGCATCACGCGGCCCAGATGCTGCCGCTGCTCCAGCGCCAGACTGTTGGAGCAGCCGCTCCAGGTATCCCACTCCTCACCCAGGTAATAACCACCGTGCCAGAACTGGCGGTTGAACACGCGCAGCAGTTCCGATTCCCACGCCGCCACCTTTTCCGGGCTCCAATCCCCGGCGGCACAGCACTGCACCGCCTTCTTGTACACCGAAGTCACGGTGGAGACGTATGCCTCCGAGCGTCCGCGCCCCTCCAGTTTGAAAACAGACACCCCGGCCTCCACCAGCTGATCTATCACGCGGATGGTGCAGATATCCTTCGGTGACATGATGTACTGGTTATCAATATCCATCTCGAAGCCAGTCTCCGTATCCGTCACGCGGTATTTGCGGCGGCACAGCTGGTAGCACTGGCCACGGTTGGCGCTGGCATTGTAGGCCGCCAGACTCATGCCGCACTTGCCGGAAATGCCGATGCAGAGCGCACCATGGGCAAACACCTCGATTCGCACCGGCTTGCCGGACGGCCCCGTGATATTCTCCCGCTTGATTCCCTCGATGATATGGCGAATCTGGCTGAGCTTCAGCTCGCGGGCCAGCACCATCACATCCGCATAGGCGGCAAAGAAACGCACAGCCCCCATGTTGCACACATTCGCCTGCACGGAGATATGCACCTCCAGCCCGATGCTGTGCGCATACGAGATAACAGACAGGTCGGCGGCAATCACGGCATCCACCCCGGCTTCCTTCGCCTGGCGGAGCAGCAGCTGCATGCCCTCCAGCTCCTCATCGTAGATGATGACATTGCAGGTCAGGTAAGCCTTTGCGCCACAGGCGTGGCACAGGCGGGCCACCTTCGGCAGATCCTCCACCGTGAAGTTCACCGTGGAGCGGGCTCGCATATTATACAGGCCCACACCGAAATACACGCTGTCGGCCCCGGCGCGCAACGCCGCAGCCAGAGACTCAAACGACCCGGCGGGGGACATGATTTCCAACTCCTGCATGCGCGAGAGTGTACCTGTTATCTCTCAAAAGGTCAAGAGCTTTCCTCGCTCATCAGACGTTGTATAAAAAATACGATATTTCTCTCGTTCCATCAGCGGCTATTCCTTCCCTGTCAGGTCATCCTGCACAATAAAACGAGGCCGGTTTTTGGTTTCCATGAATATCTTGCCTATGTACAAACCTATAATACCCATGAATATAAACTGCATACTTGTAGACCAGCACAAAATCACCGCAAGGGACGTCCACCCCGGTATCGTTACCCCCATCCCCCAGCGCACCAGGCAATATATCACTAACGCCACACTGATAAAGAAACCGCCGACACCAACCCACAAACACAGATGCAAAGGAAACTCCGAGAAATTGACGATACCGTTCCAAGCCAGCTTTACCATCTTGCTCAATGGGTATTTCGATTCACCCTGTTCTCGTTTTACTCGGGTATAATAAACCGTTGCCGAAGGAAAGCCCAACATCGGGACAACTCCCCGCAAATAGAGATTCACCTCGCCAAACTTACGCAACTCGTTGACAGCTTTATTACTCATCAGACGATAATCGGCATGATTCGGCACAGTGTAACACCCCATCTTGTTGCGCAGGCTGTAAAAAAGCTGAGCGCTGCTTCGCTTGAACCAAGTATCACTGCTGCGGTCTTCCCGGCACCCATATACAATATCATTCCCCTTCAGATACAGTTGAACCATATCCCGGATTTTGCTCTCATCATCCTGCAAGTCTGCATCAATTGTGACATAGACATCTGCTTTATCCGTGAAAAGCCCTGCCAGAACAGCAGCCTGATGCCCATAATTGCGTGACAGATTCACTCCCCGGTAAATAGACGATTTTGACCGGAGCTGAACTATCAGCTCCCACGTTCTATCCTGGCTACCATCGTTCACAAAACAAATATGACTTTCAGGCGACACCTCGCCAGCCTGTATCATTGTCTCAAGAAGTCGCCCCAACTTCTCACTCGTCGTGGGCAAGGCATCTTCCTCATAATAACATGGCACGACTATAGACAGAACAGGCGACTCTTTACACACCGCAGCCAGGGACTCAAACGACCCGGCGGGGGACATGATTTCCAACTCCTGCATGCGCGAGAGTGTACCTGTTATTCACAAAAAGGTCAAGGCGGAAGGGCTTCCTCCTCCGGAAAATCCGTTTTTTAGCATCGCAACATCAAAACAAGCTTGCCAAGTTTGCCCACTTGGGGTAGATTTATAAAAGAATCAGCTTTATCACCATGAGAAGAAATCTCTTCCTTTCCACCCTTTTCCTGTTCGCCGCTCTCCCTGCTCTTACTGCGCCGGCTCTGTTCACCAATCCGCTGGATTCAAAGACGCGTGAAAACGTGACCTGCACGGCCGGCACCCTGACCGGAGACTACGGCTCCCTGTACTCCCGCCAGGCTATCTACAACGTCTCCCACTTCCGCAAATCAAACGCCGCCACCTCCGCTGTGGGCATGACCATTGACCTCTCCGCCGCAGCAAAGGTCACCGATCCCACCAGGCTGCTCACCTTTGAAAGCACGCACGAGCTCGGGCTCATGGCCACCCCCGAAGGTATCACCGGCAACTGGCATGGTGCCACCTGGGGCGAAACCATCCCTTATGGCAAACTCGCCACCCACCCAGCGGCTTTCCACCGCAATGGCAGCACCTATATCACCCTCACCGTGGTGGCCTCCGGTTGCAGCGGTGCCGGTTGGAACGGCATCGGCGGCATCATGGGTTACGATGTGAACGGCGACCTCGTCATCAGCCTCCCCCGCCTCGCTTCCGCTGAAAATAAGGACTTCCGGGCCATTCATGCCAATACTGATTTCGTCAAGTGCCTGTCTGTCACCCCGGCTGTCAGCCGCGCTTATGCCGATGTTGCCCCCATGGCCGCAGCTCAGGCAGCCAAGACCCAGCGTAAATACCTGAAAGCCCAGGGAGAGATACTCAGCCCCACCCAGTGGACCGGGCTCGGCATCCTTCTGCTGCTGGGGCTCGGAGCCCTCAGCATTTTCCGACTGCGCAAAGGCAAATGGTGATTCACCACTGATTCCCCCCCGCCCTGCGGCTCACCCCGCAGGGCTTTTGTTTTCCTCTCCGGCAATTAAACAATATTGCTTTGACGAAACGTCAAATTGGAATTTGTGGGGGAACTCTGTCGGAGCACGGGACTTCAGTCCCGATTGGAAGCACCGTTATTTCGGGACTGAAGTCCCGTGCCCCGACAACGACAAACATCAATTTAGTGAGTTTTTAGAAGCTCCCAATTGACGAATCCACTTTCCCCAAAATGCAGGTGCCGCCACCCGGGAAGGTGACGGCACGCAGTTCAGGTATGAAATATGGTGCTATCAGGCGTTGTCCTTCTTGGGCAGGAGGAACAGGATGATACCACAGAGCATCATGAGGATGCCTGCCAGACTCAGCACAGAGGACAGCGGCGTACCGGCGTCCTTGAGCATGCCGCCCAACCAGGATACGAGCGCACCGGCCCCCACGGAGGTAAGGTTGAGCAGGCCGTAACCCGTGGCAGCAAAGCGCTCGTCGATGGTGCTGCGGAGCACCGGCATGAGAGTGGCATCCATGGCACCCTGAGCCACGCCCTGCATAGACACCAGGGCCAGCACAGCCACCAGGCCCACCTGGGCTCCGAACATCATGGCCAGCAGCACGCAGGGGCCGGCAATGCAGAAGGCGATACCGGGCACGTAGGCGCGGGCGTTCTTGTTGCGGAGATACCAGCGGTCGGCAATCACAGCGCAGGCCAGCACGGAGATGTACTTCGCGATGTTAATCCACTGCGTGGCAGCGGGGCCGGCGTCGGCCTCGGAGATTTCGAACATATCCTGCAGCAGGCGCGGATACCAGCCCAGCAGGAACCAGTTGGCAAAGCCGGCGAAGGAAATCATGAGCAGCAGCAGGTACATGCCGCGGCCGGTGAAGATGCTCTTGAGCATCTGGCCCAGCGTAAACTGGGGAGCAGCCGGTGCTGAGGAAGCCTCAGCACCGGTCTCGGTGGCGGGAGCTTCCTCGGCCTTCGGGTCACGCAGGAAGAAGAGCACGATGAGACCGTATGCCACGCCAATGAAACCAAACACCTCGAAGGTGAGGCGCCAGCCCATCTGGCAGGGGTCACCAGCCATCATGGCACCGTAACCAGCCATCACCTGGCCGGCATAAATACCGCTCATGTGCAGGCCGGTTGCCAGTGAGCGGGTGCTGCCGCGGTGATAGTCGGTGATAAGGGCCAGCGCAGCAGGAATGTAGAAGGCCTCGCTCACACCCATGGCGGCGCGCCAGAAAACCAGTTCCTCATAGGATTCGGACTTACCGGTCATCCAGGTCACCACAGACCACACCACCAGCGAGCACATGATGATGAAGGAGCGACTGAAGCGGTCTGCCAGGTAACCGCCCACCGGGGAAAGTGCAGCATACACAATCAGGAAGGCAGAGGTCACGATACCGAACTGAGCCTGGGTCATCTCAATGCAGCCCGCGCCTTCGGTCATGGACTTGTTGAGCACCGCAAGCAGCTGGCGGTCGAAATAGTTCAGCATCACCACCACCCAGAGCACAGCCACGGCAATCCAGGCCCACTTGCCGGGCGTGGTCACGGGTGCATTCGGAGAGATGGCGGGTTTCTTGAGTCCTTTCTTGCAGGCTGCCATGATGGCCAGCACAGCGATACCGAGCGCCACCCAGGGGGTGAGGTCGGCCAGGAACGTCAGGATGGGATTAGGTTCAGGCATATTGGTATTGTGTGAGTTCGTTGTTATTTGGAGAGATTGATGGTGGAAATCACCGGCGTACGCACGCCGGGGTGAGTTTCACCGGAGATGATGAAGACAGTGCCCATGACCTTCACGGCCGGGGCGGTGGCTATGCCGATGCTGTTCTGCCCGGCCACGGTCCAGGCATTCCGGCAGGGGTCAAAGCTGTAGATGGTGGTATTCTGCCCGGGATGGTCAGCCGGGGCATTACCGGCCAGGCTGGCGCGGTAGAAGTTGCCGGGGTCACCGCAAAGCAGCAGCAGCCCGCCGCGCATGGCCGGCATGGGCGTGGCCGGCGCCACGATGGTTTCGGGCATATCGGCAGCGGGGCTCCAGGTGTTGGTGGCGGGGTCGTAGCAGAGCGTACTCTTCAGGTAGGTGCGCTCGGCAGCTCCCTTGGCATCCGGATGCAGCGAGCAGCCGCCGGCCACATAAATCTTACCCTTCCGGCAAGCACCGGCAGCAGCCAGCATGCGGCCTTCACCGGGCATGGGGGCCAGTTCCTTCCAACCGGCGGCGGTGTCCTCCAGGTCAAGCACATAGCTGTTGCTCAGGCAGGTCACGGATTCTGCCTTTTCCTGACCACCGAATACGTAGAGCTTGCTCCCCATCTGCACAAAAGCGGGGTACGCCATGGTAACCGGCAGCCCGGGCAGTGCCTCAGTGGTGCCATCGGCCTTGATGCGGGTCACGGTGGACACGTGGCCCTCCATGTTGCAACCGCCGGCAATGACCATGCTGCAGCCCTTGCTGGTGTGCGCCGCGTAGCCGATGGGATACGGCAGTTTCGCCAGCACAGAGCAGCTGCCATCCAGCGGATTGATGCTCAGAATTTCATCATAGAACACCTTGGCGCCGCGCTCAGCCGGGGTCTTGGCGCCCGGCTTGGCATTCGGAAAATTCGCACCACCAATGGCCAGGATGCGGGCGCCATCCGCAGTCTTCACCACGCTGGCCACCATGCCGGCGCGACCCACGGAATCGCTGATTTTCGGGCTCTCAGCCAGCGCCTTGGACTCCACCTTCAGCGGAGCCGGGGCATGATGCCCGCAACCGGGGCAGCACTGGGCCGCCAGTGGCAGGGCGGCTACTGCCGCCAGGAGAAAGAGATTCTTCAACATACTTCGGAAAACAGGTTACATCTTGGCACCCCAGACCTGGTTGGAACGCTTGCCGGGGCGCTGCTCACCGTTCACAATCACCGCCATGCCATTCCACACCGCGCAGGGCAGCACGGCGCGGGCCACGGCAATCTCGCCGGCATCGTACCAGGTATCGCTGCCGGGGCAGTAGCAAAGGCTCTGGTTGTGGAAACCGGGGTGATTCTGCGGCGTGAAACCCTTCACCGTGGCATCATCGCCACCCAGCAGGTAGATGCGGCCACCAATCACCGGGGCAGGCGTGGGTGCCGCACCGCAGTAATGCGGCAGGTGGGCCAGGCGGCGCCAGCCGGTCTCGGCACTCCAGCTCCAGGCATCCGTCAGCATCTCGCGGGCCATGCGGCCATTGTCGCCGGGCTGCAGACCGATACCGCCGAGCACGTAGATGGTGTGGCCGATGGTGGCCATCTGCTGCAGGAAGCGGCCGCGGCAGGGCATAGGCTCGCCATCGCTCCAGGTATCCGTCTCGGGGTCATACACCCACATGCGGGCTTCGGCATCCTGCTCGCCGGGGGCAATGGAGCCACCCTGCACATACACCTTGCCACCCATCACGGCAGCAGCATGGCCGGTCAGCGTGGTGGGCAGCGGGGCCACTGCCTTGCACTGCACATCGGAGCCATCCCAGGTGAGCATGTAGCAATCAGCCAGAGCGCCGTCGGCATTGCTGCCGCCAATCAGCATCACACCCTGCGGCAGGGTGGCCGTGGCACCATAGCCCAGGGGCTTGGGCAGAGGGGTGGCATCCTTCCAGCCATCATTGCCCGGCAGCACATAGATGCGGTCGGTCCAGCGCTTGGGGCCACCCTCCCAGAGCGGTTTTTCCGGGAAATTGGCACCACCGCACACAATGAGTGCACCGTTGCTCACACCGGCATAGGAACCGGCAAAACCCTCGACATCCGGCAGGTCTGCCAGCTGTTTCCATTCAAGAGAAAGCTGTTCTTTATCCATGATACTCTACTCTACCACACCATCCCCCGACATCGCAAGCAGGATTTTCACACAATGCGCGTAAATTCGGCTACTTCAGCAGGGCTGAGAGCATCCAGCTCATCCAGCAGAGCCCCGGCAAAGCTGCCCGGGCGCGGGCAACGGGCAGCGGCACGCTCCCCGGCAATACCCAGGATGGCGGCACAGGCGGCTGCCCCGGTAAAGGCATCCGGCGCGGAGGCCACGCAGGCCGCTGCCAGCGCACCCATGGCGCAGCCCACCCCGGTCACCCGGGTCATGAGCGGGTCTCCATTGCCCAGGGCCAATACTCGCTCGCCATCGGTCACATAATCCACCGGCCCGGTGACCAGCACGGTGCAGCCGCACTGCTGCGCCAGCTTGCGGGCAGACTGCACGGCAGCGGAGCTTTCCTCGGTGGTATCCGTGCCGCGACCACCCGCAGCCTCACCGGCCAGCGCCATGATTTCCGAGGCGTTGCCACGGATGAGGGTGGGGCGCATCGCCAGCAGCTCGTGGCAGAACTCGGTGCGGAAGCGCAGCAGCCCCACCGCCACCGGATCCAGCACCCAGGGCACCCCGGCTGCGTGTGCGGCATCCACCGCGCTGCGCATGAGCTGCGCCTGCGGGTGGGACAGCGTGCCTACATTCACCAGCAGGCCATTGGCGCACACGCTCAGCAGCTGCCCGCACTCGGCCGCATCATTCAGCATGACCGGTGCCGCCCCCACGGCCAACAGCATGTTGGCCGTGATGCTCTGCACCACATTATTGGTCAGCGAGAGAATGAGCGGATTCTTTTTCCGCAGATTCTCCAGCACCGCAGCTAAATCATTCGTCTTCATGCTAAATCCCTTGCTGCCTGTTCCGTATCCTCTGCGGCACAGATGGCCGAAACCACCGCCACGCCATCGCAATGCCCCGTGGCCCGCAGCTCGCGGGCGCGAGCAGCATCAATGCCGCCGATGGCACAGATGGGCACCGGGCATTTCGCCGCCAGCTCTGCCCAGCGCTGCACCCCCAGTGCCTCCGGCGCGTCGTCCTTGGAAATGGTGGGAAACACCGGGCCGCAGCCCACGTAGTCCACCAGAGCGGGATCTACCGCTGCCATCTCGGCTTCGTTGGTGACGGTGAGCCCGAGTATCATCTCCGGCCCTATGAGGGCGCGCGCCTGCGCCACCGGCATATCCGCCTGGCCGATGTGAATGCCATCTGCCCCGATTTCCACAGCCAGCTCCACATCATCATTGATGATGAGCGGCACCCCTGCCCCACGCAGGAAATCGCGCAGCGGCAGCACCTCCGCCAGCATGGTGGCGTGGTCGGCGTTCTCCCGGCGGTACTGCACGATGCTCACCCCGCCGGCCACCGCGCGCCGCACGGTCTCCAGCAGGCCGTGGCGGCAGCGTTCCGGCGCATCCGTCACGAGATACAGGTTCAAATCAAAAGATTTATTCATGAGAGAAAAGTGCCGTTGAATAGTAACGGTCGGCGCCATCCGGCATGATGACCACGATGGTCCTGCCCGCCCATTCCGGGCGCTGCGCCAGCTGCGTGGCCGCCCACAGAGCCGCGCCGGAGGAAATGCCCACCAGCACGCCATCCAGCTTGCCCAGCTCACGGGCCGTGGTCAGCGGCACTTCGTTATCCACAGAAATCACTTCATCATAAATGCTGCGGTCCAGCGTATCAGGAATGAAGTTCGCCCCGATGCCCTGGATGGCATGCGGCCCGGCCACACCGCCCGTGAGCAGCGGGGAGCTTGCAGGCTGCACAGCCACCACATGAATGGCCGGATTCTGCTCTTTCAGATAACGCCCCGTGCCGGAAATAGTGCCACCCGTGCCCACGCCGGCCACAAAGGCATCCACCTGCCCCGAGCAATCTGCCCAGATTTCCGGGCCGGTGGTCGCGTAGTGCGCAGCAGGATTGGCCGGATTCGTGAACTGCCCGGCCACAATGGCGCCGGGAATCGTGCGGGCCAGTTCCTCGGCCTTGTCCACAGCCCCCTGCATACCGGCAGCTCCCGGGGTGAGCACCACCTCCGCGCCGTAGGCCTTCACGATATTGCGGCGTTCCACGCTCATGGTGTCCGGCATGGTGAGAATCACGCGGTAGCCACGTGCCGCACCGATGGCCGCCAGGCCGATGCCGGTGTTACCGCTGGTGGGCTCCACAATGGTACCGCCGGGCTGCAGGCGCCCCGTAGCCTCGGCATCGTCCACGATGGAACGGGCCACGCGGTCCTTCACCGAACCGGCGGGGTTGTTCGATTCAAGTTTCAGCAGCAGGCGGGCCTTCAGCCCGTGGGCTGCGCTGTAGTGCACCGGTTCCAGCAGCGGAGTCCGCCCCACCAGTTCTGGTACTGAAGTGTATGTATTCATAGCCATTTTTCTTATGGTACAAGGGTTCAGAGCGTCTGAAAAGCATTTTCCAGGTCAGTCAGCAAATCATTGATGTGTTCCAGGCCTATGGAGAGGCGCACCGTGCCGGGGGTAATCCCGCAGGCAGCCAGTTCCTCCGCATTCATCTGCGAGTGTGTGGTGCTAGCCGGGTGAATCACCAGGCTCTTTGCATCCGCCACGTTCGCCAGCAGCGAGAATATCTGCAGCGAATCAATGAAGCGGAACGCCGCTTCCTGCCCGCCCTCCAGCTCAAAGGTGAAAATGGAACCGCCGCCCCGCGGGAAATAGCGCTGGTACAGCGCGTGGTCCGGGTGCTCCGGCAACGAGGGATGGTTCACTTTCCGCACCTTCGGGTGCTTCTTCAGGTATTCCACCACCTTCAGCGCATTTTCCACATGCCGCTCCACACGCAAGGAAAGTGTCTCAATCCCCTGCAGCAGCTGGAACGCCGCAAAGGGAGAAATGCACGCCCCGGTATCACGCAGCAGGATAGCCCGCAGATACACCACAAAGGCAGCCGGCCCCGCAGCTTCTGCGAAACTCACCCCGTGGTAGGCCACATTCGGCTCGCTGATGGCCGGGTACTTGCCGCTGGCGGCCCAGTCGAAGCGCCCGCTATCCACCACCACACCGCCCAGGGTCGTGCCGTGCCCGCCCAGGAACTTCGTGGCCGAATGCACCACGATATCCGCCCCGTGCTCAATCGGACGAATCAGGTACGGGGTGCCGAAGGTATTATCCACCACCAGCGGCAGACCATGGAGGTGCGCCAGATCTGCCAGCACCTCGATATCCGCAATATCGCTATTCGGATTCCCCAGCGTCTCGATGAAAATAGCCCGGGTCTCCGGACGTATCGCCGCCTGCACCTCCAGCGGCCGGTGCACATCTACAAAGGTAGTCGTGATACCGTAAGCCGGCAGCGTGTGTTCCAGCAGATTATAGCTCCCGCCGTATATCGAGCGCTGCGCTATAATATGCCCGCCATTCTGCGCCAGGGCCTGCAAGGTGTAGGTGATGGCCGCTGCCCCGGAAGCCACTGCCAGGGCAGCCACGCCGCCCTCCAGTGCCGACATTCGCTGTTCGAGCACGTCCTGTGTGGGATTCGTCAACCTCCCGTAGATGTTCCCCGCATCGCGCAGGCCAAAGCGGTCTGCTGCGTGCTCGCAGTTGCGGAACACATAGGATGAGGTGGCATATATCGGTACCGCGCGAGCCCCTGTTGCCGGATCTGCGTCCCCTTGTCCAGCATGCAGCTGGAGCGTCTCGAATTGCAATGTCGTGTTCATTTTATTATCCTACAATTTCAGTAGGCGCAAGCATGCTACGCCCCCACCTCACATTTGTCAATAGTAAATTGATAGGAATTACGCACTGTAGCCGCTCTTTTCTCCGATTCCTGCACGGATTCCACTTGCTAAACGTACAAGGTTATGGTACATTTCATACATGGTTACACTGTCATTTTCAGCAGCGAGGCAAAATCTGGCCCGCACCATCAGAACATGCGTGGACGATTACGAGCACGTAACGATACGTTCTCGCGAAAGAGCCGTTGTCATGCTGCCCGAAGACGAGTACAACTCCTGGAAGGAGACTATACACCAGCTCGATACTCCGGCAAATGTGCGCCATTTGAACAAATCCTTGCAGGAGCATGAGGACGGGGACACGGTACTGATGGCGGCAGAAGATTTGCTGGAATACATGGCAGAAGAAGAGGATGAAACTTGAATTTTCCAAGAGTTCGCTGGCGGATCTGGCGTTCTGGAAGAAAGCGGATCGTAAGACCGCTCAACGCGTAACCTCTCTTCTGCTGGAAGTTTTAGAAACGCCCTACACGGGGCGTGGACGACCGGAACAACTGGTAGGCAATCTTTCAGGGTATTGGTCTCGCCGAATCAATTCCAAAGACCGCATAGTGTACAAGGTGGACGAACAGTCAGGAATCGTTTTTATCCGTTCCCTTCGCAAGCATTATGAGTGATAACTGTTATCCCCCTGCGTCAATCGCCCGTGGGAGTGTCGCCGGTCTTGAGAGCCTCAGCAAAAGAGGCGGGAAGCCCGGTGCGGGCAATCTTGTCACCGGCCTGCTGCACATCGTACTGCACACGGCGGAGATGCAGCGTGGAGGTTTCCGGGCAGAAGAGGGCATAGGCCGCGCGCCAGTCGAGGTCTCGCGGCTGGCCCACTGAACCGGGGTTGATGAGGAAGCGGCAGGAGGAGGGCATGTGCAGCGTGAAATCGCCGCGGGCGTCGTAGTTGATTTCCATCTTCTCCACCTGCCCTTTGTAAAGTCGGAAAATCGAAGCCCGGTGGGTGTGGCCGTAGAAGGAAATACGGTTCTTGACGGAGGCGAACACCTTGCGGGCCTCGTTCACATTCGCAATGCGGCCCCAGCGCTTGGGAGCCTCGGGGGTGGCGTGGCCCAGCAGGCAATCCTGCCAGGCGGTATGGTGCGGCAGGCGGCGCAGCCAGCGCAGTTGCTCAGGGCTGAGCATATCCTGCGTGCGGTCCATCATCTCCATGTACATGGGCACGCCGAACACCGCGCGGTCCACCAGCGCGGCTTCGTGGTTCCCCTGCACCGCCGCCAGCAGATGCGGCTGCACCAGCGCCAGACACTCGGACGGGTTGCCGTTGAAACCGATATAGTCGCCCAGCCCCAGAATCCCCTCCGCACCGTGGGACTTCATATCGTCCAGCACGGCCTGCAGGGCTTCCAGGTTGGCGTGAATATCGGAGAGAACAGCAACCAGCACGCGTTTAACCCTCCTTCAGCAACTGTTGCAGACGCTCCTTGAACGCCGGAATACCATCACCCATGGCGGCGGAAATCGGGATAATCTCCACCTTCGGGAAACGCTGGCGCAGAATCTCCAGATTCTCCACGGCGCAGGGCTCATCCATCTTGTTGGCGATAATGACCCAGGGACGCGCAGCCAGCTCATCGGAATAGAGCTTCACCTCCTTGCGCAGGGTCTGGATTGCCTCCACCGGGTCGTGCTCCAGGCCGGTCAGATCCACCACGAAGAGCAGCAGGTGGCAGCGCATGATGTGGCGCAGGAACTCGTGCCCCAGACCGCGGTTGTTGGACGCGCCCTCGATGATGCCGGGAATATCGGCCACGATGCAGCGCTGGTAGTCCTCGAACTCCACCACACCCACAATGGGCTGCAGCGTGGTGAACGGATAGCTGGCAACCTTCGGCGTTGCGTTGGAAATGGCGGTGAGCAGCGTGCTCTTGCCCGCATTCGGGTAACCCACCAGACCGGCATCGGCAATGCGGCGCAACTCAAAGAAGAACACACCGCTCTCGGCCTCCGTGCCGTACTCAAACTTCAGCGGAGCCTGGTCGGTCGCCGTGCGGAAATGCCAGTTACCGCGGCCACCCTTGCCCCCCTGGCAGAGCACAAAGCGCTCACCGGGCTCGGTCAGGTCTGCAATCTGCTCCAGCTCGATGCCATCGCCCTCACGCTCCAGCCATGTGGCTTCCTGCATGGTGGCGGCATTGCTGCGGTACACAATCGTGCCGGGCGGCACCTTGCCGATGACCGTGCGGCCATCCTTGCCGTGCTTGCGGGCGTGCATGCCGGGCATGCCATCCGTGGCTATCAACTTCGGGTCATAAAAATAATTGCGCAGATCATTTGTTCCGGTGCTCACCTCCAGAATCACACTGCCACCATCACCACCGTCGCCACCATCGGGGCCACCGCGGGGCACAAACTTCTCACGACGGAACGAGGCAAGCCCGTTTCCGCCCTTGCCAGCCTTGGCAAAAATTCGGATGTTATCTACGAACATACCCAGAGATTAGCTTATTTTTCCACCCTTGGCAAGCCTAAAGGAATGAGAGGCCTGCCTTTATGCTCGACACAACCGCTCCGGCAAGGTAGAATGAACGACAAACCATGATTCCGGATACCCGCTCCATCATCCCCGATAGCAGCCCCGTGGCCCCCCGCCCGATGGTGCCGCCCTGCCCCACACCATCGGCACCAGATGCCCCGGCCTTCCCTCCCCCGCCCGGCGGCTTCCGGAACCCCACAACCATGCACAGCCGCCCCGCCGGCGATTTCATGGAGCACATCCTCGCCGTGGCCCGCGCTGAGCCCGTCTCCGCCAGCCAGATTGCAGATATCGGTGAGGAAGTGGCAGAAGCAGAACCCATCCCCGAATGCCACATTGCCCCGAGGGAACTCCCTGCGGGCACCCTGCTGCACGGCTACAGGGTGCAACGCTGCATCGGCGGCGGCGGATTCGGCGTCACCTACCTGGCGCAGGAATCACTGCTGAACCGCACGGTAGTCATCAAGGAAAGCTTCCCGGATTCCATCTGCTACCGAGAGGAAGGCAGCCTCGATGTGCGCATGCACGACCCCGAAAGCGGACAGGACGGCTACAACTGGGCCATGAGTAACTTCCTGCGTGAAGTGCGCCTGCTCGCCACCCTGGACCACCCCTGCATTGCCAAGGTCTATTCCTATTTCGAGGAACACAACACCGCCTACTATGTGGTGGAATTCATCAACGGTGTCTCACTGGACAAGCTTGCCGCCCAACACGCCGAAAAAGGAATTCCCATCCCCCAGTCAAGCCTCTTCGGCCTCATAGTGCGCCTGCTCGATGCTCTCGACTACCTCCACGGCCGCAAGCTGCTCCACCGCGATATCAAACCGGACAACATCCTCATCACCCGCGCCGGCCTGCCCGTCATCATCGACTTCGGCGCCGCGCGCGAAGCCTATGGCGACCTCAGCAACAACATCGTCGAAACCCCGGGCTTCAGCCCCGCAGAACAAAGCACACCCAATGGCAACATGGGGCCCTGGACCGACATCTACGCCCTCGGTGCCACCCTCTACTACACCCTCACAGGCACCTGCCTGCCCCCGGCCAAACAGCGCCAGATATACGACACCGCCGACCCCTTATCCACCAACACCAGCCTGCTGAGCACCTATCATCCGGCCCTCCTCGCCAGCATCGACCGCGCCATCTCCCCCCTGCCTGAGCACCGCTACCAGACCATCGCAGACTGGATGCGCGATTTGGCGTCCACTCATCTATAAGTCCTGCCCGCAGGGCAGGATATCGTCTGCGCCGCCAGGCGCAGATATCGTCCACGCCGCCAGGCGTGGATTTCGTCCGCCCGTGAAACGGGCGGATATCGTTCCCTATGGTGCCCCGCTCGAGCATCCAGCGTTCGTTGGGAAGCCCCGTCCTTCGGGACTGAAGTCCCGTGCCCCGACACAAATTCCCCTGCGCCGCCAGGCGCAGCTGACTCTTTACATTCAAAATCCTACTTCCGAAATTCAAAATGATGAAGCCCCAGATTCTTTCGAATCTGGGGCTTCATTTACCCCTTGTCCCGGCGTAGCCCGCATGGGCGGAGACGGATGGCAGCTATCTACTCCCGGAGCTCGCGCTGCGAGCGCAGGCCTCGGCGTAG
>JAFSFD010000037.1 GCA_017435365.1 Akkermansia sp. | reverse complement strand
GGGAGGTACGAAGTGAAAGTTCCGCGAGCCATGCGGCTCGCCATTTGTTATCAATAGAAAACACCTGCAGGCGCCAGCCTGCCTGACTTTATACTTCGCACTTCCCACTTCGTACCTCGTACTTCTGCATATTCCAATTTATTGCGCAGAGGGGGGGTCTTCCAAAATGTTGCTGATATTTCTATTCTCTACAAAATCTTTGGGGCACGTGTGAAGCTGTTCTCAGTTTTTTACTATTGGACTTGAACCATCTTCCTGAAAATGGTATCATAAGTGCAGGTATGAAGGCGACAGTAAAAAAGCAACGACACTCAACCGCGAAGGATTCCCGACGTGGGAGGAGGTCTATTGTCGTTAAAGCTATCAAGAATACCAGAACAGGCCAAAAGAAGGTGATAATGAGTGATTGGCAGCATCTGACGAAGAAGGATGCGGATATCATTGTAAGCCTCATCAATAATCCTCCCCGCCAGAATGAGGAGGTCAAGAAAGCGTACAGGGAAGCAGAAATCCTTTATCAATCTATACAGCAACTGGATTGAGTCGTGAATTTGGGATTCAGGTATCTGGATGCTAACTTCATTGCTCCGGAGCTTTTTGATTGTGGTGAGCCGGAACTTAACAGCTTCCTCCGCGAATCTGCAGCTCATTTTGTTAAGCAGGGACTTAGTGCTATTCGTCTGCTTATAGATTTGGACAATAACAGATTGGTGGGCTTCTATGCCATTTCTCCCCTGTGTGTAGAGTTAAGTCGCCTCTCAGCCAAGCAGAGAGAACAGTATAATGTGCCATTTCCTATCCCTTCTTGGTTGATAGGGAGACTTGCCATTGATAAGCAATACCAGAAGCAGCATCTTGGAGGTGCTCTTTTGCTGGATGCCATGAAAAACATCCGAAAACGTGCAGAAAATGGTGCAGGTGCACTCATCATTGTTGACGCTAAAAACAGGCGGATTAAGCAATTCTACAAGAAATACGGATTCTCTACGCTGGATTCATGCGGAGGCTTGAAATTGGCCGCCCCTGTAGTACCGGCCGAGTAAAGAGGCTCCGATTAAGATAGCGTAGCTCGCCATAACGATAATAATCAGGGCAAACGCATTGGAGTAGTGTCATGCAAAGCGGGTCATACAAATCCCATCGCATCAATTGAAATGGTGCATCCTTCTATGTCAATCATATCGAGCAATTTAGGGATGGCGGTTATCTCGTTGGTCTTCTCATCGACCTTGATTTGAGCAAGGGAAAGTCCGCAACTGCAAGCAAAAGCGCTGACCATGTGAACGAAGGAATGGGCAGATGGTTTATTGCTTCCACGGAGAGATTTTCCATCAATGGCGATAATATCCGGAGGAAGAGAGGAGACAAGGGAAGAGATCCATTCCTGCAAGGCTGCTTCGAGAGACATGGGATCGAGCAGAGAGAAGACTCGATTATTGATGAGATAATTAAAGATTGATGCGTTATCCGCATTGGTGGTGACGGACAAATGTGAATTGAGCGAAGCCAAATTCCCATCCCTCATGCGTCAGCGTGAGGGATTTCATACATGCCGCAGGCATGTATTTCATGCACAGCGCCAGCTGTGCTTTCATACCGCTGCGTGCAGCGGTATTTACATACACCGGCACAGCCGGTGTCATTCATTGAGCGACCCGTCTCGGCGTAGCTTTAGCGGAGACGGAAGCGACAAGTTACCGCTGCATGAGCAGCGGTACTTCCTGTTTACCAAAAGAACTGAAATTTGCAAACATTGGGATACTCAAGGCCTGAGAAACATTTTCCCAAGGAACGGAAGTTTATTGTGCGATGGCCATTGGTTGTACCGCTGCTTATGCAGCGGTAACTGGTCGCCGCTGCGCGGCTCAATGAATTACACGCAAAGCGTGTATGTAAATACGCCCATTCGGGCGTATGAAAGCGCAGCTGGCGCTGCGCATGAAATACGGCCTGGCGGCGGTGCGAAAGCGGCACTACGTGCCGCATAGCTCTGGCGCACGCGCCAGAGCCAAATTCCCATTTACCGGGACTCAATAATTCTGCACGGGGGAGCCTGGGGAGGCAGTCACTTCTGCCACGGAGGAGGTGAAATCCGCCACGTCCTTCAGATAATCATTCCACTCGATGAAGCGCATGGGCGGGTGGGAGGAGATATGGAGGCGGAACCGCTCCACACGCAGCTCTACCTGCTCCTTGACCGAGGCCGGCAGGGCGGCATAGGCCGCAGCCACGGCTTCCAGCTGCTCCGCAGCCCCATGGCAGACAAGCGGCAAATCGCACCCGGCAAGCCAGGCAAGCGAGGCGGATTCCGCCGGGGTATAGCGCTTCGCAATGGCCCCCATGCACAAATCATCCGTAAAGACCACACCTTCATACCCCAGCTGGTCGCGCAGGAAGCTCTGCACCAGCGCCGGGGAGAGTGAAGTGGGCAGCTCCGCATCTATCTCCGGAATGAGCAGGTGCGCAATCATGAGCGAGGGGAGTTCCGGCATCAACGCCGTGAATGGCATGGCGGCCTCCCGCAGAAAAGCATCCCGAGTGCCATGCAGGACGGGCAAATCGTGGTGAGGGTCGCACTCTGCCGCCCCCATGCCGGGAAAATGCTTGCCACAGGTCATGATTCCACGCCCGAAGGTGGCGCGGTTCCACACCCCGGCATGTGTAATCACCTCCTGCGTTCCGCTCCCCCAGCAGCGGCTCGGCAGCGCATTCGCATGAGGCGATGCCAGATCAAGCACGGGCGCAAAATTCGTGTTTACCCCTAGCGTGTGCAGGCAGTTGGCGTTGTAATACGCCGCCTGGCGGATGAGGTGGCTGCTGCCCCGCTGCGCCAGCGCAGCGGCGGATGGCAACGGCACGCCGATTTCCGCAGTGCGCACCACCCGGCCGCCTTCCTGGTCGATGGCGATGATGGGCGCATCCGGCCCCGTAGTCAGGCGGCGCAATTCATCCGTTAGCTCGCGGGTGAGCTCATAGTCCGCAATATTGCGGGTGAAGAGAATATAGCCCGCCGGCTGCAGGCGCGAGAAGAGCCCGCGCTCCCTTTCGGTGAGCACAAGACCCTCGACACCTGCTATAACCGGCAGCATGATTCCAAATTACTTATCGCCGAAAATGGTGGCACGCGTGAACATGGGGAACACCGGGATGCCGCGGCTCTCGATAGCCTCGCGGCCACCCTCCTGGCGATCCACCAGCACCAGGGCTGCCACCACCTTGCCTCCTTCGGCTTCAATGGCATCAATGGCCTTCAGGGTAGAGCCGCCGGTGGTAATCACATCATCCACCACGATGACTTCCTGCCCTGCCTCGAAATTGCCTTCGATGCGCTTGCCACGGCCATGGTCCTTGGCCTCCTTGCGCACCGTGAACACCTTCAGCGGCTCCTCTGCCTCCACGGAATACATGCCGATTGCCAGAGAAATCGGATCTGCACCCATGGTCATACCGCCGATGGAGGTCACACCCGGGAACTTGGGCAGAATCTCCTCCTGCACCAGCTCCCAGCCCACCTGTCCAATCAGATTGGCCCCGCGGGCATCAAGCGCCGTCACGCGGCAGTCGCAATACAAGTCGCTTTCCTTGCCTGAGGCGAGAATGAAATGCCCGGTCTTGATTGACTTGGCTAGCAATATATTCAGAAGTTCTTTCTTGGCATCTGTCATAACGGGGAGTATTCTAACGCCGTCCATTCCAAAATGCAAGTATGTTTTGCTGCCCTTTTCATCAGTATATTTAATTTATCAACTCCAGTAACATAAAGTTTTTTTCTAACAAAATTCTGAAATGAATGCATGTTTGGGCTGGACATCCCACCAATATAGTAGTAGTATGACGTCATGGTTTGTACACAATCGCCACACGTACTATTTCGAAGGCTACTAGAAATTCTGGATGACATGCGGAGGGACAGCATCAAAGCAATCAACTCCCCTGCGCAGAAGAAGATGTATGGATTGACCGTGAGACAGGGCTCCGCAGTTTCCCAACTGAAGCTCATGCTGGAGGACACCCCGGAAGGGGTGTCGCTGAAGGACCTGGCCAAGCGTATGCAGATGACCATTCCCGCCACCTCGCTACTGGTGGATAACATGGTGACCAAGGGGTTCCTGGAGAGGAAGCCGAACCCGAACGACCGCCGGGCCGTCTGCATCAAGCTGACAGAGCGAGGACTTTCCCTGTTTGACGATGTATACGCGCGGTTCCACGATGAACTGGACCGGCGGGCACAGAGTCTGACGGCGGAAGAGCTCAACACATTCTCGAACATCGTTGAGAAAATCAGCAGATAAATGAAAGGGCGGCCTCGCGGGTCGCCCTTTTTTTACATGGTAAAGCTTGACTTATCTCCAGCTCCCGTGTACTATGGGTACACGAACAGAGGGGTATTATGCCCCGCAACCCCATAGAAAAACCTTTTATGCCGAACCAACCGAATCTGCTGGCCCAGGTGCGCCAGCACCTGATAAGCCACGGCGAAGCCTACCAGTGGGTCACCATGGGGGCAAACAGCGAAAAAATCGGGCTTGCCTACCTTCCTGTAACAAATACAGAGATACCCTGCTCATTCATGTTCACGGAGCTCAAGGACCCATGCAGTCTGGTCTTTGATGTGAACTTTGCCTACCGCATCGCCCCGGCAGACCGTTCCGAGGTCAGCATGCTGCTGCTTACACTGAATGCCAACCTGCCGGAAGGCCAGCTGCTCATCGACATGGAAAGCGGCCTGGTATACTACCGTCTCAAGTACGTGGTGACCGCCCCGGACGTGAGCGAGGACGACATCCGCGCGCAGATTAAACACATGGAGGACGTAGGCATCGGCATGGCTCACACCTACCCCCGCATCATCATGCAGGAATTTCCCCTGTACTAATCATTAACCCCCATAGATAGAACAATTATGTCACTTGATAAACCCTTAGCAGGCAAGGTCGGCATCGTGACCGGCGTGGCAAACCACCGCAGCATCGCATTCGGCATTGCCAAGGCCTGGCATGCAGCCGGCGCCAGACTCATCTTCAACTACCAGGGCGAGCGACTGAAGGACGGCGTCATCAAGCTGGTGCGCGAGCATTTCGGCGAGGATACCCCCGTGTGCTCCCTGGACGTGACGGATGACCAGTCGATAGCCGACTTCTTCAGCTTCGTGGGAGAGCACACCGACCATGTGGACATGCTGCTGCATGCCGTGGCTTTTGCCCCGAAGGCCCCCGGCACCCTGGATGGCCACTTCTCCGATATTCCGCGCGATGCCTGGAACCTCTCCCTGCAAGTCTCGGCCTACTCGCTCATCGCCCTTTCCCGAGCCGTGGCTCCGTTCATGGTGAATGGCGGCTCCATCACCGCGCTGACGTACTACGCCAGCCAGAAGGTGGTGCCGAACTACAACCTGATGGCTGTTTCCAAGGCCGCGCTGGAGACCTGCTGCAAATACCTGGCCTATGACCTGGGCCGCCGCGAGGCACCCATCCGCGTGAACTGCATATCCGCGGGTCCGGTGCAGACCCTGGCCGCGCGCGGCGTATCCGGTTTCACGGGCATGTTCAAGGTATACGAAGAGAAGGCGCCGCTGCAGCGCTCCTGCACGCTGGAGGAACTGGGGGCCACGGCCACCTACCTCGCCAGCGATGGCGCAGCCTCCATGACCGGCCAGGTGCTCTACGTGGATGGCGGTTACGAAATCGTCGGCATGTAAAGGGCCCGCAAGCCTCAGATGCAAATAAACAAGGAAGCCCGGGGGCAACCCCGGGCTTCCTTGTTTAAGCATCCCCACGCGGATTCGAACCGCGGTTCTATGACTGAGAATCATATGTCCTAACCCCTAGACGATGGGGACATGGAGTACGCGCGGAGGGATTTGAACCCTCGACCAACGGATTAAAAGTCCGCTGCTCTACCGCTGAGCTACGCGCGCACTGGTGCTGCACAAAACAGCGAGCGAATATTACAGTCTCTGCAGCGCAAAGTCAAGCATAAATCTGCACAAATGCGGAAAAACATGGACAAACCGCGCAACTCATGCTATACAGAACCCATGCAACGAGGGCTCACACAACTTGCACTGCTGCTCACCCTGGCCGGCACGGCTGCGGGGGAGGAGCGGCTGAGCAACCAGCTCAGCCGGTGGGATGTAGAGGGGATGTATGTGCAGGCCAAAGCGATGCTGGAAGACCGCTCCATCCAGAATGTGGAGGCGGTTCCCATGCTGCTGGAGACCTGCGCCCGCGAAAAGCACCTGGAAGCCGCCCTGCTGCTCATGGATGTATACGAAGGCAAGTTCAAAGGGCTGGAACCCAACCCGGAAAAAGCCACCAGCCAGGCCAGGGCCATGGCCGAATCCGAGCATCTGGATCACTCTGCCACCGGGGGCCATGCCATCCGCACCGAAGCGATGTACCGCCTCGCCCTTTACCTGGAAAAAGGCAGCGGCTGCGAAATCAACAAAGCGGAGGCCTTCAAGTGGATGCAGATGGCCGCAAATCGCCGCATGCCGCAGGCCCGGGTGGAACTGGCGCGCTACCTGATGACCGGGCTGGGAGTCAAGCCGGATCCCCGGCGGGCCTGGAAAATTCTGCACCAGCAGGCAAAAGAAGCCCCGCGGACCCCGCATCTGTTTTTCTACATGGGGCACATGTGCGCCCAGGGGCTGGGGATGCCCCGCAACGCCAGAAAAGCCTTTGAGCTTTTCCGCATGGGCGCCAGGCTGAACGATGCCCGCTGCCTGAACAACCTGGGCACCATGTTTGAAAAGGGCTACCCGACACCGCGCGATGCGGAAAGTGCGCTGCGCCTGTACCGCAAGGCCGCCAACCTGGGCAACCGCGAAGCCTCCGCCAACATGCAGCGCCTTTCGTTCAAAGAGGGAATCAGGGCCCAGCACATCAGCTCCACCCCGAATGAAACCAGAATCGACAACGCCACGCTGCGCATCATCCGGGCGCTGCCTATTTCCGAATACGCCCAGGACAGGCTGAGGGGCTGGCTGCTCCTCACCCCGGACCAGGATTCCATCTAGCCCCCACCCGCCGCCATGCACCCCATACACCAGGCTCTGGACTACGCAGCCCGCGCACTGGGCTTCTCCGCAGTAGGTATAGCGGATGCACTGGCACCACAGGGTGAAACGCTGGCCGGATTCATCCGCGATGGTAAACACGCAGACATGGAGTGGATGGCCCGGCACCTGCCCGCCCGCCGGAATCCGGAGCTCGTGCTGCCCGGGGTGCGCCGCGTCATCATGCTCACCTACGAATACCCGCGGCAGGATGCCCGCAAAGCGGCCGGGCACATAGCGCGCTACGCCCAGGGGGAAGACTACCACAAATTGCTGGCCGGCAAACTGGCGGACCTGGATGAAACGCTGCAATTCTATGGTGGAGAGCAGCGGTGCTTCACCGACAGCGGGCCGGTGAGCGAGCGTTTTTTCGCAGCACAATGCGGGCTGGGCTGGATTGGGCGAAACGGGCTGCTGATTCGCCCCCGTGGAGGCTCTTATTGTTTTCTGGCAAGCATTCTGACCACGCTGGAAATTCCGACCACCCCTCCCATGGCCAACCACTGCGGCAACTGCCACCGCTGCGAACAGGCCTGCCCCACTGCGGCCCTGCAGAACGGCTGCTGCGATGCCCGCCGCTGCCTCTCATACTGGACCATCGAGGCCAAGGCCCCTGCCCCGGCAGAAATCACCAGGCTCCAGGGGGAGAGTCTGTACGGCTGCGATGCCTGCCAGGAGGCATGCCCCTGGAACAACACGAAGCCCCCGCGCAGGCCCGACCCACACCTGCTCATGCCGGCTCCGCTGTCCGCGGCCACTCCTGCCCGCCTTGCAGCGCTGAATGATGATGAGTTCCGGGACTTTCTGGCCGGAAGCCCCATCCGACGCATCGGAGCAGAGCACCTGCAGCGCAACATCCGCGCCTGCCAATTTTTGAACAAATAACCGCGCTCCCTCATCATAACAGAACATGATTGATTTTCCTGCATTTCTGGCACAGGCCGGCTATTACTACAGCAACGGCAATGATTTTTACTACGGCTCCCCCGGCATGGCCGGCGGCATGTACAGCAGCGTGACCTTCATCGGCCTAATCCTGGTACTGGGGGCCGCCCTGCTCGGCGGCATCGTGCAGATGGGGCTAAAAAACGCCTTCAAGCAATACTCGGAAGAACCGGCCCCGCTCACCGGCGCGGAAACAGCCCGCCGCATGCTCCACCAGAACGGGTTGAATGATGTTCAGGTCATCTCCGTCCAGGGGCAGCTCACCGACCACTACAACCCGCTGGACCGCACGGTGAACCTGAGCGAAAGCGTATACAACGAGGCCAGCGTGGCCGCCATGGCCGTGGCCGCTCACGAATGCGGTCACGCCGTACAGCATGCGCGCGCCTATCCCTGGCTGGGGCTCCGCTCATCCCTGGTGCCCATGGTCAACATCGGCTCCCGCCTGGGTCAGATTGTGCTCATGGTGGGTCTGGGGCTGCTGGCCATGGGCAGCGGCACCACCGTAGCCTGGATAGGGCTCGCGCTCTACGCCACCACCACCGTGTTTGCCCTGGTCACCCTGCCGGTGGAATTCGATGCCTCACGGCGGGCCCTGAACTGGCTGGAACAGAGCGGACTGGCCACCCGTGCCATGCACGGGCAAGCCGGCACCGCCCTGCGCTGGGCCGCCATGACCTATGTAGCCGCGGCCCTCTCTTCGCTCGCCATGCTGCTCTACTATGCGCTCATCCTGCTGAGCCGCATGAACAACAACCGGGAATAAGAATACAATGAACCGCCAGGGGCTACAGGAACTGGTGCGGCAGCAGCTGGGCGGCACAGCCACCCCCATGGCCGCCCAGCTTGCGCTCGATGCCGTATTACGCGCCATTGCCGATGGCCTTGCCGAAGACGGTGAGGTAAAGCTCACCCGCTTCGGAACCTTCCGCGTTAAGCAACGGGCGCCCCGTAGGCTCCTGCTCCCGGGCTCGGAGAAGAGCCTGGTGCTCCCTTCCCGCAGCACCATCACCTTCCGCACCCACCAGGAAAAGGCATAACCGGGCACAGATGCCTCCGTGTTTGATATACAGAGCCCGATAAATGGGAATTTGAATTACGAATTACGAGTTACGAATTACGAAGTAAAAAGTTCCGCGGGCATTCGCCCGCCAGTATGGAATTATTTGATTTACAATGGCGAGCCGTAAGGCTCGCGGAGCTGACAATTCGTAATTCGTAACTCGTAATTCGTAATTTTGTCGGAACGACAAATATCAATTTCCGGGGCAGTTTCTACGCTGTCTTATTCTCCTGAATTGATGTCGAACGAAGGCCTCGATATATAATCTATGATATGCCTGTATTCTTGTTTTTCTTCATGCGATAAATAATCTGAATTGTATATTTCAAGTATGGCTCTCTTCGCTGCTTCAAAAGAATACTTTTCGATATCAAGACATAAACTTCCATCCTCACGGATATGCTCCCGCATATTTAAATGCATGATTCGTGGGTTGGCTCGCAAAGTCTGAGAGATATAAGCCAGAGCCTCTTTTTGAAGTTTTGCAGCATCTAATTTCCTCGCTTCCTGTCTGCTCTGAGTCAGAATAAGGTCTGAATATAGTTTCTGTCCCTCTTGGTATTTAACCATATCTACCTCCTCAATGAGTTCCAGATACATGCGCAGAATATCGTAGAATATGACGGAGTTCTGCCATTCACTCTCAAAATTAAGACATTTGAAAATTGACAACGCTTCCTGGTAGCGGGAAATGAAAGATTGTGTATACTTGTATGCGTCCGTTACCCCAATATAACTAACTGGCCCCAACTCGTTATTTTCCTCAATCTTATATAGATATGTATGGAATAATGCTCTATCTAATTGGCCCTCCTCTGGATAAATGAAGAAAGGATTAAGGGTCAGGAAATAAGTCTCCGAATTGTGCAAAAAGGCACATAAAGGAATCCCTTTGAAATCAACCTCCTTCAGCGTTGCACTGCCTAATATGATGCCTCCTCTGTATGAACAACGTTCCCTTGAATATTCAGGATAACCGTGTGGAGACATGTAGTGCAGCCATTGTCTGGACGGCAATTTTATGGAAACAGAACAATCCAACTTCACACCCACTTGAGTATAGTTGGATTTTCCCAGGCTCCACTCTCCCGGAGAAGTCAACACGTCCATCCTTGAATAGGGCTTGCATGGTTGATATGATTCCACAACCTGGCCGCCGTTGCCGGAACAACAGCCCAGCAGGAATGACGCTATCATAACAGAAAGAATCAGTCTATTTACGAGCCTCATGGGGAATCATTTCTGTTTCAATTAATTGTCTACTTGGCAGGACTAAAAATAATAATACCCGATGAGGGCCGGGACTACGACAATGATGTAGATTGTGCTGCCAGCCAGAGAAACGGGAACATCCACCCCATAAGACAGCAGCGCCACAAGCGGTGTCCGGATGTAGTTGCCGGCGCTGCGCCGCACCGGCACCCCGGGGTAGACGTCTTCTGCATGGTAGGTCAGCGTCAACGGGTGGAGCCCCCCTTTCATCGCGGAGCGGATGCCACGCACTCCGCAGCCGTTGATGCATGGAGAATGGGACAGGTGAACGGCAGATTTGAAGTCGAACTCGTCTGCCGGAATGAACTTGCGCGCTGTTGCAGGAGGCTCCGGCACCGTCTGTTCAAGATGGTGGTCAACCTCGGACGCGCTCATTAACAAAAAGCCCTCTATTGAAGCTCCGGCAGGGGTATCCGGGGCATATGGCTCACTGACATAGGCGATTTTCAGCACACTGGGGTGCTCGCTGTAATATTCCAGACGCACCCGTGCATAAAAGCAGTCGTTCAACTGATAAAACGGCTTTTTCTCCACATAGGCCGATTTTTTCGCTTCTGCTCTGCCAGCCTGGTCCAGCCGATCCCCCAAGCCGCAGGATACCAGGCATCTGCAGCTACTCAGGCAGCATAGCAGCACGGCGAGAACCAGGCAAACGAAAGATTTGCCCTTGCCATACATGACTGTGCGATAACAGTTTTTCATCATTATAATAACCTCACGACAATGATTTTGTGGCACAAGAAGTCCCGAATCTGGCCGACTCAGATTCCATAGCATCATTATATCGATATTCGAGAGAAAGGCATGGACATATTTCCACAGCTCCGTTCAAGCGCGGCAGGCATTATGCTGCGCGTTTGCAGCCGGCAGTGCGATGTTATAAACTGATTGAAGAAATCGTTTTATCGTATCGGATCGCTTTCAGGGTGCCTTCTTCAACCCTCCAACTGACTCGGAAGCAAATATTGGGCAAAGATTGACAACTGGCATTTTCTTCAGGGCCAGCAATGGGTGACGAGTCTTGCGAAACTGCCGAAACGGCAATGTTTTCGTTCCCGAAAGCTGAGGGGGCAGCAAATGACATTGCAGCAACAAGCGCAGAGCACACTAAAGGTTTCAGATTCATAGTATTTAGAAGATGGATATTTGTTGCAGGAGGATTTTACCAGAAACAGACAGGTAGTACAAGCCATTAGTACACCAGGTGGCGAAAACGGCGCGTGTATCCCAAGAACTTTGTAAGATATTGAAACATAAACAACATTGAAGAAGCCACTACTGCCCGATAGTTCGGAATTTGTGGAGGGGAACATTGGCGGAGCACGGGACTTCAGTCCCGATTGGAAGCACCATTATTTCGGGACAGAAGTCCCGTGCCCCGACAACGAAAAACATCAATTTGTCCGTCACCACCAATACGGATAACACATCAATTTTTAATTGCCTCATCATTAATCGGGGTAGAGGAGCGGGGACGAAATGGAGATGCCTAATGCTCCTTACTGTTCTTCCGGCACGCGAACCAGAGCAGAACGAGGGCAATCAGGCCGGGAACCAAGGTATATGTCCAAGTCATCCAATTATGCTCCGAGTAGGGGAGGAGCAAAAACGCGGATGCCACCCATGCACTGAGCAGGATTCCCAAAAGCAAGGAAACGCAGGTTGCCCGCAAGCATCCTTGTTTCTGTACCATCCACACAGCCGGCAGCAGGCACAGAGTTATGCCACCCAGCAAAGCAAGTAATTCCTGCGGCTCCCATATTGCAGTGCGAATCCTGCTCTTTTGTTGGTACCGCTGCTCCCCGCGAATGAGTCCGCAGCCCTCACCGGTGAGGTCCAGCACCTTACCCTGCTGGCGGCCTACCATGTGGAGTTCTCCGCGCCAGGGTGACGGAATCCGCCTATATCGGAACTCTGCGTATTGAGTTGCAAGGTTGGAGGTATCATCTGTGCGCAGGGTGATACCATGCGCCGTGCAGAATACCACGCGCCCCGCCCATGCTGCCGGGAGGGTCATTTCATCGGGGTTGAGGTATTCCCCGGCCAGGGCATCCCAGAAACTATCTCGTGCGCGGAGCGAGTAGGCGCCTGCTTTCACTTCAGAAGCAAGGATCAAAGACTTTCGAATACCATGCAGTTCCTTATAATACACCCGCAGCCGCCCATCAAAACATTCCGGCCTGTAATAACGGTTCAAGGCGATAGTGTTCGCCTCTCGCAACCCGAAAATTTCATCCACCACCGGGCCACCCTCTGCAACCAGTTCGGTGACTCGCATCTTGACCAACTTGCCATCCAGTGCCGGGTTCACCTGCCCCGGTGTCGTTTCGTACACGGGCTCGCTGCTCACGCTTTGAGCAACATCCGAATACATGAAACCGGCCACGAGAATGCCACACAACGCAACAATGGCAAGCACCGCCGCCGCGCCCCCCTTCAAAAGGCGGAGAGCGCCATCCGGTCGCACTGCCTTATCGCCGTCTGTCTGGTTCGTCGACATGCCTATCTCTTTCTACCCATGTTGATATTACACGGCAGGGAATTCTCCATCACTTTCCGGAGTGGCGCTTGCGATATGCATCGGAGGACAGTATGCTCGAATAGACAGGGTATTTTTTCTGAGCTGCCCTGATGAGGGAGAAAATCTCAGCATATTGCGGTTTACCTTCTGCATAATTCGTCCAGAATGAGGTGCCGGGAGGCGGGAACGGAATAGCCCCACCCGCCAGAAGAAGGGACACTATCTCCTTGTCGTTCTTACGCATGGCTTCTGTCAGGGGTGAGCCGCTCCAGCCCTCGTGGCTCCACCAGTCGTTCACTTCTTCGGGGTGTTCCTTGATGCGGCTTATGACTGCCTGACGCGAGGCATCGCTGCCATTCATCTTCTGAATGAGGCGAATCAGCACACTATCATATTCAAAATACAGCCTGTTTCCGAATTCCGGATGGTCAGGATTTCCGGGGTAAACAACCTCCTCTGCCTTTGCAGAAAGAATCAGAAGCAGACAACAAGCGGTAATCATCAAGCTCTTGTTCATATTATTTCGTGTATCAGAATCCATGTGGAAGCTTAATTCGAAGGGGCGGCGGGCGTCCAGGCATCATTCACCAGCTCCAGCGAGCGGAAGTCATACTC
The DNA here is from genome assembly GCA_017435365.1 of Akkermansia sp. Lineage (GTDB taxonomy): Bacteria > Verrucomicrobiota > Verrucomicrobiia > Verrucomicrobiales > Akkermansiaceae > Akkermansia. Next base: position 44,111 of record JAFSFD010000037.1, on the reverse strand, counting down.
CCTGATACGGGAACCTTCGTATGCCCCGCTCCGGGGATTAAACTGCTCTATATGAAAGCGGAGTTTGTTACTCAGCTCCACAAAGACAAAGGGCACCACCATGGGGAGCTCGCAGGCCCGGGGGCGGTCACGGCATATCCAGGCGCCCTTGGTTTCGAGGGTTTTGACCGCGAGGCGGCAGCTGCTGCCATCCGCCGCGATGCGTTTGAGGCAGCCGTTGAGCGCATAGGCACCGCGGGCACCGGTGCGCCCCCGGGCAGAATACAGCACTCGCAGCCCGGCATCCCAGGTGGGGGGAGTGCGGCGCCATTTGTGCCTGGGGAAACAGGTGTCGAAAAGCGACTTGTCCTCTTCGGTCAAATCACCGCGCATGGCGTGTAATTCCCTGCGAGACCAATGCTTGCTTTCAATACCCTCCAGGCTGCGGGTCTGCGGATTAAAATGAACGCAATCCACATACAGCGTTTCATCGTCAAAATCAACAATACCCACCAGATTGTAAGCAAACACAAAAGGCACAACGGCGCGATATTTCTTCTCCTTGTAGTTAACCCGTTTAGCGGGATTTGTCTCAAAGCGTTCGCAGAATAGTTTGCGCAGCGTGCTGCCATCCTCTGCAAGAATCATCAGGCGCTCGCAGAGCACCTGCTTACCGGCCTTGTTCCGCTGCCAGGAGGATGAGAATTGCACCAGCTTCTCCGCATCCCATCCCTCTGCAACCGGCGCGGCAGCAGTGCCGAAATAGCGGTCGAACAGCGCGGCATCCTCCGGGGTCACCTCAGAGCAGAGAAGCGTTTCCTTGCACGCAACTTCCTTCATTTCAGCAGCTCCGGCCGGTGGGGGCATCAGCACCAGCGCGGCCAGAACCGGAGCAAGCAATTTCATGGATAATGGCAGCATGAATTCTCCTTTCCTCTATGATGATGCAGCTTATTTTTTCACGGCTTCGGGGCGAGGCGTGCAGCCAAGCTGCCGGAGCAGCACCACGCATTCCGTATCGGCCCGGCTCAGGTTCCCGCGGCGCAGCATCTGCTCCAGGCGAGTGAAGCCGGCGGGATCGCAGGCGTTCAAATCTGCCCCGGCTGCGGCCAGCAGGCGGATGACGGGGGCACAGGAACGCTGCTGCGGTATGGAGAGGTCGTGCACATACGGCAGCGCCAGCAGCGGGGTGAGCCCCTGCGCATCGCGGGCATTCACATCGGCCCCGGCCTCGATGAGCAGCTTTGCTTTCAGGTCCTTCTGCGGGCAGAAGGAGTTGATATAGAACAGGGCGGTGCGGCCCTGGGCATCGCGGACGTTCACATCGGCCCCGGCGCGAAGCCATTTGTACACCTCGATGGCGGACTGGTGGGGGTCTGCCACAGCCAGCATCAGCTGCGTGCGCCCTGCCTCATCCACCACCTGAGCCTTTTGTTGGCGCTCGGCCAGCACGGCCTGCGGATTCCCCAGAATCTGCTGGATACCCAGACTGAGCTTCTTTTCGCGAGCCAGCATGAAGGCGGTTTTACCGTCCTTATCCTTGCGGGTGGCATCCAGCCCCAGCTCGATAAAATGGCGGGCGAGCTCCATATTCTGCCAGAAATTGGTATTCTTTGTCACCAGATGGCAGAAGTAGGGAGTGTGCCACGTTTCATCATTCAGCACCGCCCCGTGGCAGATGAGCAGATTAACGTTTTTTACCTTAGCAGGGGAACGATGCACCAGTATATGCTCCATCCATCGGCTGGTAGTTTCCGCATCGAAATCCCGCACACGGAACCCGTGCTGCAAGAGCAGAGGCACCAATTCTTCAGAATAGTCACTGAGCACCGCGCGCGTCATCAGGGAGTCGCCTCCTAGGTTCGGGTCGGCTCCGGCTTGCAGCAACAGGGCTGCGATGATGACCTCGTTCTTTTTGGGACCGTCTGTTATAATCCCCATGCATTGAGACAGGGCGCAGGCACGGTTGAAATTCGGATCAGCCCCGGCTTGCAACAGGCGCTCCACCTCGGCCACATTGCTCACCGCTGCAGCGGCTGCCAGGCGAGCCCCCGGGCTTATCGGCACACCGGCTTTCTCAAATTCTTTTGTCAGGAAATCGTAGGGCCAATACAGGCTGCAGTTCAGCTCCGCAGCATTCAAGCCGTCTTTATTGCGGGCGTGCAGATTTATCCCGGCATCGCGCAGGAACTCGAAGAGCTCTTTTCGGATGTGGTGTTCGTTGTGCCCATCTGCGGCTTTGATAAGCAGCATCAGCGCATTGTTGCCCGCAGCATCCACCGCGTTCACATCTGCCCCCTTCTGCAGCAATTCCCGCAGGGAGGAATCATCATGCCGGAACGCATAAAAGCACTTGAGCACAGCCTCATGAAGCTCCGCATCCAATGCCGCTACTGGTGCGGACGCCGGAGCTGCAGGCCTCGGAGGCTCCGCAGCAGAAACAAGTGGCGAGACTAATGCCAGAGCCGCAAAAGTCTTGATAAGATAACTATTCATTGTCTTCATCTATAATCTCCTTATGCCGATAATAATACTTTTCCACACCGAATCCGCAACAAAAAAGTGCAGGAGAAGCGTTATTTCTAATAAATAGACGCACTCAGCAGGTGATTTTGTTGAGCATTGGCGGAATTATTGCTCCGAATCTGCAACAAAAAAAGTGTGGTTTCCAATAAACAGACGCTTGCCGCGGGATTTCTATTGTTTTTCCCGCTCGTTCACCAAAATATGCTGCTTCAAAAAATATAAATGACACGAAACAAGGTATTATAGGAATAATTCTAAAAAGTGCATTTATGCAAAAGTCTGCACTTGCGTTGGGAGAGGAAATCGTATACAATACCGCCGCGGCAGGAAATAGGATTCCCGCCACAGACACATAACAACGCAAGCCACACAGAATCACGAAGATGATTAAGGTAGCAATCGTAGGATACGGGAATATCGGCAAGTACTCAGTGGATGCACTGCGCGCTGCGCCTGATATGGAATTAGTAGGCATTGTACGCCGCGCAGGCAGCGCTCCCGTACACGGAATCAAAACGGTGACGGACATCACCGAGCTGGGCGCGGTGGACGTGGCCCTGCTCTGCACGCCGACCCGCAGCGTGGAGGAGACCGCCCTGCCCCTGCTGGCCAAGGGAATCAACACCGTGGACAGCTATGATATACACGGCGGAATCGTAGATTTGCGCCGCTCGCTCGGTGCGCAGGCCCGGGAGAACAAGGCCGTTTCCGTGATTTCCGCCGGTTGGGATCCCGGTTCGGATTCTGTGATGCGCACCATGATGCTGGCTATGGCGCCCAAGGGAATCACCTACACGAACTTCGGCCCCGGCATGAGCATGGGTCACAGCGTGGTGGCCCGCTCCAAGGCCGGCGTGAAGGATGCCCTCTCCCTCACCATTCCCACGGGTTCCGGGGTGCATCGCCGCATGGTCTACGTGCAGCTGGAGGAAGGCGCCGACTTTGCCGAGGTAGAAGCAGCCATCAAGGCCGATGATTACTTCTGCCACGATGAAACGCACGTGAAGCTGGTTCCGGACATCGATTCCCTGCGCGACATGGGTCACGGCGTGTACATGGAGCGCAAGGGCGTATCCGGCACCACGCAGAACCAGATTTTCAAGTTCGAAATGCGCATCAACAACCCGGCCCTCACCGCCCAGGTGATGGTAGCCGCAGCCCGCGCCAGTATGCGCCTGGCCCCCGGTTGCTACACGCTGCCGGAAATCCCGCCCATGGATTTCTGCCCCGGCGACCGCGAAGCACTCATCGCCCAGCTGGTGTAACCACCATCTCAGCATTTTTAACCGGGGCAGGCCCAGCCTGCCCCGGTTCTTTGCTATGGCAAAAAGCAATTCGGGAACCGCTAAAAACTCACTAAATTGATGTTTGTCGTTGTCGGGGCACGGGACTTCAGTCCCGAAATAACGGTGCTTCCAATCGGGACTGAAGTCCCGTGCTCCGAAGAGTTCCCCCACAAATTCCATTTTGTGTATTTTTAGAGGCCAACTTGCCAAAGCAGAAGTTTTGCGCTATAATGTTCTCATGAATAGCCGACAGCGCCGTAAACGCAAAAAATACCGGAGCCAGTTGTGGAAGGCAATACAGCTTGGGCCTCTTAAGCAGGTTCGCAAACTGCTGCGCTTTGTGAAGGCTGATGACGATATGATTCATAGTGCGTTTGCCCTCCGAGTGAGCGCTGAAATAGTGGATTTGTTGCAAAAAAGTGCCGGGATGCCGAAGGAAGAGTTGGCAAAATGTCGCATGTCTCAGGCGCTGGAAGCGGACGATACTGAGCAGGTTCAGCAATTTCTGACAGACGGAATGAGCCCGGATGTTGTCATAGATTCCTATGGGCATCGCCCTTTGCACCGGGCGCGTTCGGCGAGGATGGCTCGCTTGCTTCTGGAGGCCGGGGCGGATGTGAATGGGCTGACCCGGTTTGGTTGTCCGCCGATATTTTTTGCGCGTGGTGAGGTGCTGGAGTTTCTGCTTGCGGCCGGAGCGAATGCAACGATTATCGGCAAATACGGACAATCGGCTCTGATGAATTATCATCCGGCTGAGGAAATGCGCCTGTTACTGGCGGCCGGGGCGAATCCACAAGCCGTTGCGGTTGGTGGTTATACAGCACTGCACAGTGCGGTTGATGCTGAAAGTGTGGCTATGCTTATACAGAGCGGATTGGATGTGAATGCCCGGCTCGAATCCGGCGAGACTCCGCTGTTCCGTCCACATACACCCGGAGTGGCCAAAGCCCTGCTTGCCGCCGGGGCTGATCCTTGCGCAGTCAATAGTGAAGGAGAAACACCGCTGCACTACTGTACCAGTCCGGAACTGGCAGAAATGCTCCTTGCGGCCGGGGCGCACGTGAATGCAGAGGATGAACAAGGCCGCACGCCACTGGATTGGGCGCTGGCTCATCCGTACCAGCACAAGATTCAGAAACAGCACATCGCCACGCTGATTCGCGCAGGCGGAAAAAGGGGCAGCGGGCTGCAGGATGCGATATCCTGATAAGCGCTGGCATCATTAATCTGTAGCGGGATTGATGTATCCTCGGTAATTAAAAAGGTAGATAAATCGGAATTTGAATTACGAGTTACGAGTTACGAATTACGAAGTAAAAAGTTCCGCGGGCATTCGCCCGCCAGTATGGAATCATTTGATGTACAATGGCGAGCCGTAAGGCTCGCGGAGCTGACAATTCGTAATTCGTAACTCGTAATTCGTAATTTTGCCGGAACGACAAATTCTCATTTCTCGTTCAATATTTACATAAACCCGGGGGCAAGTGCGCGGTGCGTTGGAGATAAGGCGTGCGCGAATCTTGACTTAGCGGCGATTTTCTGCTATAGCGAAGCCGGAGCATCTAATATTCCACAAACAATCCCAGATTTCCCCCGATGGCCGATTCCCTCTACACCCGCATGGCGGACAGCCCCGTCACGAGCTATGATCTTTCCCTGCGCCCGCCAGCGTTCAGCGAGTTCTGCGGGCAGGAGAAGGTGAAGGAGCGGCTCATGCTCATGGTGGAGGCGGCCCGCATGCGCGGCGATGTGCTCGACCACGTGCTGCTCAGCGGCCCGCCGGGACTGGGCAAGACCACCCTGGCCAATATCATTGCAGGGGCCGTGGGGCACCGGTTGCACACCACCAGCGGCCCGCAGATTGAAAAGGCGGGCGACCTGGCCGGCATCCTCACCAATGTGGAGAAGGGAGACGTGCTCTTCATCGATGAAATTCACCGCCTGCACCCTGCGATAGAGGAGTACCTGTACCCGGCCATGGAGGATTTCAGGCTCGATATCATCATCGACCAGGGGCCGAATGCCCGCTCCATCCAGCTGAACCTGCCGAAGTTCACCCTGGTGGGCGCCACCACTCGCGCCGGCATGCTCACCGGGCCGCTCCGCTCGCGCTTCGGGCTGGTGAACCGCCTGGATTACTACTCGGCCGATGAGCTCTGCCAGATTCTGCACCGCTCTGCCGGTCTGCTGGATGTGGACCTCGCACCGGCCGGCGCACTGGCCATTGCACGGCGCTCCCGCGGCACTCCCCGCGTGGCGAATGCCCTGCTGCGCTGGGTGCGCGACTATGCCCAGGTGAAGGCGGATGGCCGCATCACGGCCGAGGTGGCCCAGGCCGCCCTGGGGATGATTGATATTGACGACGACGGGCTCGATGAGATGGACAAGCGCCTGCTGGAGACCATCATCTACAAGTTCGGCGGCGGCCCCGTGGGGCTTTCCTCGCTGGCCGTGGCCGTGGGCGAGGATGAATCCACCATCGAGGACGTGCACGAACCCTTCCTCATCATGCAGGGCTATATCAAGCGCACGCCGCGCGGGCGCGAAGCCATGCCCGCAGCCTATCACAAGTTGGGCGCCATGCTGCCCGGCGGTCAGCCTGAACTCGGATTATGAAAAAACTGTACCTTTATCTCCTGCTTCTCCCCCTGCTCCTGCTCACCAGCTGCACGCAGCAGATGATGCGTGCCCAGGTGCGAGAATCCAGGGTGGTGGTGCTCGATATCGGCCACTACTACCACCCGGAACGCGGCGGACAGGGCGCCCGCACCCCGGACAACCGCTACGGCATGATTGAGGAATGCGAGTACTGGTACCGCTATGCGGGCCACACCGCCCGCATCATCCGCGAGGCGGGCTACGACTGCCGCATCTGCTGCCGCGGCTCCATGCCCACCGATAAGAAGCTGGCGGAAATAGCCCGCCGCGAGAAGGTGCACCATGTGAACACCCCGGAGCCGAACGCCATCTACCGCTCCAAGCACCACCCGCACCGCATGGCCGTGGGTATGCTCAGCACCAACTACGCGCTGGACCAGAACCCGGCCGCCGTGGTCTACCTGCACCACAACAGCATGACCAACCACTGGATGGTGTACAACAAGGGCGCCATCTACTGCAATGAGGAAGGCACCGGCCTCGGCATCGCCCTGGCGGATGTCATCGATGCCACCATCTATGACCAGGGCGGCATGCCCAACAACGGCGTGCGCTGCGGCGTCATCATCCGCAACGATGGCCGCAAGGGTGGCGGCGATTGGCTGAATGCCTGCAACGAATCCTATGTGCCAGCCGCCATCACCGAAGCCACCTTCCTCTCCAATCCCCAGCACGCCAGATTCCTGGGCAAGGAGAAGAACGCTATCCGCTATGCCGAAGCCATAGGCCACGGAATCGTGAACTTCCTGAACGCTCGCTGATATGTTCAAAGCAGCCCGAGAACTATGCCTGACCGGCCTGATTCTGCTGGTATCGGGCACACTCGGGCTCAGGCTCCTGGAAATCATCTACCGCGCCTGCTGTGACCACCATGTGGAAGAGCGCCCCTGGGCCTTGCTCCTCCTCACCAGCTTTTTCATCACCGCAGTGGTGATGGGTATCGTCCAACGCTTCCGATACAGGCCTGAAACCGGGACCGGCAGATTTTTCTCCACCCTGGCACTGCTCTGTGGGCTGGCTGCAGGTGTGCCGGCATATTTTTGCGCCCTGGATATCCTGGACTATGGCCACCTGAACGGGCCCATGACCATGCCCTTCATTTTCCTCGGGTTGTGGTACTATGCGAGACTCATCATTGTTGCGTTGTTGTTCACGGGTATCATCCACCTGTTCAAAATCTCGCGTATCGCCGGCGGAATCGGCCTTGTTCTGCTTCTCCTGCTGATAGAAGTGTACATTGCCATCGGCACCGGGAGATTCACCCTCATTGACCTGGGCGGAGCCCTGGCTGAACCGGGGCAGATGGTGCCGACCATACGTTACGAGCAGAAGCACAGCAACTATCACACACGGCTCTGGAAGAAAGGCGAAAACTATGTGGTGGAAATCCCCATCGCCTACGTTCCGGCCCGCTACCCCATTTTCATTCACCAAACGCCCTGGACGGAGAAGCGCCCATCATTGAACTGCCGCCTCTACTGCCGGGATAAGGTGGATCCCTCCCGGTACCCGGAAGAACTCTACTACGCAGAGCTCACATTGCCGCAACTGGAAATACTCGTCAAACGAGTCAAATTTGCCTCACAAGCATTGAAGCACGTTCCACTCATACCGGCTGAGCAGTACAATCCGGGGAACGCCACCCTCCTGTACGATAGTCAGATTGATAATAAGCTGATTCTCCCGGAACTGGGTGGGCGAAAAGGGATGTCGGGGCATCTTCAGCTCTACAAATTCCACGTGCAGCGGCTTCCCTCCCGCCGCAGCTGGTACAACCGCTGCCTGCAGCCCCTGAGCTGGTGTGCAGAAGTGGTCGATATTCCCCTCTCCCTGCTTGCCACCCCCATCGGCTGGTTAGCTGACGCGATTTACGAATCCCGGAATAATTGATTCTCCCCCTGCTCGCCATACGCCCCAGTATAACGGCAACTGCGAGACACTCCAATTCCTTTCATGGAATGTAGTGGATATTTCTATTGCTTACATAATCTTGAAAATACGCGTATCTATACTTTTCAGGACGGACTCGCACAGACTACTTGACCTTTCCCGGAACGGGGGCGCCTTTGGCAGCTGCCAATTCCTGAAGAAGTCTGGCTCGGGAGCGCACGGTTTCATCCTGGTCGCGCTGAAGAGTAAGCAACACCTGCATGGAGGGACGGCATGAACTTAAATCCTCGCTCCTGGCGATAATCCGTTTTGTGATATCGAAAAATGATTTACGCAACAGTAAATCGCGGGCACGGGGAGACTCCGCATTGGTCTTGGAGCGAGCAAACCAGTTTTCAAAGCAATAGGCCGGTACACTGTCAGAAATCTGATTGAGCAAGGCGGTCACCATGGCAGGCTTGTTCCGGCGGCGTGCCACCTTGATAGCCACGGTAAAGATAGAAGGCCAGTCAACAGGGCGGTACGTCTTCCGTAATTCAGCCACAAACTCATCCATCTTCATCTTATCCATCTGCTGGTGGAAAAGATGATTGTATTTCGCATCTGCTTTCCTGCAATCAATGGGGCTGGGTTCCTTCTCCGGTTTCTGAAGGACCTGCTGTTCATCCACTACCACACCGCGGGCTCGCAGAATCTCCAGTATCGCTTTTGCCCTGGACGCTGCTTCAGGCTCTCCTTGGGAGACAAGCGTAGCCAATTCCCGGATGGATGGAGAATCCGGCGAAAACTCCTTACTTTTCCGGATTACGATGCGTAACTGAGCATAGTAGGTATCATCCGCCAGCAACTGCGCACCGGTCATGCAATCCGGATTGCGCGGTGACTTCTTGAACCAGTTATCGAAGCAGTACGCCGACACTACCTCCGCCTTATCGGTGAGAGACTGGAGCAAAGACAGGCGTCCCCAGCGCAGGGCGTGGAGAATGGCCAGGCTCAGCCGCGGCTGGCTATCACCCACCAGCTCCCATACCGCCTCGGTGTGCTCATTCTTCACAAGCTGTGCCAGCTGAGAACCAATGGAACTGACTTCTTCTTCAATGGTATGAGGAACATCCGGAGCTTCCACATCAACATGAGGCTCCGATTCCTGTTCTGCGGAAGCCGGAATCGGAGCAAGCGGAAATGTCATGATTTCCGGTTTGCGAAGTTTTCTCAGCTGCCATGCATTCAACAACGGAACCAGCCCGCCGGTCGGCGAAATCACCCGGAAATTGACAGCATCCGCCCCGGGTTCCGCAGCATGGCTGCGTGCATCATAGCGCTGCACCACATCATCCCAACCGGAAACAATCACCGTAACACGCCGCCCCGCCGAACGGGCATAATAAAGAGCATCCAGCATGGCGGTTTCGGAGCGATACGGAGTCTCGCAGCCACAGTGTTTTACTACTTCGCTGCTTTCCAGCAGCTCCAGAAGCTCCAGCGACAAATGCCCATCTGCGCTGATTTGAGCCTGGGATAGCTCATGCAAAATGGGGCGCAAGCGTTTGTGGTTTGCCGCCAGGTGCTGCACATTCAACAAAAATTGCCGCAGAAACGGCGAACGAAGGCCAGAAGAAGAAAGCACCACATCGCTTTCCTTCAGTAGCACGGCCAGCTCGGCTTCAGCCAATGGCACAGTTTCAGTCCGGTGCTCCCGCCAATCGCGAACGAGACCGCCCTGGCGTTCCAGGTACGTAATCCGTTCCGCATAGCCTCTCAACACCTCGGCCAGGGCGCTATCTGCCGTCAGGAAGTGCACAGGCACCTGCTCATCAGCACAACGAATGGCGATACGGCGAAACACGCTATCCGCCAGAACCTCCTGCCCCTCCCGATTCGAAACCAGGATATCGCGTTCCTCCGGCAGTTGTTCGCAGAGTTCAAAGAGCTCAGCGTGCTGCGCCATGAAAGAGAGGGCTTCCTGCGCGGCTTTCACATTCTTGTCCCGGGCGGCCAGTTTCTCCAGTTCTTTTTTCACGGTGCGTATCACTGAAAAACGCATACCGGACGCCAGAAGATAACGACGCCCCGCCTCACTCATCAGAAAACAGGTATCGACAAAAAAATTCATACTTAAAGTAGTTGTCGGAAGAGACTTTAACCTCTTTTCATGGCAGATGCAAGCCTTTTCTTCCCACCTGAAAATTACTCCGAGATTGCAGATATTGAGGATCGGTGCGTCCTCGAAAGCATCTTCTCATCCCGATAAACGCGAATTTGTGGGGGAACTCTGTCGGAGCACGGGACTTCAGTCCCGATTGGAAGCACCGTTATTTCGGGACTGAAGTCCCGTGCCCCGACAACGACAAACATCAATTTATCGCTCACATTGCGACATCATTGAGTGAGCGCACTCGAGCATGGCCGCAGAAAGCCATTTTCCACTAGACATTGATTTTTTTTATGTTATGATACTCACATGCAGAATATCACCGATATCCCTCTGCAAGAGGGGGAAGAAATCATCTGGCAGGGGAAAGCGCAATTACCCGGCCAGTCGGTGCATGAGTATATCCCGATGCTCATCCTGGTGCTGATTTATGCCAACAGTCTGCATCTGCTGTACCCGGTGGAACCGCTCTCAATGCTCCACGAATTCTGCTCCGGGAATCTGGCGGGTGGCATCCTCCTGCTTGGCATCATACTTTTCGCGGCAGCGCCCACCCTCAAACGGAAGATTCTTACCAACCAGACCTATATCTTCACCAACCGCCGAGCTGTTGCCATCAGCGCATCGGGGTGTGTGCTCCACAGCATCCCGGCGGAGCAGATAAGTGAATGCATCATCAAAGAACACAGCCGGAATCTGGTCAGCCTGCTGATGAAGGAGGATAGCCATCACGAATCCGGCCTCACGCTGCTCTTCGCCTACATCCCTGCAGATATTCTGGAGCATTATCAGGGAAACAATTGAAAAGTCAGATTTTTTACTATAACATAAACAAAGAGGCTCCACTCATACGTCATCATATGTGAGAGCATCATCACCTCAGCCTACGAACCATGCGTACCATTCAACAATTTCTCCTCAGTTTTATCCTGGCCGGCGCTGTCATGGCCAATGATACGGACACCCAGGCATACTGGAACAGTCTGAAACAACATTCCAGCCCGGTGGTACAAGCTGCGGTGCAGCAATATAACCAGGGGCTCTGCCCCCTCGCAGACATACTCCGGGCGGAGGAAAAGTACCTGACCGCAGAACTTGCATCAGCTTCTGATACCCACTGTACCGAGCTGTCTCAACTACTTGCCCGAAACTACAAGGAGCAAATACGGCTGGAAGAGGTCGTGGCCGGAAAGAGTACCCCCAAATCGCTCCGGCTGCGGCAGAAGCTTTATACGCTGGAAATCGAAATCATGAAGAGATAGGCTCGTGCCGACATCGCCCCACAGACCACAATCTCAAAGCACCGGCCAGCGAGTCATGGGCTGGCTGCTGGTGCTCACCCCGACGCTGGGGGCACTCAGTCTGAGCATCGCAGCAGCGCTGGTACCAGGGCACGAGCCTACCTGGCATGACTACCTCGTGTGGTCAGTTCCGCATTTGTTTCTTGTCCTCTCCGTCATGGTCTTCACCACGGTGCCGGCACTGGCATGCTATTGGCTTTTATGCCGGCTGGGAGATAAACTTGAAAAGCGGGGAATCAGAGGGTGCATCATCTGGCCGCTGGTTATTCTGCTGTGCACACTGGCCGGTTGCGAGCTTTTGTGGAGCATAACCGGGCTCTGGGTTACAAGCTGCCCCTACACGACATTGGCGCTGTTCGGGAGCTCCCTGTTCGCCTTCACCCTGTGGCTGACGCATGCAGGACGAACCGTCATCGGCAACGGCACCGCCCTGCATGCCATCTACGGCGGGCTGGTAGCCATCAATGCTTTCTGGTTCCTGCACGGTCTGGCAGACGGAGAGTTATTCACCCGACGCGAAGTTTTCGGCACCAGCTCCCCACGCGCCAGCTGGAATAATCCCTTGCTTCCAGCCAAACAATTCAACACACCACCCTACCACAGCTGGATATTCGAAGCACAGAAAGTCATTCACGCCACGCATCAACACCATCATATGCCATGAACCATTTAGTTACCCTGGCGTGCGCTGCAACCCTGCTCACCTCCTGCAGCAGCCCCGCAGAAAAGCCGGAAACAATTAACCTCCTCCCGAACCCCGTCAATCTGATGCAACCCACGGTGCTGGTGGAGTTGCGGGGGATTCAGAGCCGCGAGGACAACGGCGAGTTCACCAGTGTCACCCACCGCGGCGTGATACGAGCCGCCTTCAACTCCGGGTTGAAGAAAGATACCACCGTTCTGCTCAAAACCTTTGACAACGGCTATGAGAAAGAAGGCTGGCTGATTGTGCATCCCTCGCAGAAGCATATTTCCCGCATGCCGGATGGCACCCTCCTGCTGGATGCTACTGATTTCAATTTCATGAAGCTCAGCACCCTTCTGGAGTCCCCGGGACCCCAGCCCTCCCATTGGCAAGCCATGCGGGATATCATCCTGCAATTAAGCCCTGCCCAGGCGTCATAGCACGTAGCATGCATCTGGCGCACCAATGCGCAGCAGGGTGGAATTCTCCACACGTATTCCCAGGTTTGAGTACAGAGCCGACAAATCGGAATTTGAAGAAGTACGAGGTACGAAGTGGGAAGTGCGAAGTATAAAGTCAGGCAGGCTGGCGCCTGCAGGTGTATTCGCCTGATAACAAATGGCGAGCCGCATGGCTCGCGGAACTTTCACTTCGTACCTCCCACCTCGTACTTTGTACCTTTGTCGGAACGACAAATATCAATTTATCTGGCAGAATGCTCACGCTGTCAGGCTTAGCGGTTGCAATGGTCAGAAGGGCGAGATAGAATGCAGGGCATGAGCAGCAATCTTCTCCGCATCGGGACCCGTGGTAGTGAGCTGGCGCTAGCGCAGACCCACCAGGCCATCACCGCATTGAAAGCCGCTAATCCCGGGCTGGAGTGCGAAATCAGGATTATCACCACTGCCGGGGACCAGCGCACGGATATTCCGCTGCACATGGTAAATGCAGCCACGAACACGGGCGACAAGGGAGTATTCATTGCAGCCATTGAAGAAGCCCTGGCGGCCGGAGAGATTGACTGCGCGGTACACAGCCTGAAGGACATGCCCGGAGTGCTGGATGCGCGCTTTGCGCTGGCTGCCGTGCTGCCGCGCGAGGAGATTCAGGATGTGCTGGTCATGAAGGCGGATGCCGATGAACAGAATCTCGTCATTGCCACGGGGAGTGTGCGCCGCAGCCACATGGTGCAAACTTACTGGGAGGGCCGCGCCCGCACGGTGCCGGTGCGTGGCAATGTGGCCACCCGGCTGCGCAAGATGGTGGAGAACCCGGAGGTTTCGGCCACCCTGCTGGCTCGCGCCGGCTTGAACCGCCTGGGCTACCCGCAGGAGGCATTCGAAGTGAATGGCACGCCGGTGCGTGTGGTGGGGCTTCCGGTGGATGCTTTTCTTCCCGCGCTGGGCCAGGGAGCCATTGCCCTGGAATGCCGCAAAGAGGACACAGCCGCGCTGGAGATGGTCGCCCGGGTGAATCACGAGCCGACCAGCCGCTGTATTTCCTGCGAACGAGCCTTCCTGAACCTGCTGCAGGCAGATTGCTCCGTGCCGGTGGGAGGTTATGCCGAAATCAACGCCGATGGCAGCCTGACTCTGCATGTGGTGCACTATTCGGACGCCACGCATTTCACCCGGCTGAGCGAAACCGGAGATACACCCGGAACCGTAGCCGCCAGCCTGCACAGCCGCCTGTTACAAGCTACAAAATAGGGTCAGTTCAGCACAAAAAAGCTTGACAGAGCATCAGTCCGCGTCTATAATCCGCGCGTACAAGTTCCGGTCCGTTATGAGATTGGGGCGGGTCTGGGACCCGCTCTTTTTTTATACACGGCAACAAACAAAAAAAATCACCACACAACCAGACAAGAAAATGGCCACCACCGATATCTCCGCCCTGATTGATTTCTACGTTCGCGAAAAAGACCTTACCCGCGAGCGAGTCATCCAGGCTCTCGAAGCCTCCTTCATCACTGCCTATTCCAAGATGGTGTCCGGTGCCGACCGCATCAACAACATCCGTGCCGTGATTAATCCACAGAAAGGCACAGTCAAGATCAAGGCCGATATGATTGTGGTGGAAGACGAGCTGCTGACAGATGCATTCAACGAGGTGAAACTCTCCGTGGCCCAGGCTGCCGGCGCCAAGAAAGGCAAGGAATACCTGCCCGGCGACACCATCAGCGTGAACATCACCCCGAAGGACTTCGGCCGCATCGCCGTGCAGACCGCCCGCCAGACCATGCAGCAGCGCATTCGCAAGGCTGAGCAGGAAATGCTGGCCGAGGCCTTCCGCGACCGCGCCGGCGAAGTGGTGACCGGCACGGTGAAGCGCTATGACAAGGGCGACGTCATCGTGGAGGTCGAGAAGTACGAGGGTCTGGTGCCCCTGCGCCAGCGCATCCCCGGGGAAGAGTACAACAGCGGCGACCGCATGCGTTTCTACGTAGTGGAGGTGCGCGATGGCGTGCGCGGTAGCGAGCTCATCCTCTCCCGCAGTCACCCCAACCTGGTACGCCGCCTCTTCGAGAACGAAGTGCAGGAGATTGCTGACCACACGGTGGAAATCCTCACCATCGTGCGTGAGGCCGGCTACCGCACCAAGATGGTGGTGCGCAGCAACGACCCGAACGTGGATCCCATCGGAGCCTGTGTGGGTATGCGAGGAGCCCGCGTGAAGAACGTGGTGAACGAACTCAACCACGAGAAGGTGGACATCCTCGAATACACCGATGACAAGGCTGCCATCGTGACCGAATCCCTGGCTCCCATCGAACCGCTGAAAGTGAATGTGGACAAAGCAGCCCGCGTGGTGACCGTAGTGGTGGAGGATGACAAAGCCGCCGCCAAGGCCAAGGGCCGCAAGGGCCAGAACGTGCGCCTGACGGCACGCCTTATCTCCACCCCCGAAGAGCGCTGGGATGTGCGCGTGGAAGCCTATGACGAGAAGGCACAGGCCAAGAGCCTGGCCAACGAAGGCGCGAGCGAACTGGCTATGACCCTGGGCATCTCCAACTCCATGGCCGCCAGCATGGTGGCCTGCGGTTTCACCACGGTGGAAGGCATTGCCGAATACGCCGATGTGGAAAGCCTGGTGGAAGCACTCGGCATCTCCGAGGACGAGGCCCAGGACATCCTGAACAAGGCCAAGGCCAGCCTCTGATTCCCATCCCCCCCGACTGAACCCAGTAACAAGATTTTTTATAACACATGGCAAATAAAGACGAAAAGAAAGCTCCCGTGCTCGATTTAATCGGGGGCACCAAGAAGAAGAAGGCACCCGCCCCGAAAGAGGCACCGGCCAAAGCCCCTGCCCCTGCCGCCAGAGAAAGCGCCCCTAAGAAGGAAGCGCTGGACCTGCTCTCCCCGCGCAAGCCGGCCCGCAAGGCTCCGGCTCCTGCGCCTGCCGCCAAGCCGGCAGAACCCGCACCGGCACCCAAGCCCGCAGCAGCACCTGCCCCCAAGCCGGCACCCGCCCCGGCACCGGAGCCCGCTGCAACGCCTGCAACCGCTGATGACGCCGGCAAGGTCATGAACATCAAGGCCCCCATCTCCGTGGCAGACCTGGCCACGCTGATGAACATGAAACCTTTCAAACTGATTGCCGAGCTGCTGCCCATGGGCGTATTCGCCAATCCGAGCACCACGCTGGACAGCGACCAGGTGGCCGCCCTGTGCGAGAAGCACGGCTTCACCTACGAACGCGTGCGCCGCGAAAAAGGCGCAGGAGTGAAGGCTCCGGTGGAAGAAATCAAGGAGCCCGAGGCAGTCGCAGTGGAGGAAGAACCTGAGGATTCCCTGAAAGTGCGTACACCCATCATCACCGTGATGGGGCACGTGGACCATGGCAAGACCTCCCTGCTCGACTACATCCGCCGCACCAAGGTGACCGCCGGTGAAGCAGGTGGCATTACCCAGCATATCGGCGCCTACACCGTGAACCACGCCGGCAACACCCTCACCTTCATCGATACCCCCGGCCACGCCATCTTCACCGAGATGCGCGCCCGCGGTGCAGACGTGACCGACATCGTGGTGCTGGTCGTGGCTGCCAATGACGGCATCATGCCGCAGACGAAGGAGGCCATCATGCACGCAAAGGCTGCCGGCAAGACCATCATCGTGGCGGTAAACAAGTGCGACCTGCCCGCCGCCGACCCCATGCGCGTGCGCACTCAGCTCATGGAGAACGACCTCATGCCCACGGACTTCGGTGGTGAGATTGAGTGCGTGGATGTCTCTGCCCACACAGGTGCCGGCATGGACGACCTGCTCGACCTGCTCTGCCTGCAGGCTGAAGTGCTGGAGCTGAAAGCCAACCCGAAGGCCAACTGCCGCGCCTCCATCATCGAGGCCCGCATGGAACAGGGCAAGGGCAGCTCTGCCACCGTCATCGTGCAGAGCGGCACCCTGAAGGTCGGCATGCCCTTCATCTGCGGCCCCTACTCCGGCAAGGTGAAGACCATGCTGGACGACAAGGGACAGCGCATCAAGAAAGCCACACCCGGCATGCCCGCAGAAGTTTCCGGTTTCCTGGAGACCCCGAACGTGGGCGATGAGCTGGTGGAAATGGAGAACGACCGCGCCGCCCGCCGCCTGTCCGATGAGCGTCTGGAGGAACTGCGCCAGCAGCGCCTGACGGCCCCCCGCCGCTCCCGCATGGAAGACATTCTGGCCATGATGGGAGACGGCACCCAGAAGGCCGTGCTGAAGCTCTACCTGAAGGGCGACGTGCAGGGCTCTGTGGAGGCCATCAAGAAGGCCATCATGGATATCGAGAGCGAGAAGGTGGAATGCCAGTTCATCGGTGCAGCCGCCGGCCCGATTTCCGAAAGCGATGTACTGCTCGCCTCCTCTTCCGATGCCGTTATCCTGGGCTTCAACGTGAAAGTGGAGAGCAATGCGGTGAAGGCCGTGAAGCGCGAAGGCGTGCAGGTGAAGATTTTCTCCATCGTGTACGAGCTGATTGACCAGGTGAAGGATGCCATGCTCGGCCTGCTGGAGCCCGAGACCCGCGAAACCGTGCTGGGTCACGCCGAAATCAAGCAGGTGTTCAAGCTCAACAAGGGCAAGGCTGCCGGTTCCTACGTGTCCGACGGCAAGATGCTCCGCACGGCCGAGGCCCGCGTGCTGCGCGATGGTCAGGTGGTGTTCGACGGCAAGATGTCTACCCTGCGCCGCTTCCAGGACGAGGTGGAAGAAGTCAAGGCCGGTCTGGAGTGCGGTATCCGCCTGGCCGACTACAACGACTACGAGGTGGGCGACATCATCGAGTGCTACTCCCTGGAAAAAATCAAACAGACATTGTAACGAAACATGGCTACACGACGTCTTGACAAAGTGAACGAGTTGATGAAACGGGAAATCGGCACCTTCATTCAGAAGGAATTCGAGTGGCCCGGAACCATCGTCTCAATCCTCGATGTCGAGATTACGGAAGACCTCAAGGAAGGCCGCGTATGGGTTGGCGTGGTGGGCCGCATGGCTCCCGCCCAGGTTATCGAGAAGCTCAGCCGCAAGCGCGGCGAGATTCAGCGCGCGGTGAGTAAGCGGGTGGTGCTGCGCAACACCCCGAAGCTCACCTTCAAGCACGATAACTCCGCCCAGCGCGGCGTGGATCTGGTGAATCTTCTGGACGACATTGAGCAGAACCTGCCCAAGGCGCCCCCCCTGCCTGAAGGCGAGTCCGACCCGGAAATCTGATTCCCCACATCCCCCCGCATGGCTGGCAAACTCTCTATCAGACGCGTAGGCAATTTCCTCCCGAGCATGTGTCTGGCAGGAGTGCTGCTGGTCGTTGCAATAATTACCTGGCTTTGCACAGTCGGACTGCCCGACTGTGCATTGCGCTATATTGAGCAGGAGGCCGCCAAAGCCGGGGTGCAACTCAGCATAGACAAAATCCGGCTTTCACCCAGCTCGGGCATGGCAGCCAAGGCAGAGGATGTGGTAGTCACCCTGCCGCAGGCAGATGCCGCACCCGCCACGCTGAAGGTTCGCAAGGTGCAGGTGGCATACAGCATAGCCCGTATGCTCACCGGCCAGTTCCGTCCGTACAATATCCGCGTGGTGGACGGCACTCTTTCACTGCCACTGAGTGAACAGGAAGGAGACAAGCTGGAGCTCAAAGGAATCGACCTCTACACTGTTTTCCAGCAAAACGGCAAGGGCATTGTCTCGACGTTAAAGGCCAGGCTGCACCATGCTGACCTGGAAACCAGGCTGGTATTGGCCGACACGGAAAAGGCGCTGACTGAGCTCAATTCAGAAAACGCCCCAGAAGCCGGGCCCTCGCAAAGCCCGGCAGAATTGCTGGCAGACCTGCGACCCCAATTAAGGGAAATTCAAAGGCAACTGGAGTTACAGCAATGGAGCGACACGGTATACCCCCATCTCAAGCTCAACTTCATCCAGGGAAAAGCCTGGAAAATCGCGCTGGATGGCAGCGTGCCGAGCTACGAATGGGAGCAGTTTCACTTCCGCGATGCGAAGCTCTCCGCCTCCATTGAAAACAGCACAATCACCATTGATAACCTGAGTTTCAAGACCGTAGAGCCGGACACGGCGGTCACCCTCCAGGGCGGCTATGACTGGGCTGAGAGGGAGCTGGAATTCAGGGCCAGGAGCACCGCGCCGCTTCTCAAGATTATACGCACGCACCTGGAGCCTTCGGAGCAAGCCGTTTTGAACAAGATCCAGACAGCTCCGGAAAACACACCGACACTGGAACTGAACGGCAGCGCAAATCTCACAGAGGATTACGCACTGAACAAAATCAGCCTGCGAGGGAAACTGGAGCATCGGGAACTGATGCTGGGGCAAACCCCGGTCGAGCATCTTCTGGTGTCGTTCTACATGCTCGACGGGCGCCTGAACCTGGATACCATCAGGCTCACGCTGCAGGATGGCCACATAGCAGGCGCTGCCAACATTGCCGATGGCATTGGCCACGCTGAGCTGGACATATCCCTGCCCACCGACGACATGCTGGCGCTGGCGCGGGATTTCAGCAACGATGACTCGCTGACCCTGCCGGAGGGGCTCAGCTTTGACGAAAACCTGCTTATCCGAGTCAAGGGAGACATGCAGGTTCCCATATTCAAGCCGGGCAAAACGCGACTGGAAGACCTCATTCCTACGCTGCACAGTTGCAGCGTGCAATTCAATACCGGCAAAACCCATTTCGCCGGCGCCACAGTAGATTCCCCTGCGCTCACCCTGCAGGCCGATGGTATTGACTACACAGGGGACGATATCAAAGCCGCCAGCATCAAGCTGGATGCCAGGCTGGGCGCCACAGAGCACCGGGAGCAGAATGCCGGAGCCGCCAATCTGCTGGTCAACCTGGCACTGGAAGGGCTGAATCTGAGCGAAAAGGCAGACCTGCTCAGCGTGCAGCAGGCAGACCTGCGAGTCAGTGCCTCCTCTGCGCAATTCGGAGAAACCGACATGCAGGAACTCCACGCCACAAGCGGACTCAGCAGGCTGGAGGTTAACCTGGGTGATGTAGTCGGCAGTCTTCGTTCATCCGCAATTGAGGCGAAACTGAATGCAAAATCCTTTACGCACGCCGACACGACAGCAAACGGCATCTATCTGGACATTTCAATTCCCGAAGGGCTGTACCTGGCGGATGCATGGAAGAACATGCAGAAGGATACCGACATGGAAGCCGGAGTGCACGAAATCCTGGGTAAAGACGGATTCCGGGCAAGCAATACCAGGTTCATTCTCAAGCACATTGCAGAAAACACCGTCTCGGTTGATATCAGCAGCAAGGTGGGAGAAGAGAATGTCGTCCTCCACGGAACAGCTGCCCTGCAGAACAATAAGCTGGTCAGGCTTGACTCGCTCCATCTCCACTTGCCCGCCGCCGCATTCAAACCGCTTCTGGGCGGTGAACCGCTGGCTGAGCTCAAACTCCCCGGACTGATTGAAGCCCGGGGGGATGCGCTCATTGATACAGAAAGCGGCACCCTCCTCAACACCCACTTTCAGGTGCAGATACCGGAGCTGGTCCGCATCTGCCACAATGTGCATGTACACAAAGGCATGGAGATTCCGCTTTCGCTGGACGTGAACGGCGAGTTCACCACAGCTGCGGATGGCAGTATGAACTACGCTGCCGATGTGCATGCCAGACACAAAGTGGGCGAACTCAAGGTGCACGTATCCGGAGACCCGCTGAAGGAATGCCGCATCACCGGCACCAACACGATTACGGTGGACGTGGTCAACGCCCTCATCGACAACACAGATGCCCACTGGATTATGCGCGATTTCCGCTGCACGCCGGGAGTGACGCGCACCGTCATCAAGAACATCGACACCACCATACGGTATGATAAAGGCGTGTATGTGCATGCGCTGTGCGATGCAGAGCTGTACGATATGGATTTCCAGCTCGGCGCGCTGCGCGATGTGGAGGATGCCAAGGGTAACCCCACCGGCGAGGAATACCTGCGCACCGATCTGGGCAAAGACCCGTACACCCGGGTGAAAACGGGCAAATGCGGTGTCGACGTACTGGTGCGTCTGGATTGCGAGGATGAGCAGGGCAACGCCCTGCCCGACCGCATCGACATCCACCTGAACAACCCGGACCTGCTGTACGACAACAAGCCGTGGCTCAAACGCATGGGCTACAAGACCGGAGCCGCCACCAGCAGGATAACCGGCGAGGCGATCCGTTTCGATATCGAAGCCTGCACCATCTCCCTGCATAAGCTGAAGGGCTCCTGCTACCCGGCCTACTCCATCGGCATGTATTATGCCCCGCTGCAGCACTTCCTGGCCGATATTGACCTGCGCGCCCCGGCGCGCATCGAAACGGATTACTGCATCTTCCCCATTTCCCGCAGCTGCAAGGTGCCCATGCAAGGGCTCATCCGCGCTGAGGCTGATAAAAACGCGGGATTCAAATTCCTCGGAACCACCATCCCGCTTAAAAACTTCAGTGGATTCATCAACATCAGCGATGTGGATGTGTACCTCGACCGCATGAATGCCCAATGCTGGGGCGGCACCATGAACGGCGCCCTGCGCATCGGATTCGCCGGGGAACACACCACGCTGGATGGCTATTTTGTGGCCAGCAACATGAACCTGAAAGACATCGTGGCTTCGTACGGTGAAAAATTCACCCCCGCCACCTGCAACGGCTATATCCGCTTCCAGGCCCCAGAGCCCACGCTCGAAGCCGTGCAGGCCTATGGTCAGGTGCATCTGACAGACGGAGACCTGATGCAGATTGGTCTTTTCCGCCCCATCGGCGCCCTGCTGTCAGATATGCCGGGCAACCTGGCCAAACTGCAGGAAAGCGTGAACCTGAAAGAAGAAGAAGCTCCGCCAACCTGGGCAGACAAAGTCATCCGCGCGGTATTCGACACCGGCAGCAGCGCCATCGACACCGTGCAGGATTCTGCCTACAAGGTACCCTTCGCCAATCACTTCCTGCGCTACGGCATCGACGAAGCCTTTGCCAAATTCGATATCACCGGCGGGCACCTCATTTCCCGTGATATGCAGGCCAAGGGCTACAATCTGGATGTGGGCGTGCAGCTGGATATCAACCTGAACAATCTCACGCTCACCGGCGACCTCTGGCCCCGGATTTCCAGTGTGCCCACCATGCTGATTTCCCCCATAACCATTCTCTCAGACTTCCTCATCGATATCAATCTGTACGGCGATCTGCTCTCGCCGCAGTGGGAATTCGGCCTCAGCAAGAAGTTGAAGGGAGCCGGCAACAGCCTGAGTCCGGAGCCACAGCAGGAGCGCCCCCTTCCCCGACAATAAGAGATGGAGCATGTGACGCAGCTACTCGGAATTCTTCTCTCTGCGCTGCATATAGCCGGAGCAGGTTTCGCACTGCATGCCCTCTGCCGGCCGCACTCGCCGCAAGGCACCATTGCCTGGATGCTGGGTCTTCTCCTGCTGCCGGTCATCACCGTTCCTCTCTATCTGCTGCTGGGGGCCGCGCGCATCCACCGCCACACCACAAGCCGCCATAGCCGGGACAGCATCCAGGCTTTCCTGAAAGCACAAGGCGCCTGGGAACCGGGTGGCACGCGGCTGAACCGCACACTCAGCCGCAGCACCGGCTACGCCCCCTGCTCCGGAAACAGTATCCGGATTCTTCAGGATGGTAATGATACCTACCGCGACCTGCTCTGCGCCCTGCGCGAAGCGCGGCATTCCATTCTGGTGGAGTTCTTCATCATCCGGAATGACCGCGTAGGCTCCACGCTGCGCAACGTGCTCGAAGAAAAAGCCCGGGCCGGGCTGCAGGTCTACGTCATCTACGATGAGGTGGGTTCCCACAAGCTGCCGGCAGGGTACCTGAGGAGCCTGCGCAGAGCGGGCGTGCAGGTCAGCTCGGTGAACGGGCGGCGTTTCTGGCTGAGCTCGATTCTGCGAATCAACTACCGGAACCACCGCAAGCTGGTGGTCATCGATGGCGAGCTGGCTTACCTGGGCAGCCTGAACATAGGGCTGGAGTATACGCAGGCCGGCAGCAAGACATGTTGGCGCGATACATTCGTGAGCCTCAGAGGCCCCATCGTCTCCCAATGCCTGCTGAGCTTTGCAGACGACTGGAAACGCGCCACCAGGCAGAATATCACACACCTGGCCACTGCTCAGCCGGCAAGCGGGGGACACAATTGCCAGCTCATCCCCAGCGGCCCGGAGGATGGCCCGATGAACGGCTGGCAGCTCACGCTGATGGAACTGGCCTCGGCAGCCCGGGAACGGCTCTGGCTCGCCTCTCCGTATTTTGTGCCCACCGCCGCCGTGCAGGCAGCCCTGTGTGCCGCAGCCATGCGCGGGGTGGATGTGCGCATTCTGGTACCGGAACGAAGCGACAACCTGGCAGCCGGGCTGGCCATGCTCACCTTCATCCCACCCATGCTGGCGGCCGGGGTGCGCATGCTGGCCTACGAACCGGGATTCCTGCACGAAAAAGTCTGCGTTGCAGACTCCGGCACATGCAGCATCGGCACCGCCAATCTGGACGAGCGCTCCCTGCACCTGAACTTTGAGCTCACGCTACTGATGAATGATACGGCGTCCACGGAAAAAGTGGCAGACATGCTCCGGGCAGACATGAATCAAGCCCGCAGGCTCACACCGGCAGACTGGTACAAAGCCCCCGGCTTCATCCGCCTCCTGGCCCACTGTTGCAAATTGCTCGCCCCTGCTCTGTAAGCTGCATTTGTTCTGCTGTACATGCCCCGGAAAAAGCGTTAGAATGCACGCCAGGTATGAAGCATTTTCTTGCAACGCTCGTTTCATTCTGCATATTCACCAGCAGATAACCGACACTTCTTCCACCCATATATCAAAGCCCCGCAGGTGCAACCTGCGGGGCTGTTCTGAAATCTGATATGAAAAAGGCAGATCAGAGCTTCTTCCACGGAAGGGAAGCCAGGAGCTCATCAAAGCCCAGGCCAGTGCCCTTCGGCACAGGGAACTCGGGGGTAATATCCATGCCCAGAGCTTCGGAGAATGCATTCGGGCGGAACACATGGTGCGTCACGAGACCGCACAGCGGCACTTCCTCCGCCGGCTTGCCGGTGTAGAACCTGGCAGCATTGTAAGCAGCCCAGCACTGGCCCAGGGGGTGATCCATGTAGGTGGTGAACACGGGCAGACCGGTGGTGCTCTGGTGGCGGGCAGGCTTCACAATGCGCATCATGGGCTTGGAAGTGCGGGCGGGGATGATGCTCTCGTTCTGCACCGGCATATCATAGGCCAGGGGCATGCCGGCATCCTGCAGGCTCTGCCACACATCCACATCATAATAGCAGGGGTCCTCCACAAAATCGATGCGCTGGCGCATGGCCTCAGGCAGCATATCCCAGAACTGCAGGGCTTCCTCCTGGCTCAGCGTGCAGTTGAAATCCACACGCCACTTCCAATCCGGCACCATGGCAGCCAGATTCACCAGGCGCTCCACCGTGGCGGCCAGCTTGGGAATCACCTTGATCTTGCCCACACGGAAACCGCGCTGGTGCAGGTTATACACCTGGGCGGGAGTGGCGCTCACCGTAAGGGTGGCATAGCTGCGGGGCACGCTCAGCCCCTCGAACAGGCTCACCCCCTTGGCGCGAGCCTCACCATCCAGCTCCATGCACTTCAGCGCGCGGGCACCCAGGCGCATCGGATTCCCCTCGCGCAGGGCATCCAGCTCATACTCCAGCGGGGAGTCGCCAAGCTCCGGCCAGGCCTGCAGACAGGCATAGCCGCCATTGTCACCACGCAGCAACACGCCTTCGCGCGGCTGGGCTGCGGCACGGGCGCTCATGGCACCCACGGGATAAAGAGTGTACGGAGTGTAGTGCATGCCCCTATTTAAGCACTTTGCCGCCATTTGTCACGCTCATTCTGTGTTTGCAGTCACTATTTTGCACTCATTCCCGGGAATTCTGAAGAAGAATTCCCCTTCCCGGCTCATTCTGATTTTCTACGGCGGCGGGCGCAAAGCGCCGTGAGCGCCAGCAGACCCAGAGTGCTTGTCGTGGGCTCGGGCGTCTTGATCTGCAGATAGACAACACCCACATTAGAGTCATACACCAGCATGGTCTGAGAGTCGATATAGTCGTTGCCGGTCAGGTAGCGGTCTGCACGGGTGTAATACACACCCGGCTCCGCCGTCGTCGCGGTCACATTGTCATAAACGAACGTAACGCTGCCGACATCGCTGAAAAGCACCAGCTGTGCCACATTGTCCTCATTCAGCCAGGTGTAATCCAGTGTTGTGTTGAGTGTCAGCTGGTTATTCTCCAGAGTATCGAGCTTTAATGAGCCCCCCAATCAGGCTGAGGTGGCCTCTGGACGTCTCATAGGTGCAACCACCGGCCAGAGTGAGACCGACATCGGCCTTCACACCAGCGACAGCCTGCTGATTGACGGCGAGGTCCGTATCGAAACGTCCGGTATAATCCGGGATATCCTCGCCCAGTTTATGATAATCACTGGCGCTGATTTCACCAGTATACTCAGGAAGCGCAATCTCTGTCGGAGTAACAGAGACAGTCTTCTCCAAGTCGCTGAGGTTATAGGAGTAAATCGTCTCGCCTCGTCTCACCGAGAGCACAGCATCAGCAGCCACGCTGACCTCACCCTTGGAAACGAGAACAGACCCTGTTCCCATATCAACGGACTCCGTCTGGGTGGGTACCTTGCCCATGGAACGCAGCTGCAATGATTCACCGGCAACGATGGACACGTTACCACCAATCTGCACCGAAGCCTGCTGCCCGGCCACCTGAATGCTACCTTCACTATAGGAACCGTTATCGACATGAATAGAAGACTTATGGCCTTCCACCCGGAAATCACCGATATAATCCCGGATGGTATCAAAGGCGGCCGTGGTACCCGAGCCAAGTGCATCAGACACCACCACGGTACCGCTGCCGGTAAGCAGGCTGGAGTGGGAGCTTATCCCCTGCCCATCGATGGGCTCGCCGCAAAGCAGGAACGTTCCCTTCTCTCCCAAGGTGGTTGTAGCGGCATTGTAGCCACTATCCGCCATGTGCAATACGCGCTCTGTGTACTTAGAGCCGACAATGGATACATCGCCCAGAATTTCATCTTCCACCGTGGCAAGCGTGGTGACCAGGCGTCCGCCCCCCGAGCCAGGCTCCACGGTCACGTGCAGATCGGCATCCTTCCCGAGCTTGACCGCGCTCATGCCTTCGGCCGTAGCACCCAGGCCGAAGGCACTCTGCACATCCACCACACCACGCGTGATGACGGTACCGCCCGTGTACGAGGAATCACCGCAGAGCACCAGGGTGCCTTCGCCGGAATGCAGCACACCGCCGTCTCCATCAATGTTACCACTCAGGGTAAAGGTCACGGAACGCCCCACTGTGGAAATAAGAGCCGCCGTCAGACCATCCGTGGCGGAATGGGTCGCACCCGAAGCAGCCTGCGACTCATCCTCTTCAAGCTGAATCTTCCACTGCGCGTCACCGGCGCCGGAAAGCGTCATATTATTGGAAAGTCTGATCGTTTCATCATCTTTCGTCGTCGTCTTATCAACATCATAGCCACCGTTATAAGCGAGCATGAGAGAAGCCCCCTCGCCCACCTGAACCTCACCGGAGCCAACGGTACCCCAGCCACGCAGGCGGAGCGTGCCCGCCTCTACCAGTGTTCCGCCTGTGTAGGAGTTTCTCTGGTCGAGCTCCAGCGTGCCCACACCCACCTTGTGCAGGCCTGCAGCCACACTGCTGGAATAATCAGCAAGAATGCCGGAATAGGCAGCCTCATTGTATCCGGTAGCGGAGAAACCGGATACAGGCGAGTCCTTCGCAGTCGCCCAGTCGCTCAGCTTCACCAGCAGCATCTTGTTACGGTCAATATCCGTTCCTGCCGCATAGGCTGTGCCATCTGCGTACACAGCCGCCACATCAATGGACTTCAGGTTATGCGTATCGATTTCCACATACTCCACCCCGCCCATCGTCACCGTAATTCCACCACCGCTCTGCTTAACAACAAAATCTTCCAGCACAGCATTGGGCACGCCCTCCACGCCAATGGTCATGAAACCGCCCTGCGCATCGGTTGTACCCTTGTTGTAGATGCGGGCACCATGCCCCAGATAAAGCTCAGCATTCGCGCTGACCCATTCGATTGTACCCGTGCCGGCCACACCTGCGGCAGCCTTGGACGTATCCTTGGTAAACGTTGATGCCTCGCTGGTACCCAACAGGTAAAGGCGCCCCTCCTGCAACTGGGTACCGCCGGTGTAGGTACTGCTGCTGCCGGAGATATAGTGCACCCCGGTGCCGGTCTTGACAAGCTTGCCACCCCCCTTGGCATCACTAATCATGCCGCTGAATACCGCATAGCCAAAGCCAGTCGTCTCCGAGAACTGGTCATAGTCCTGAGCATCATTCCGGTATTCATCCGTCATGTATTCACCATAATAATAGGGAGAATCGGCCTCTGTATGCAGCGTCAGCGTGCTGCCGTTCAGCTTCACTGCACCGGCACCGCTCAAGGAACGCAGTGCCAGGTTGGTAGCGCCTCCAGTTGTCAGGCCTGAGGCGTTCAGCTTCAGTTCCCCTCCGGCCGCCAGCACCATATCCGTCTGGGAGGCATCGTCCGTCAGGTCAAAACCAAAGCCACCCTGCTGCACCAGAATGGTACCGGGCGTTATCTCCACCGAGCGGGCAATGAAATCACCTGCGCCCAGCTTGGTGAAGGTATGCCCATTCAAGGTCAGATGCGCCGTCCCCTGCGCGTAGGCCCCTCCATCCAGCTCGCTGGCATTATTCATGAGCAGAGTCTCCCCCGCCACCACCTTCACGGAGGCACTGCTGGTTAGCTCCACATTCGGGAGAATAATTCGCTGGGACCTGGTGCTGAACGTTTCTGCATCCGGGTACCATGAGTCGTCATTCTTACCCTTGTAGATGGCACCCTTACCCTCCACGCCATGGCCTTCGATAACCACGTTGAATCCCAGCCCGGCGAAGTCTGAATCACCCGTATACCCCGTTTCTCCCGGAACTCCGGAGAAGTCAATGGTCGTACCGTCCGTCACAGTGATGGTGCGGTCATCCTCGCTCCCGGCCGCGCCGATAACACTGGTGGAAATCATGAGAGTAGAGCTTCCCTCAAGTCGAATGTTACGCCCAAGATTACGCGACTCTCCACTCTTTATTACTTTACCATAGTTATCCCACAGAACGAGGTCTTCAACCCCATGTCCAATCACTTCTACAACGCCCTTACCACTGATGACGAGCTCCTTTGACGGATCCATATCAACATCAAACAGCCCGAGCCCCAGCACAACATGAGCCTTGTTCTCCAATTCAAATCGGTCAAAACCGGTCACAATAATGGAATTATCCGAGGTATCATAGCCATTGTCTGCTATGAAAGCCAGTTTTTCATATTTTTCACCCTCCGCAAAATGAAGAGTACTTGTATGAACGGTGCCATCATCCCCTTTAAGCAAGATAATATGGTTCGACTGCTCTCTACCGCCATAAATGCCGTTGGTCAAATTGACATCAGCACCTATACCAAGTTCGAAATCTTTATACAGGTTTACCAGAACATCACCTTTGATACTGGCAGGATCATCATATATATCTACATAGCCATTAGGATATTCGGTCTCCAGGTACCAGCCCAGACCTGCAGCATCTACTCTGTAAGCCCTGCCACTGATGAGATCAAGAACGATATCGCCATTCACTGAACCGGCATTTGAGCCACCCACCAGTCGAGATTTAATTTCCGCAGAGCCTTCCATGCGGATATAGATATCGCCTTCGACAACGCCGTGGTCAGTACCGCCGAAAACGCGCAAATCCGTTCCACCAAGCACACCGCCGGTAATCACCATTTCCACGGCACGTTTGTTCTCGTGGCCCTCCACCATCTGTGTCCCTGTAAGCGTAGAGTACATGCCGGCGGCAAAGATTTCACCGATTCTTCCGCCATCTATAAAAACATGTGAAGTGCCGGTCTGATTCGATGCGCAGTAAGGGTACCACGATTCACCAGGGTCAACAAGGTAATAACCACCGCACGAACCACCAAAAATAGTGTAAATCTCGCCATCAAGCACCGTCACAAAACTCTCGGCGGTCTGATCACACCAGCGGGATCCAGCAATGACGAACGACTTATCCCATGCTCTATAATCATTAGGTATAGAGTCCCTTTTTTGATAGTCGGGATCCTCCACCAGTACATGGGTTGCGCCCGACTGAGCAGCTGATGTCCAACGGCCCCACTCATTGTTCAAAGCATTGTCTAAACCACCGATAATATTCTTGATGGAGGACCGGTCATCTATCCATACCTCAACATTATGCACATAATGCCAACCCTCAAAGACATCGCCGGTGACACGGTCAGCTTTAACGAGACCGCCGACAGCATAATTCCCAGTTGCCCCCTCGGACAAAGTCACCACAATAGCCTTCCCGTTATTAACCTTGGCAGCATTTGCCCCATCGACAATGGAGCTGTACCGATAATAATTCGTATTTCCTTCTGTACCCGCAGCCAACTCAACGTAGGCATCCGCGGCTGTTCCGGCATAAATCCGGGAGAGAGCCGGGGAATTTTCGGGCTTCCCCCAGCGCTCATCCCACTGGGGTATACCGACCGTATCTCCGGTGAAGCTCAACGTAAAGGACCCGTTCTTGTTATCCGTGAAAACAGCAGTGATACCTGTCGCCAGACCGTCAGACAGTTTTACACCGTTGATGGAAACCATGTCAGATGTAATTTTCTCCCCACTAGAAGAACCGATAAATTGATATGTTCCCCCATTAATAAACGTATATTCGTATCGGCCGGCATCTTCCGTAGGCGTAATCTTACCTATTTCAATATTAGTTACATTGGCCAGCGTAACAGTGCCTTTATTGGTGAGCGCACTATCAAACGTAAGATTTCCGGAAAGAATGTAGGAACCGGATGCATATACCTCCACTCCCGAACCTATGGTCACATCCGTCAAGGTCGTCGCGGTTGAAGAAGAAGAAGAAGTCAATATCACGTTGGACAAGGTCACGTTGCCCTTCTCGTTACTCTTCGCTTCAAAATTTTTAAGGGTAAGATTTGACAGATAGGCATTCCCCTGAACCAGCAGATTGGTTGCAATGATTTCTTTATCCACACCTGTGATACCGGCGGCATCCATGGTTACACCGCTGAGCGAGGCATCCCCACCAATAGTAGATACACTGTAGGTAATGAACGCCTCATCATCTTTCTCTGCAACCATGTTCAGCCCACCGGAGCCGTCCTTAAGCTTAAGATTAGCATCCTTTTCCACGGTCACCGTACCCTTCACCGCAAGATCATTGCCCAGAATCAGGCTGCCGGCCTGCACCTCCACGCTCCCGAGAGCGGTATCCGCAGTGGTATTACCAGCCATGCTCAGAGTTACATCTGCCTTGCCAAGCTTGTGAACGTGGGTACCGGCAGCCAGGTGACCATTCGTACCATCGGAACCAAGCGTATATTTGGTAGCATCCGCAGTGAAATAAATATCCCCGGGGTTAACCGTACCCTGCACCTTTACCTCTTCTTCTTTCTGAGACAAGTCACGGAAAACAGCAGCCGTGTATCCAAGGTTTTTATCTTCATTGTACTTCTCTCCACTCCAGTTATCGAACCCACCTGTAGCGCTCCAGATTTTGTTACCTTCGCCATCCCACACATTACCCATCATGGTGGTGATGTAGAGCAGGCCTGTAGTGGAATCATGCCCAATCTTGTACTGAGAGGCATCCAGAGCTGCGCCATTGTGCTGTATGTTGAAGCTGAGGTTGTCGATGGAAGACACCCCGGTCATGAGGTTGTAGGTCTTCCTCGTGTCCAGCTTTTCAGAGAAGATAAGATTCAACTCTACCTTTTCCCCCGGAGAACCGAAGGTGACAGCATTCTTATCAACATTCAGTACGGTATACAGGTCTGAGAAATCCTCCGTAGCAACAATGGAGGAAATGTCCAGAGTCGAACCGTTAGAAAAAGTAAGGGTTTTGAGCGTGACCGCATCGGGTGCGTCCAGCACCAGGGTGGCACCGGCATTCAGGACCACATCGGCATTCAGCAGGGCATCTGTATTCTGCAGGGTCAGCGTAGAGTCCTTCTGCACCGTCACCGTTCCGGTAAAGTCGGTATTAGCGCTGGAAAGCACCACCGAACCGGGCCCGGTAAGCTTCATTTCTCCGCTACCGGAGATGTGGCCGGAAATCTCCAGAGAACTACCGGCAAGGGTAGAGTTCAGGGTAAAAACCTCCTCCGCGGTCAACTTAGTTTCAATGCTATTACCGGAATCCTCATAGTTTATGATGATTCCGTCACCAAGCGACAGGCCGCCATCAGCCTCGCTCGTGATGGTGGAGGCTCCGGAGAGGAATACCTGATTATTGGCAGACAGGGTCTGGGAGCTCTTGCCGATATCCAGAATGCCGCCATTCTCCAGGCGGACAGCACCAGAACCGGCCGCCATGATATCATTCGTATTCTCACCCAGTTGCAGCTTGCCGTTATTCAGAAACAACTCTCCGTGTACCGCGCCACCTGCATTATTCACCGTCAGTGTGCCGGTCTCTACTTTCAGGGTGCCCAAATCCCGCATCTCCGTCACCGTGGCGGAGCGAGACATCGCTTCGATAAGCAAATCCGTGTAAGCGGATGTGCCGGAGGCATCCACCATACCGACAATCTGCAGGTCCGAGATAGTGCTCCCGGTTCCGAAAACAAGTCTGGCAGCATCGCTCTTCACATTCACCGTATGACTGTCATTATAAGTAACGCCGGGAGCATCCAGCGCCAGGGTGCCGTACAAATCAACCTCCGGGAAGACGGAA
Source organism: Akkermansia sp. (assembly GCA_017435365.1). Lineage (GTDB taxonomy): Bacteria > Verrucomicrobiota > Verrucomicrobiia > Verrucomicrobiales > Akkermansiaceae > Akkermansia. The sequence goes on along the minus strand of JAFSFD010000037.1, from coordinate 12,268 downwards.
GAGGACACGTGCACAGCATCCGAGGAAGACCGCACATGCACCGTGGAGCCCTCCTCCACGGTGAGTTTGCCTACCTGAAGATAGCTGAAATACACATCATGTTCCTTCGTATTGACGGTCAGGTTGCCGGCGGTTACAGTGCCGGTGTAATACTGAGCAGCCGTGCCGCCGATGGTAATCGAACCGTTGTCCCTGGCGGTCAGGTTGCCGGATACGTTCACCAGATGCTTGTGATAATCAGGATTTGAGTCGGACGCAGCACCGGCACTCACCGCAAATTCCATCTCCTGCGCCGTCACATTGCCGGCGATGGTGAGGCTTCCGGCCGTTGTTGCATCGCCGGAAGAAATCGTCAGCTTGCCGCCCACAGTCATATCTCCGCCAATGGTTGTAGAGAGATTCTCGAATACGGCATCCTTAACAACGGTCGCACCGCCCAGCAGCTCTACACTGCCGGAGCCTTCAGCCTGCAGTCCACCCTGCACCACGAGCTGGTCGTTGAAAGTAACGGCTCCGTTTCCGGGGTTAAGGCTCGCATCCCCCAGCACAGCCACACGAGCACCGCTGAAGCTGTAGCCGCCATCGGTCACGCCCAACTTTGCCACTACCATGTCCTGAGTAACAGTTATCTCCCTGTTAGCAGCATTGCCGCCACCAAAATAAACATTGGAAAGAGCGGTGAAGGTATCGGGAACAGTTTTTTCTTCAGAGCTGCTCCAGTTTACGGAACCGATATTCCACATACCATCAGCAGCACCATTCCAGTAAAGATTACCATTGTGATTAGCGGAAAGCTCTATCTTACCTATCTTACCAGCGTCCTCGGAAAAAACCACCGCAGCACTGTTCACCTTCACACCACTGTAAACAAAGTGCACATTATCCGCATTCCAGCCCTCCAGGGTGCCGCGGTCTTCGAGGGTGCCGCCGTCTTCGATGACAAAGAGAGTCTTCTCACCCATGGACACACCGCGCAGGTCAAAGGTAAGGTTCTTCAGAGTCAGAGTACCACCGGCGGCCACACTCATATCACCCGTGGCCTGAGTCTTCTCAAAGGTGACAAAGCCCGTGAGTGTGCTCTTCCCGGCGAATGCGATGTTATGCAGAGAGGCATATTCCGTGGCGGTACCGGCATGGAGGGTCACATCGGTCAGAATGCCGGGATTGGTACCATCGGCCGAGGTGATAAGGTTGTGCACGGTTACAGAGTCCCCCGTGACGGGACGCATAAGCTCGCCGGTCACCAGCATCTGCACATTCTCCAGGCTGCCACCGGATGTTCCACCGGTGACTCGGTTGGCACCCACGTCTATCGATTCACCAGGGGCGAGTTGGACTCCCCCGTCCTGCACCGGCGAGTCTGGCGTTCCAGAAGTCCCGGCGCCACCTTCATTCTGCGCGGCAGCAGCTACGGCACGCATAGCGAAAGAACGCATCATCATGGATGGTGCAGCGGCGGCAATCCCGGCATCTGTATCTTCGCCGGTTTCCTCCTTGTCTTTATCTTCCTCCTCATCCTCCTCCTTATCAGCGGCCTGAGAGGGTGCATCTGCCAGGAAATTCTCCACGGCTCCGGCACTGGAGTTCATGCCGGCGGTGAAATCCGGCTGCAGGGTGGCAGTCGGCGACTGGGGGGCGACGAGAGTCTGCGTCTGGGGCGAAGCCACATGACCACTGGCCACGGTGGTACCGACTTTCTGCGGAGCCTGGCGGTACACGGCACGGCCTCCGCCCATGCCCATGCCCCAGGGAGCATGGTAACCCACCAGGCTATGCTGCATGATGCGACCGCGGTGGGTCTTGAACATGGCATCTCGATAAGCGGCCATGCTGTCATGCTCGTGGCGAAGCGCATCGGTGAAACGGGCCATGAGCTCATCGTTCACACCGGCAGCGGCATCAAATCTTCCATAGCCGGACTGGCGCAGATTGCGAGCCAGCGTTTCCAGCAGGCGGCGGCCTTCTGCGCTATCGAGGCGGTCATCGTCCTCAATCAAAGCCTCGAGCACCCACTGGCGATCTTCTTCGCTGAGCACCAGAGCGTCATTTTCCGAAGCCATGCGCAGAAGCATGTCCTCCAGTCGGGAGCTACCCTCGCCGCCCTTCGCGGTCAGCCAGCGGCGGCTGAATACGCGGGTCCAGGCCTCTGCATAAGCGGTGGCAGGCTGCAGAGCTTCATCTTCTGCCAGCATCTGCCGGGCCAGGGAAACGGCCTCGCGCCGCAAGGCGGCCTGGCGCTCCAGCCGCGCCTGCATGATAACAGGAGAGTTCCGCAGCGCACCCAGCTGCTCCTCGGCATACACCTCCTCGAATTTCTCGCCCTTTTCACCCGTCACACGAATGACACGCGGAGCATTCTCCTGTTGCTCCTCCGGCATGACCCACCAGTAATCCAGCATGCGCATTTCCTGGGCCTCTGCCACACCAATGCCCATGCTGACGGCGGCCACAAAATAGCGCAGCCATCCGCGATGAACAGGTTGCGGTTGAACATGAAACTTGACGTCAGTTATGCGTGCTAAACTCATGTGAAAAAAATCTGGTTTCAGCGTGCGCGACTATTCTACTCTCTATTATTTTTTTTACAAGAACAATATGTTTGATTGCAGCACACGAACTTACCCCCCCCGAATAACAATATATAGACACCAACAACACAACAGCACAATATATTGTTACATCAAAGTAACGCAAGACAAAACAAAATCACCTCATATACCCCTGACAGAAAATAATTTACAAACCTCAAACAAAAATAAGCTCAGAACATGTCAAAATTCCCCGGTAATGCAAGCACATTTTTGCATGACTTGCCATACTACATGCCGATACTGCCTCATTTTCGGCTCGCCAAAAGGGAGAAAGGCATATAAAATACGCGCGTGAGCAGAAAGATACAGGTCTATACCGGCGGTTCCGTAGGTTGCAATGGCTACCTGATTGAGGCAGCTGATGGCTATGTGGCAGTAGATGCCCCGCTGGGCATGGCAGCCTGGGTGGCCCGCCAGCTGCCGCAGGGGGCAAAGCTCACCCACCTGCTGCTCACCCACCAGCATTTTGACCATGTGGAAGGAGCTGCCGAACTGCAACGCCAGACCGGCTGCACCATTCACGCCGTAGCGCCATACAGCAGGACGCTCACACTGGAGGAAGCTGCCGGTGCCTGGGGGCTCCCCCCTGTGGCACCCTACACGGTGGACGATGTGCTGGGCACCGCGCCACGCAAGGCCGGGTGGGCCGGGCTGGAATGGCAGGTATTCCCGATTTCCGGCCACGCCACAGACGGCGCCGCCTATTACCTGCCGGGGGATGACGAGCTCTTCGTGGGCGATATCCTCTTTGCCGGCAGCGTGGGTCGCACGGATTTCCCCGGCGGCAGCATGAGTGCCCTGGTGCGCGGCATCCGCGAGCACCTCATGCCCCTGCCCCCTCACACCACCGTGAACAGCGGGCACGGCCCCGCCACCACCATCGGCGAGGAGCAACTCAACAACCCCTACATTTGCTGACCACGGGACATGGACGATTTAACACAACACACGACAACAGAAACCAAGATGACATTCGAAGAACTGGGACTTTCCGCCCCCATTCTGGAAGCCGTAAAGGACTGCGGCTATGAGAACCCCACCCCGATTCAGGAGCAGGCCATTCCCCACATCATGCAGGGGAAGGACGTTATCGGTGCCTCCCAGACCGGCACAGGTAAATCTGCCGCATTTGCCCTGCCGCTGCTCAACAATATCACCCACACCGGGCAGCCCCAGGTGCTGGTGCTGGAGCCCACCCGCGAACTCGCAGACCAGCTGGCAGAATCTTTCCGCACCTATGCAAAGCACACCGATATCAAGGTGGGTCTGCTCTACGGCGGCGTGGGATACGGCGCCCAGACTGAAGAGCTCAGGAAGGGCGTGGACGTTGTCGTAGCCACCCCGGGCCGCCTCATCGACCATTTCTACCGCGGCAACATGAAGTTCAAGGCCGTGAAGACACTGGTGCTGGATGAAGTGGACCGCATGACGGACATGGGCTTCCTGCCCATCGTGCGCAAGATTGTGAACCTCTGCCCCTGGGATGGCCGCCAGACCCTCTTCTTCTCGGCCACCATGCCGCAGATTCTGCAGGGCTTTGCCAAGTGGTGCCTGACCGACCCGGTGGAAATCGCCATTGCTCGCCGCGAGGTGGCCAGCACCATTTCCCACGCCTTCTACCCGGTGGGGCTCGACCAGCGCGATGAGCTGCTACTTGCCCTCATCAAGGCCACAGATTTCCGGAACCTCATGATTTTCACCCGCACCCGCAAGGAGGCCGACACCGTGGGCAACATGCTTGCCAATGCCGGATGGAAGGATGAAGTGACGGTGATGCACTCCGACATTGCCCAGAAGGACCGCATGGCCGCGCTCAAAGGATTCAAGGAAGACAAGTTCCGCATCCTCGTGGCTACGGACGTGGCCGCCCGTGGCATCGATATCAACGGCGTGACCCACGTCATCAACTACCGCGTGCCGGAGAACCCGGAGGACTACGTGCACCGAATCGGCCGCACCGGCCGCGCCGAATCCACGGGTGATGCCTTCACCCTGCTAACGGCCGATGAAGTGGACTTCGCCAAGAGCGTGGAAATCTTCATCAACCGCAAGATTGCCCGCCGCAAGCTGGAGGGCTTCAACTACGCCTACACCGCGCTGCTGGAGGATGGCCCCGTGCGCCCGGTGCGCAAGCCGCGCCCCGCTGCACCCAAGCGCCGCCGCCGCTGATTTCAGAAACAGAGATGCGCGTTGTCAGCATAGACCCCGCCATCCGCAATACGGGGTTCGCGGTCATCGATGGCGATTTCCGCGCCCCGAGGGCTCTGGATTACGGCACCCTCTCCCTGCCCGCCAGGCTCACGCAGAGCCAGTGTCTGCTGGCCATTCACGAGCATGTGTGTGCCCTCATCGAAAAATGGCAGCCGGATGAGCTCGCCATCGAGGGCATCATCTATGTGCAGAGCCACCGCACGGCCATCACCATGGGCTCTGCCCGCGGCGCCACCGTGCTGGCAGCGGCCCGCCACGGCTTGCAGATAATGGAGTACCCGCCCACCTGCGTGAAACTGGCCACAGTAGGCCGCGGTGGTGCAGGCAAGCAGCAGGTTGCGTTCATGATGCGTGCCCTGCTCCACCTTACCGAGACCCCGGCACCGGATGCGGCAGATGCCCTGGCCATTGGTTACACTCACCTGGCCGCATCCGACCCCATCCGCGCCCATCTCTTCCGCGAGCGCAAGTATATTTAACGGAAGAAGTTCCGGTTACCGAAGAGAAGGCGTTTCACGCCATCCAGCGCGGCGTGGGCAGATTGCTCGCCCAATCCCTTGCAATACCCCAGCCCCTGCATAAAGGTCAGCGCGGGCGGCAGGGGAAGCGCATGGCGGTCCACCGCAGCATCGAGCAAGGCAGGCCCATCTGCCGCGAGCCATTCCTTCACAGCAGGTATGGCCTCGCTTACCCGCTCCACACGCCAGGAGCGCATCCCCATGGCCCGGGCAATCTCTGCAAAATCAGCAGCGTGCAAATCAGTGCCGAAGGGCCTGGGCATACCGGTGCGCAGCTGCTCCAGCGCCACGTAGTCGAGTTCAGAGTTATTATACACCAGAATCTTCACTGCCAGCCCCTCCTGCAGCAGGGTAAGCAAATCGCCCGCCAGCATGGAAATACCACCATCACCGCACATGGCAACGACCTGCCGCTTCGGATAGACGGCCTTGGCACCTATGGCCATGGCCAGCGCGCAGCCCATCGAACCATGATTGAACGAGCCCAGGATGCGGCGGGTGCCCAGCGCCTGCAAATAGCGTGCGCACCATATATCCGGGGTGCCGGTATCGACGGTGAAAACGGCATCGGGCTCCGCATGGTCGCTCACCAGGCGGGTGAGAAGCTCCGGGCGCAGCGGTGCGCTCTCATCCACCACGCGCAGAGGCTGGCTGATAGCAGCCACCTCACGTGAATTGAAAGATAGCATGGAACGCAGGAAGTCATCCGGCCTGTTGGCGTTGATAAGGGGGAGCAAGGCGCGTGCCACCTCCCCGGCATCAGCCTGCACCCCCATGGCCAGGGGCACCCGCCGCCCCAGAGCTGCGGCATTGGTATCCACCTGAATCACCCGGCCCTTGCGAGGCAGAAAATCGCGGTAGGGAAAATCTGTCCCCCACATCACCAGTACATCACAATCCAGCAGCGCATGCACCGCCGCCCCCCAGCCCAGCAGGCCGCTCATCCCGACTGCATTGGGATTATCTTTCTCCAGCAAATCCTTGGCTCGCAGAGTGTAGGCCACCGGTGCCTGCATGCGGCGCGCCAGGGCCACTATATCCCGCTCTGCCCCGGCGCACCCGATTCCGCACAGAAAGGAAACGCGGTGAGCCCCGTTGAGCATGGCGGCCATGCGGCGCAAAACCGGCTCGCTCGTGCGCTGCACCGGCGGGACCACCGGCAGCACGGCGGATTCAGCAGCCTCCTCCACCGCCGGCATCGCCGCCACATCTCCCGGCAGCACCATCATGCCCACCCCCCGACATGCACGGGCTGTGCGAATAGCCTCCGCCAGCACCGGCGGCATCTGCCGGGGGCGGCTCACCAGTTCACAGTAGCGGGCACACTCCCGGAAAAAGAACGTGGGGTGCGTCTCGTGCAGGTAGTGAGTGCCTATCTGCAGGGTTGGCAGGTGCGCCGCCAGAGCCAGCACAGGTGCGGCGCTGCGGCCGGCATCATACAGCCCGTTGATGAGGTGCATGTTTCCCGGCCCGCAGCTGCCGCAGCACACCGCCAGTTCACCGGTGAGCTGAGCCTCGGCACTGGCGGCAAAAGCAGCGGTTTCCTCATGGCGCACATGCACCCAGCGAATCCGGGAATCCCGTTGCAATGACTCCATGAGCGGGTGAAGGGCATCCCCCGCCATACCATAGATCCGCCGTACCCCCGCGGAGGCCAGCATCTCCACCACCTGGTCTGAAACTGTCTTCTGCATGTTGCCATTCTGCGGGTTCAACGCATAAATGGCAATCTATCTTTCTAGCTATTATCCGCCTGCGTTTGCTGCTCATTCCAGACCTGCATCAGGCGCTCGCGCCGTGCAGCCTCGGCCTTCACCCGGGCGGCGTTGCGGCGGGCGGCCAGCTTGCGAACCTCTGCCCGCAGGAAATACGAGTACAGGCGCACCCCGCGTTCCGTCACCAGCCGCACCTTATGTTCTGTCAGCAACCGGCTCGTTACATAGCGGGAAAGTGAGCTCCTGCCCACCAGCAGAATGCAGCAGGCCTCTTTCGCAGAGCATAGCTTATCCGGCACTTTTCGCACCAGCGGCATCCGCCTGGCCAGCATTCGTTCCACCACGCGCCGGTCCCAGTACATGCAGGCACACCGCCCGCTCCGGGCCACCAGCCGGTACTTCGCTTTCTGCCGGTTGAGCATGGTGCGCGCAGAACGCACCGATACCCCCAGCATCTGCGCTGCATCGTGAGTGCTGATACCCCACCGCGGAGCCTCGCTGTGGGGCTGACCACTCTGCGCCTGAGTCCCTCTCCGGCCTTGTAATACGGACTCCGGGTACTTCACCCCCGGCATATCAATCAGTTTAATTCCGCCAACCCCTCGCAGGGTTCGTGGCAGGCAAGCAGGTCGCCTCAGCATGCGTACCCCTCCTTTCCTCCAGTTTGCGGTTCTTCATTGTAGTTGGGCATTTTTTTACTCTTTTACACTGGAATTAAAAAAGTCCGGATACAGTAGTGTTCCCGGCTCAAAAAAGCAACACATTACAGAACCGTGAATATAAGGCACTGATAATGCGCCCGTTAAGAACTCCTAATGAAGAGATATCACAAAATAACAAGCAAATAACGACACATTGTCGCATTTGCTTGAAAACGAATAAATTATCACAGAATCACCGCAACAGCAATGCCGCTTTCCGCCCGTAAACAGTATCGGGGTATTGTTCTGCGGCGCGTTGCCGCCAGCTGCGGGCTGCTGCTTCATCCTGCAAGGATTTCTCACAAAGCCCGGCGGCGCGGCACATGAGTAAGGCCACATCCTCCGGCTCACGAACCGCCTGCATGGCTTTCTCCAGCGTCCGCAGCGCTGCCGGAGCATCCCGGAGCACCTCCTGCTGGAGCCGCGCCAGCTCCAGCCAGCCGCGGAGCCGCCAGGCCTGTGCATGTACTAACTGAACCAGTTGCGGCATGAGCTCGGCATCCTTCTCGCGCTCTATGCGCTCAGCAAGCTGAGCCAGGGCATCCTCCTCCGGCAGATAGGAACCGGCATAGAGGCGTTCAGCCATTTTCTCGCTCCAGCCGGGCAGAATCCAATAGCGGAAGAGCAGCCCCTCCAGCAAGGCGAGCACAGCAAGAGCCGCCAGCAGGAGCAGAATCCCCTGAGTGGCATGACCGCCGTACAGGCGCTGCTGCACCGGCTGCAGCGCCAGCGCAAACAAGCCCAGCGGTGCCAGCACCGCCAGCAGCTGAAAAAAGCGGCGCAGCATTATTTCTTACCGGGGAGGTCATCCATCTCCAGATAGTCCAAGGCAATCGTGCGGTTCGGATTCTGGGGATTACGCACCTCAAGCTTCATCTGCTTGAAGAACCAGGTGCCATCCTTCAGGCGCTGCACGGAGGTGATGGAGAAGCGCTTGCGAAGCTTGCCGGACTTATCGTAACCATCAATCTGCCAGGTGGTGCCGTTTTCCTTATCCACCCACATGCGCACCCAGGCAAACTGCCCCACCGCCGGGTTGGGGTTGGGCACCTGCACCACGTAGCAATCGCGGCCCTTGATGCGGGAATCAGCACCGGCATCCACCATCTGCCCGCCTTTCCAATACAGGAAGCGGAGGGAGAGATCCTCGTAGCACACATCGGTGCCGGCAATGGTCTGTGCGTACTGACTCGGCGCCATCACGCGTGCCTTTCCGTTTTCCACCTGCACGATGTCCACATTCTTCTCCTTGATGCGCACATCAAAGCGTTTCCAGGCGCTGCCATCCTTATACTGGAAAGCCAGTGTATCGCCACGCACGCTGAGACTGAAGGGAATTTTCAACTTGGCCTTGCGGATGCGCCCGGCCACATCCTTATTTCCCTGGCTGACCGTCATTTCCCGCATGCCGGCTAGCAATTCATCTGCCGTGAGGGGTGCTTCGGCCTCCTGCGCATGCACAGGTGCCAGCATCGCAAGGGCCAACAGTAGGTGTTTCCAGTTCTTCATGGCGCTCATCATACCATAATAGCGCATCATTGCACAGCTTTTATTTTTTGCCGCATTAGATAAGCCGAAATCCAATATTAAATTGACATTTGGCATGCAGCACCTTAAAATACCCGCGAAGAGAGTTATCTTCACTCCTTACTTACCACCTCCTATCCCCACCAAGCAATATGACACCCAAGCTCAAGACATTTCTGGAACGCGGATTCAGCACCGTAGTGCTGCTCTCTCTACTCGGCGGCGCCGTGGCATGGAACGAGCCTATCGGCTATGCAGTGCTCATCTGTGTGCTGTGCAACCTGACCAGTTGGGAGTGGTTCAATATGCTCAAGGGTACGAACGCCAACCGCTGGCTCTCGTTCATCGGCGGCCTCATTTATCCCTGGTTGTTTGCCCTCATCAATGGGGGAATGAGCCACCAGAGCAGCATCGAGGTTGCACTCGGCTTCCTGGTTCTGTATGTGCTGCTGGCCTTCTGCGGTCAGCTTTTCCGCATGGATTACCGCGGCAGAAGCGGTGCGGAAATGCTCGATGGCATGGGCTTGACGCTGCTTTCCTTCGTATACCCGGTGTGGATGTTTGCCTTTGCGCTGACCTGCCTCCGCTCGGAAGAGTACATCAACGCTATGCTGTGGCTGGTGCTCTTCACCAAGATGAGCGATATCTGGGCCTATGTGAGCGGCGTGCTCATGGGCGGCAAGTTCTTCACCCGCAAATTCAGCCCCAGTGTCTCCCCCAAAAAGACCTGGGAAGGCATCATCGGCTCCATCATCATCACCCTCATCGTGGGAGCCCTCCTGCTGCCCGTGCTGGGCATCTTCACCTGGGAGGTGCTTACCACTCCCAGCTTCCTGCTCTGCTATATTCCCGGCGGCCTGTTGCTTTTCTTCCTTTCCGTATGGGGCGACCTGGCGGGCTCCCTCATCAAACGCGGCATTGCCGTGAAGGACAGCGGTTCCCTGCTGCCGGGTATCGGCGGTATCTTCGACCTCATCGACTCCCCCGCCTTCACCGTTTCCGCAGCAATCTGCGTTTTGCCGCTCATTTGGGCACTTGCACACTACAATCTCTGTTAAATCCCCCCTATGCCGCAACCGACTCCGCTTCTCATTAATCCCAAGGCTGGCAGCCTGTTCCGCTCCGGCCTGAAAACCTGGCTCAGAAATAACAGACGGGCGTTCCGACTCGTCAGCACAGAGAGCGCGGAGGACCTGACCGCCAAAGCCCGCAAGCTTGCCGAAAGCGGCGAGCCCGTGGTGGCGGCAGCCGGGGGCGATGGTACCCTGATGTGCGCCGCCCAGGGGCTGGTCGGCACCGGGGCGGCCCTGGGCATCCTGCCCTGCGGCACCATGAATGTGTTTGCCCGCGAACTGGGCATTGGCTCCCGCCGTTTCGATATAGCCCTGGAAGCCATCCAAAGCGGTATCACCCAGGAAGTGGATATCTTTGCCGTAAACGGCCGCCCCTTCCTGCAGATGGCCGGGTTCGGTCCGGATGCCCGCGTCATCGAGCTCATCACCCCGGCGCTGAAAAAGCGTATGGGAGCCGCGGCCCATGTGGTCACCGGGCTGAAAGTGGCACTGGAGCGTCCGCCGCTCATCACCATGACGCTGCCTGATGGCGAAACCCTGCAGGGCACCCAGATTATCATGGGCAACGGCAAACGCTACGGCGGCGAGGCTCATCTTTTTGCGGAGGCAGAATATAATGATGGACGTCTGGATGCCGCCATCATCGACCAGGAAAACATGGGGATACTGTTCGAAATGCTGGGGCTCATCGTCTCCAAGGGTGCCACCCGGCAGAATATTTCAGATTTCACCAAGCTGCGCCGCATCAAAAACTGCACCCTCACCTGCGAAGGCGACCTCTCCTACCATCTGGACGGCGACTATGCCGGCACCCTGCACCCCGGCGAGGAACTGCGCATCGAACGCATGCCCCATAAGTTGAAAGTCTGCATACCGGAAACGCCGGTGGCACTCACCCCCCTGGAGCGAATCATGGCACACCCGGCCATAGCGGCCATGCGCGAAAAGCTCCAGGTTCTCAACGAGCTTTAAGCCGCCCACGCATAGCTGCCCAATCAGTTTCGCGGAGCAGTTTCAGCAAATTCTCATACCAGAACTCGTGGTAGCCGAAGCGCTCGTCTCGAAACTCCTTTTCGGCCTCTTCCACACTCCATTTCTGGAACACTATGCGGTAGGCCGCCACCACAATGCCCGTGCGGTCAGAACCATGCCAGCAATGCACCAGCACCGGTTTGGGGGCACTCGCTATCAGAGCCAGGCAATTTTCCACATCTGCCGCTGTCACCTCGCCGGCAGCCACCGGGTAAGCCATCAGGTGCAACCCTGTATGCCGGGCCTTACGGGTATCCCTGTGATACTCACGCAGATTGAGCACCGATCGCACCCCTAGCTGTTCGAGTGCGGTGAACCCTGCGACTTCCGGCTGGGCAGAGCGATACAAATCTGCACTGATGCGGTAACTGTTTTCCACACCATCAAGCCGGACCGCCTCGGCCGCATGCAGTACGGCTGCTGCCGCCAGATATGCCGCTATCAGGAAGTTCCTCATTTTTCCATCTGGTCTGTAACTGTTTCTGCAGAGGGAGTCTCACTCTCTTCGCTGTTCTGCTGCTGGGCTTCGTACTTAGCCTGAAGCTCTGCCAGCTGTGCCTGCACCTCCAGCATCAGTTTCCTGGTCTGCTCACTTTCCAACTGTGGCGCAGCAGGAGTGGGTTGCTCTGCTACCTCCGGCTGCGGCTCAGCGGGGGCGGGTTGCTCTGTTGCCACCGACTGCGGCTCGGCGAGGGCGGGTTGCTCTGCTACCTCCTGCTGCGGCTCGGCGGGGGCGGGCTGCTGCTGCTCTGCTGCCACCGGCTGCGGCTCGGCGGAGGCGGGTTGCTCTGCTGCCACCGGCTGCGGCTCGGCGGGGGCGGGTTGCTCTGTTGCCTCAGGCTGCGGCTCGGCGGGGGCGGGTTGCTCTGCTGCCACAGGCTGCGGCTCGGCGGGGGCGGG
>JAFSFD010000073.1 GCA_017435365.1 Akkermansia sp. | reverse complement strand
GGTGCAGGTGCGGGCGCCGGTGCAGGTGCGGGGGCCGGGGTGGCTGCGGGGGCCATAGGCACTGCCGGCAGCTGGGTGGTGGCAATGGGGGTTTCCGGCAGGGGTGCGCCGTTCAGGGCGCGGATGATATCGCTGATATTGGCTTCTGCCAGGGAATGCACGGCCTGGATGAGGCCCATTTCGAGGTGCAGGCGTTTATTGGTGCTCCAGCGCATGTGCTCCTCGGTGCCGGAGAGCACCTCCATGAGGCGCACAATCTTATCTGCCGGGGTGCGGGAGATGAGCTGGTTGAGGGTATCCCGCCACTCATCGGGCATGGCCAGGCTGGCTTCCTGCGGCGCCACTTTGCTGATGAGCAGCTCGCGCACGGCGCCCATGATTTCGCTGAGCAGCTGGCCCATATCGCGCCCGGCTTCGGAGAGCTCGTGTACCAGGTGCAGCAGGCTGGGCAGCTGGCGGTCCAGGATGTAGGCCAGGGCGCGGGCCACGGTTTCGCGGCTGGTCACGCCGAAAATGTCGTTCACGTCCTGCTCATCGATGCTGTTGCCGCAGAAGGAGACGAGCTGGTCGAGCATGGACTGGGCATCGCGCATGCCGCCATCGGCCACGCGGGCAATGGCAAAGGCCGCAGGCAGGGTGAGGGTCACCCCTTCATTGGCGGCTATGTTCACCAGGTGGTTTGCGATGATATCTGCCGGAATCGGGCGCAGGTCGAAACGCTGGCAGCGCGAGAGAATGGTGGGCAGAATCTTGTGCGGCTCCGTGGTGGCGAAGATGAACATCACGTGGGCCGGGGGTTCCTCCAGGGTCTTCAGCAGTGCGTTGAAGGATTCCTTGGTGAGCATGTGCACCTCATCGATGTAGATGATGCGGTATTGCCCGCGGGTGGGCGTGAACTGCACGTTGTCGCGCAGGTCGCGGATGTTGTCGATACCGCGGTTGGAGGCGCCGTCAATCTCCAGCACATCCAGGCTGCGGCCTTCTGCAATCTCCTGGCACACGTCCTCATCCGGGTCAAAATCGACCTTGGGGCCACCGCTGCAGTTGAGCGCCTTGGCAAAGATGCGGGCGGTGGAGGTTTTGCCGGTGCCGCGCGGGCCCACGAAAAGGTAGGCATGCGCCAGGCGTTTCTGTTCGATAGCGTTGCACAGCGTGCGCACAACATGATCCTGACCCAGCACGTCCTTGAAGGTGCGGGGGCGGTATTTTCTGGCAAAAACCTGGTAACTCACGTCCGCTATTGTACCTGATTCACTCTGCCGCCGCAAGGACTATGTAAGTCAAAATGTAAAAAGCAGCCGATAAATGGGATTCCGGGGACGCGCGGAGGATGCAGCCGGAGCGGTTGGCGCCTGCATGTCACGGGCGTACGCGTTTACGGCTTGATTCGCGCGGGGGATGCATTATCATGGTGGCATATTCAGCATCATGACCGCGACGTACCAATACTCCCTGGCTGTTTTCTGTGCTCTGGCTCTCAGTGGTGTGGCTCCGCTGCAGGCGCAGGGTACCACCGCCCCATCGACTGTGCGCCAGCGAGTCATGGACCCGGCTGAGTATTATCTGACCGCCTACCGCCTGTGCCGCGAATCGGAGCAGCTGGCCGCCCAGCAGAATTACAACGCCGCCATAGCCAAGGGGCAGCAGGCTGAGAAGGTGCTGGCCGGTATCGTGAAGGATTTCCCGAACTGGAAGAGAAACCTCGTATCCACCCGCCGCCGCCTGCTGGCGGAAAACCTGGTCAGTTACCGCAAGAAATCTGCCGAAGCGCCCATTCCCACCGGTCGCCAGCCCGGCCGCCCGCTGGCCATGGAGATGGAGCTGCCCGGCAGCTCCCGCCCGTATGACCCCATCAACAGTGAGTACCGCCCGGTGGAGCTGCCGGACTATGATACCACGGATAAGAAGCTTTACAACGCCCTGGCCGCCGCGCAGGAAGAATGCCGCAAGATGGCGGCTGCCTACCGTGAGCTGAACTCCAAGTACGAGGATTCCCAGCGCCAGCTTACTTCTGCCCGCCTGGAGCAGCAGATGTACAAGGACCGCTATGAGCAGCTCCAGCAGCAGGTGACCACCGAGCGCAGCGCCGGCAATGAGGTGGTGAACTCCCTGACCCAGCAGCTTGCCGAGTTGGAGGCCAAGTACCGCGCCAGCGAGGAAGCCCGCCAGAAGGCCGAGGCCCGCATCACTGAGCTGGAGACCAACCTGGCCCAGACCCAGGAGGAACTGGCCCGCGTCACCCGCGAGCGCGATGCCCTGAAGGCGGAAAATGAGCAGCTCCGCGCCATTGTGGAGCTCAACAGCCCGGAAAAGACCAAGGCGCTGCTTGACCAGAACCTGACCCTGGACCAGCAGCTCAAGGAAGCCCTGGCCCGCATTGCTGAGCTGGAGGGACGCGCTGCCGGCTCTGATGATGAGCGCACCGTGCTCCAGCAGCAGCTGGATTCCGCCCGCGGCGAGGCCGACCGCCTCCGCGATGAAATGAGCGGTATCTACGAGGAGAACATGGGCTACCGCCGCCGCGTGTCCGAACTCACCGAGCGTCTCAACAACATCGAGGCCGACCTGGATAAGAATGCTGCCCAGGGGCCTGTGGACCCCGCCCTGGCGGAGGAAAACGAACTGCTGCGCGAGGTGATTGCCAAGCAGCGCCGCAGCCTGGCCATGCAGGAGGAAGGCCGCAAGCTCCTCATCGAGACCTACAAGCAGCTGAAGAACCAGGACCCCGCCACCCTGAGCGCCCTGCAGAAGCTGGATGAGGAAAGCACCCTCGACCTCACGGATGCCGAGCGCCGGGTGATGGAGGCCGCCACCAGCGGCAGCGAAGGTGAGAGCGCCAAGGCCGTGCGCGAGGGCTTGCAGATGCAGGCCCTGGCCGACCTGGCTTCCAAGGCTTTCACCAAGGGCCGCTACACGGCTGCCGAGCAGCTTTACCGCACGCTGTACGATGCCCAGCCTGACCACGTGGCCGGCCTGGTAAACCTGGGCACCATCCTCCTCTATCGCAACAAGTGCGAGGAATCGCTGGAGTTCTTCTCCCGCGCCACCCGCCTGGCGCCGGACCTGGCCATCTCCTATTTCCTGGCCGGTGTGAGCTATTACCGCCTGGACCGCCTGGATGAAGCGGCCCGCATGTTCACCCGCACCATTGAGCTTGACCCCGGCAACGCTGAGGCTTTCTTCTACCTGGCTAATATCGAGGGCGTGAGCGGGCAGTTCGAGCTGGCGCTGAAGCACTTTGCCGCTGCGCTCAAACTGAAGCCCGGCCTGGGCGATGCCCACTACAACATGGCCCGCCTGTATGCCGAACTGAAGCAGATTCCCAATGCCGCCCGCGCCTATGACCGCGCCATTCAGCACGGCGCTGAGCCCGACCCCGAGTTCGAAAAATACCTGCGCAACCACCCGGACAGCGCCCAGCAGCCCGGTGAGGATATTCTGCAGACGGTGAACCCGGAGGCAGAGGCTGCCGAACTCCTGAAGAAGGACCCGGAGATGGAGAAAATCATTCAGGAGCGGGATGCCGCCCGCATGGATACCCCGGAGGTAGACCCCGTGGCCGACCCCGCAGGGGTGGAGGAACCCACGCCGGTTCCTGCCAATGAGCTCTTGCAGGAGGCTGCTGCCGACCCCGCCTATCTGGAGAAATTGAAAGCCATCTACTGCGAGGTGCAGGCTGCCCCCTCTGCCTCACCTGCCGGTGCCGGGCATGAGACCGATAAGGCCCGCTTCAGCACTGTGCGCGTGCGTACCAACGCTGGCGGTTACCGCCACCGCGTGAAGCTCCGCCTGAAGCGCCCCGAACCGCAGCGCATCCGTAAGCGCGGTGGTGAGATTGAAGCGTTGAAGAAGAAGTAAGCGTAGTTGAGGTTTTAAAGCTTTGCGGCGCGTCTCGTCTCGGCGTAGCCCGCAGGGCTGCTGAATCCCCCATGAGCCCGCTTTCAGAGATTCCCGGAAAGAATGGACTCGAACACCGGGCGCAGCCAGGTGCTGAGGTCGATATCGAAGCAGACTTTCAGCACCAGGAACACCACGCAGAGCATGAACAGCGTGGCCACCACCGCCCGGACAACTTTGAAAAACACCCAGATGGCACCCAGCACCACGGCGGCGGTGCCACCGGTGGTTACAGCCGGATCCCACCCGCTGAAGAGGGGCTGGGAGATGCTCTCTGCCGCCTGTGCAAGAAATGGAATCATGGCTGCAGGCGTTCGATGCTCCAGCTGCCATCCGGCCGGAGGGTGTACATGAAACGGTCGTGTACGCGGCCGGGGCCGCCCTGCCAGAACTCCATGTGGTGCGGCACGATGCGGTAGCCACCCCAGAAATCAGGCAGCGGCACCTTGCCTTCCTCAAACTTGTGCTTCAGCTCGGCCAGCTTCATCATGAGCAGCTTGCGGGTGGAAATCACCTGGCTCTGGTGCGAGACCCAGGCCCCCAGCTGTGATTCGTGCGGGCGGCTCAGGAAGTATTTGAGCGTCTCTGCCCGCGAGATTTTCTCCGCCCGGCCGTACACGATAATCTGGCGCTCCAGCGTGACCCAGGGCAGCAGCATGCACATCTCCGGGTTGGCTTCTATCTCCCGCGCCTTGCGGCTGGTATAGTTCGTGAAGAACACGTAGCCGCGGTCATCGTAGTACTTGAGCAGCACGGTGCGCAGGCTGGGCATGCCCTGCGGCGTAGCCGTGGCGATGCTCATGGCATTCGGTTCCGGAATGCCGGATTCGAGCGCCTGCTTGAACCAGCGGTCAAACTGTTCAAAGGGCGTGGCGGCCAGGTCGCTGCGGTGCAGGGTGTCCTTCAGGTATTCTTCGCGAAAGGCGGATAAGTCCATGCCCAGACTATACCACCGTGTCTCTTATTCCGCAAGCCTATTAAACGCGTGAAAAAAACCGGGACTGATGGAAATCCATCAGCCCCGGGGGGGAGGAGATATACCTGCGTGGGCGGAAATCAGCGGAAGATGGCCTCGTACACCTTGGTGCCATACTGCTGGCTGGAGCGGATGCTGATGACGGGGGCATCCGGCCGCAGGCGGTAGGTGTGGATAAGGCCGTTGCTGCTGGCGTGGGTGGCGCCTTCCACCTCGCAGCGGGCAGAGCCCACGATGGTGATGAAGCGGGCACCCTCGGGCACCTTCAGCTCGGTGTTCAGGGAGTAGGCGCCGGTGTCGTAGGCGGTGGCGAAGTCGCAGTCGGTGAGGCTGGAGACCATGGCTGCGGTATCCACCTTGGGGATATCGAGCTGGAACATGTTCAGGCGCAGCTCATGCGGCTGCTGGCTCACATTGGTGAATCTGATGCCGGAGATGCGCTTTTTGGGCATGTACTTCTTCTGCACCACGAATTCGGCGTCGTAATAGTGCTGGAGGTAGGCTTTTTCGGTGCTGCCGTCTTCCAGGGTGAACTCTACCTCAGCCCAGGAGAGCAGCTCCTCGTTGTCCAGGTTCACGGTGAGACCCAGGCCGGTGACGGGGGTGGCAAAGGAGATGCCGAAACCCTGACCGGGCTTTGCCGAGGCGGTTTCCATGACACGCACCAGGGCGATGTGGGTTTCATCACTGTAGGCGGAGATGCTCTTGAGCCCGTCCACCGTGTTGGAAAGGCGGGCGGGCAGGGGCTTGTTCACCGTGAACTCGCAGATACCCAGGCGCCGCTTCTCCTGCGGCTCTACGATGCGGTAGCGCAGGTAGCGGGTGGTGATGGTATCCTGCCCCAGATCCAGCAGCAGGGAGGAGGAGCTGCACTCTGCCCCCACGGGGGTCCAGCTCTGGCCATCGGTGGAGTGCTCCAGCTGGCCGCGCACCGGGAAATGCTTGCTCCGCACGCGGTCGGCCATGAGCAGTTTGACGGTGCGCACCTCCATGGGTTTGCCGAAATCCAGGCAGAACCAGTCACCGGCCTGCTGGGCTTTTTCGGAGAGCCAGTAGGTGTTGAAATCGTTGTCGCTGAGATTGGCTACCAGCTCATTCTCGTTGCCCATGCTGGTGGAGAAGGTGGGCATGAGGGCCCGGAAATCACAACCTGAGATTTCGGAATAGATGCAGGCGTTGAGGTAGTTGTAGGTAGCCATGACTGCGGGGGTGATGGCGTAGGCACCCACCTGGATATCCTCCACCTGCTCCACTTTGCCGTTTACCCAGGCATCTCGCCGCAGCGCTTGGATGGATTCGAGCTTATCCACCATGCGGAAGAACACGTCCATGCGCTCCGGCAGGCTGTCGGTCAGCAGGGCGCGCACACCGTCGATGCCGGCCATACCCATCGTGTAGAAAGCGTTGATCCACGGGGAAATTTCGCGTTGCAGCATGCCGAGGTTGCGGGAATCGCGCAGTTTTTCACCGGCGCTGGCCACCTCGCTGAAGAGCACCAGCATGCGGTTGCAGAGCTCGGTATCCGGCTGGCCGTGGGTCACGCTTTCGCGGAAGCGGGTGGGCAGGTCGCCCAGGTTCACGGATTCCTCGCGGTAGTAGCCGTGGCCGTTGGGCAGGAGGTAGGAGTTGTGGTTGCAGAAGGTCTGCATGGCGGAGGCGCAGCGGGGATACAGGCGGGCAATGCCGTCCTTCCACGAGCGCTCAGAGCGGAAGCCCCGGATGTTCCAGGTGTAATCCGCCACGCCGAAGAGACCCACCTTGCTGGCCTCGGCGCGTTCCATGGGGTTGGCCACGAAGCCGCTCATCTGGTTCTTCATGTCCGGGTGCTGGTCCAGGCCGTAGGTGCGGCCCATGGAGAGGCGGGAGGGCTTGAAGTCGTTGCAGGGCCAGTTCCACCAGATGAAGGTGGGGCGCTTCACCAGCGGGTTCACCCACTGCTGGCCTTCCATGGTGATATCATGTACCACGGTGTTGCCGGTCCACATCACGTGGATATCCTTGTGCAGCCCGTTGCCGATGGTGCTGAGGAACTGCTCGTTGGTCCAGCTGCGGTTGTAGCCGGTGGGGCACATGATGAGCTCCTGGTTCACATCCGGATGCTTGCGGATGAAATGCTCCAGAATGTAGTTGCAGAGCTGCACCTGCCGCTCCGGCTTGCCGATTTCGCCGAAGGAGTCATCCACCAGCACACCGAAATCGCGGATGCCGATGGTATACATCTTTTCCAGCTTGGCGCAGAGGGCATCCAGCTGGGTGCGGCCTTCATTCTCCTCCCAGTTTACGGTGTTGGCGGGGTGGATGGCCCACACGAAGCGCACGCGGTTCTCGCGGGCGCAGCGCACCAGGGCGGCCAGCTCGTATGCCTTGCCCTCAGGGTAGGCCTGGTAGCAGCCTTCGCCGTGGTGCAGGGGGTCGTCCTTCGGGGCGTAGATGTAGAGGTTCATCTTGTTGCGGCCGTAGAAACGGAACTGGCTCTGGCGGGCCTCAAAGCTCCAGGGTATGCCGTAGTATCCTTCCACTGCGCCGCGGTAGGCCAGGTCCGGCCAGTCCACCACGGTGCCCACGGTGATATCCCCCAGCTCCAGCATGCTGCGGATATTCAGGTGGGGGAAGGGGTCCTGGTGGGCATCCTGCGCGCCGGCCACATTCACCAGCATCTGGCTGAGGGTCTGCTTGGCGTAGAACCAGCCGGCGTCGTCATTGTGCAGCACGGTCACGTGCCCCTCCGGGGTTACGTCGATGGCGTAGCCGCCGGAGACATTCGGCAGCCGGTCCCAGAGCCAGCCGCGGCTCTGCGGGGTGCGGTGCTCAACGGTGAGCTTGTTGACCGGGGTACTCTGCTCGGAGAGGTGCTGGTGCTGCGGGGTGGGATAGATGGCGGGCATGGCGGAGGCTGGGGCATGGGGTATCAGGCTGGCCAGCAGAAGTGCGGCGCTTATCAGGTGTCGTTTCATAAACTGAGTATCAGGGGAAGAAGGTCGTTAAAATGCTTCAGGCGGTATTCGGGGTTCAGGGCGGTGCAGGCGGCAGCCTCTGCGGTGGCTGTGCTGGCCCAGGCGGCGTTGATGATGCGCACCCCCACACTGTGGCACAGGGAAATATCGCTCGGCGCATCTCCCACGTAGATGAGTTCGTGGGGTTCCAGCCCCCAGAGCTGCATGACCTGCTGCAGGCGCTCGGCCTTGCAGTTGTGCGTGGGCAGCCCCAGGCCGTACCACTCGAAGAGGCCCTCCATGCCGTAGTATTTCACAGTGGGCAGGGCGGTGTAGTGTTCCTTGCCGGAGATGAGCCCCACGCGCAGCCCGGCGGCTTTCACCGCCTGCAGCATTTCCACCGCGCCGGGGAAGGGGCTGGGGGCCAGCTCCGGGTGCAGCCGTTCGTAGACCGCCACAAAGCGGTCGATGGGCAGGGCCGGGTCATCCGGCTGCATACCCAGCAGCCCGGCCAGCACCCCGCGGTCGCTCAGCCCGAAGTATGAGACCACTTCCTCTGCGTCCGGCGTGCGCCCGGTGCACTCGGCTACGCACTGGCGGTATGCTTCCACACAGAGCGGAAGCGTGTCCCCCAGGGTGCCATCCATGTCGAATAATACGGCCTTGAGCATGTTATCTGATAGAAAAAAGTCGCAGCAGTGTAGCACATCCTGCCTGCCATGACAAGCAGTCAGTGTTGCAGCATCGTTACAAAGGTACGTGGGGTGCCGCGTTTTTCTATCAATTGGGAACTCGGATAACTCGAAACTAATCAACAAACTGGAATTTGTGGGGGAACTCTGTCGGAGCACGGGACTGGAGTCCCGTGCCCCGACAACGACAAACATCAATTTAGTGAGTTTTTAGAAGTTCCCAATTCTCAGCTGCCGCCGGCCGGCAGCAGGATGATATCCTGCCCGAAGATGTCGGAGAACAGGGCCCCCTTGGTGCGCAGGGCCAGGTTCTCCAGAGTGAGGTCGCCCACATCCGGCACCAGGAATTCGAGCCGGCGCCCGTTCGGACGCACGGAAAAACTGCGGATGCGGCGGGAGTGCGCGCGCTCCATGGCCTCGGCCACGCGCAGCAGGGCGGCCAGCTTCTGCACCCGCAGGCGGTCGGTCTGGCTCAGCAGGGCATAGGTGGGCTCGGCAGTGGTGGGGGCGCCGTGGCGGTGGTAGCGGGCCAGCAGGCCGACCACCTCCACATCTGCCCGGGAGAGGCCGAAGATTTCGGAGTTGAGGATGATATACTGGCTGTGGTGGTGGTGCTTCTTGGGGTTGATGTAGCTGCCTACCTCGTGCAGAATGGCGGCCACTTTGAGCAGGAGCCGGTCGTGGCGGGTGAGGCCGTGCAGCTCCTGCAGCTGGTCGAAGAGCTGCATAGTGAGCCGGCGTATCTGCTGGCCGTGCGCCTTATCCACGCGGTAGTGGTTGGCCAGCATCACGGAGAAGTGCACCACTTCGTCCTCCAGTGCCAGGTCATCGTGCCGGCCGGGCATGAGGTTGCGCAGGAAGGCATGCGAGAACTCCTCTGCCGGGCACATGATGTTGCGTGGCTCCAGGTCGCGCACCACGGAGAGGTAGATGCTCACCGCCGGCAGCAGGGCGCATACGCTGGCGTAGTCCTCCTTGAAACGGGCCATGCGCTGGGCATGCGGGGTGGCGGCTATATCGTGCGCCAGGCGGGTGAGCCCCTCCTCGCTCACGTCGTTTCCCTGTGCCAGCGGGGAGGAGATGACGTGGAAGTCCGGGCCGAAGATGACGAGGGCATCCGGCGGCTCCGGCAGGTCATCCTCGATATCGTAGACCACCTGCTCCATGATGCCGCGGATATGCTCGCGGATGAGGGCGCTTTCGCTTTCGCTGCCGGCCATATCCGCTGCATCGCGGATGGCGATGCCGGTGCGGTGCGCACCCATGCGGTAGCTGGCGTAGTAGGTGATTCGGCCTTTGTCGAAGAGCAGCAGACGGGTGTTGCCCGGGCCCACATGCAGCACCAGCACGCGCTTGCCGGCCAGGTCTTCCCGCTTATCGAGCAGGGCGCGGGTGTTCAGGTAGAGCAGGCGGGTCATTTCGCCGTCGTCCATCACTTCCAGCTGCAGGCCGCAGTTGATTTGCAGGCGGTTCACCAGGGTGTCCATGTTGCGCACATCCAGCAGGATGTTGGTAGCCAGCAGGCGCACCTCCACCGGGCCTGCCAGTCGGTATTCGGCCAGCAGCTCGTTGTATCCCTGTGCAATCTGCACGCAGCGGTCCATGGTGTCGCGGGCGATGCAGCCGCCGTTGAACACATCGTGCGCCAGCTCCACCGGCTGCGAGAGCACATCCAGCACCCGCATTTCCTCCCCGCTCTGCTCTGCCACCATCATGGAGACTGCATCTGCCCCCAGGAAGATGACTGCCTTCACTACCGGGGTGCTGCGGGGCTCCTTGCGATTGGCAGTGCTGCGGCGGGCTTTGGGGGAACTGGTCGGCATACCTTGCATTCTATACCAAAGCGCCCGGTGTTTCAAGCGCACAGTTCGCATGATTCATTTGAAAATTGCATTTTGTGGGGCATTTTGTTACAATGGCCGCACATGGCATATCTGGAGCTAGAGCATGTGAGCGTGCATTTCCCGGTGCGCAATACCTGGGGCACCACCGGCGAGGTGGTGCGGGCGGTGGATGATGTGTGCCTTTCGGTGCAGCGTGGCAGCATTCTGGGCCTGGTGGGCGAGAGCGGTTGCGGTAAATCGACCCTCTCCCGCGCCATCATGCAGCTGCAGCCGGTGACGGGTGGCCGCATCGTGCTGGATGGCACTGACCTGACGGCCCTGCCACCGCGCGAGGTGCGCCGCCGCCGGCTGGATTTCCAGATGGTGTTCCAGGACCCCTATGCCTCGCTGAACCCGCGCTTCAGCATCTTTTCCACCCTGGCAGAGGCCCTGGGGCAGCGCGAGCCGCTCCCCCGCCGCGGCCGCGAGGAAGCCGTGGCAGCCCTCATGGAGCGCGTGGGGCTCAGCCCGGAGCACATGTACAAATACCCTCACGAGTTTTCCGGCGGCCAGCGCCAGCGCATAGCCATTGCCCGCGCCATTGCGCCGCGGCCGGCCCTGCTGCTGGCGGATGAGCCGGTTTCTGCGCTGGATGTCTCCATCCAGAGCCAGATTCTCAACCTGCTCACCGACCTGGTGCGGGAGCTGGGGCTCACCATGATATTCATCTCGCACGATTTGGGCGTGGTGCATTACCTGGCAGATGATATCGCCGTGATGCGCCGTGGCCGCATCGTGGAATACGGCACGGCCGATGCCGTCTTCCACCACCCCCGGGCGGAGTATACGCAGACCCTCCTGGCTGCGGTCCCCTCACTATAGTTTTATCCTATGAATACCGAACTCCAATTTCTTTTGTACGATGACCCCGCCGAAAAGGGGAATATCAATGTCGTTGTGAAAGATGATACAATCTGGGCAACTCAGAAGACTATTGCTGAGTTGTATGAAGTACAGACTCCGGCTATTAGTAAGCATCTTAAGAATATTTACGAAGAGGGGGAATTAGAAGAATCTTCGACAATTTCCAAAATGGAAATTGTCGTAAACCGTGGTTTTCGAGGTGCGGTAAAAGAGGATATGCTTTTCTATAACCTGGATGCCATCATTTCCGTGGGCTACCGGGTGAACTCGCGCAAGGCCACGCGTTTCCGCCAGTGGGCCACGCGTACGCTCAATGAATACATCCGCAAGGGCTTTGTGATGGACGATGAGCGCCTGAAACAGGGCACCACCGCCTTCGGCAAGGATTACTTCCGCGAGTTGCTGGAGCGCGTGCGCTCCATCCGCGCCAGCGAGCGCCGCATCTGGCAGCAGATTACCGATATTTTCGCCGAGTGCAGCATCGACTACGACCGCGAATCGCAGACCTGCCGGAATTTTTATGCCATGGTGCAGAATCGCTTCCACTATGCCATCACCGGCAAGACCGCCGCAGAGATTGTGTATGATTCTGCCGACCACACCAGGGAAAACATGGGGCTGCGCACCTGGAAACACGCACCCGAGGGCCGGATTCTGAAATCGGACGTGACTGTGGCTAAGAATTATCTGGATGAGAAGCAGATCCGGCGCCTGGAGCGCGCTGTGACCGGCTTTTTCGACTATATAGAAGACCTGGTGGAGCGCGAAAACAGCTTCAATATGGCCCAGTTTGCCGAAAGTGTGAATGAGTTCCTGGCTTTCCGCCGCTACGAGCTCCTGCCGGATAAAGGGCGCATCTCCCACGCCCAGGCCGAGCAGAAAGCCCATGCGGAGTACGATATTTTCAACAAGACCCAGCTTATCAACTCCGACTTTGACAAGCTGGTGCAACGCACCCGCCAGTCATGAATGAGCTACCTCCCTGTGTGTTACCGCGGCGGCGCCTGGTGCGGCGTTTTCTGGCGGTGTGCCTGGTGCTGCAGGTGGTCGGGCTGTGCATTGGTTGTGCCCGTTTTGATAAGTTCAACTCAGATTGGGAGGTTTTTGCTGCCAGTGTGGCAGAGTTTTCGCTCATGAGCCTTCCGTATCTCTTGCTGCTTGTTCCCTGCCGCACGAGCAGCATCTCGCTGGTGCAGGTGGCGGGGCTGGTGTTCCCGCTGGGCACGGCCCTGTGGGCCTGCCTGGGCTGCTGGACTTCCCGTGTGGAGGATTCCGTGGCCGCGCTGGCTTATGTCATGGGCATGGGCCTTTTCATGGTGGGCTTCATATATGCATACCCCGTCATGTTTGTGCTGGGTATGCTGGCTCACCAGTGGAGGAACCGTAGAAAGAGAATGCCATGAATACCGTTTCTCCCTGCGTGCTGCCGCGGCGGCGCTTGGTGCTGTGGTTCCTGGGCGGGTGTGTGCTCTGGGTAGTGGGCTGCGGTGTATACCGCGGCATGCTTTCCCGGGAGTTGCTGCCTACGCCCGAATATGTAACGCTCTTCCTGCTGGAGTTTCTATAGCTTACCAAATCTTTGGGACACGTGTGTCCGATAGCTGCAAATGGGAATTTGAGATTGAGAACTTCCGCCGCTTGTGGTACAACTATGGTCATGGAACGCCAGGATAATCGCGGGGTGGATGAAATGCGCCCGCTTGAGTTTGTGTTGGGCGTGGCACCGAATGCCACGGCTTCTGTTCTTTCGTGCTTTGGTAACACGCGCGTCATCTGCGCGGTGACCATTGAGGAGGATGTGCCACGCTGGATGAAGCTGCAGCATGTGTCGGGCGGCTGGCTCACGGCAGAGTACGCCATGCTCCCCTATTCCACTCTGGACCGCAAGAAGCGCGATTCCGGCGGCAAGGTGGATGGCCGCTCGGTGGAGATTCAGCGCCTCATCGGCCGCAGTCTGCGCGCCGTGGTGGATCTGGAGGCCCTGGGTGCCCGCACCATCTGCGTGGATTGCGATGTGCTGCAGGCCGATGGCGGCACCCGCACGGCCAGCATCACCGGCGCCGCGGTGGCGCTGCAGATTGCGCTCAATAAGCTGGTGGCCGCCGGTGCGCTGGAGAAGAACCCCATGAAACAGCTTGTTTCCGCCATTTCCGTGGGCAAGTTGCAGGGTACCCCCCTGCTGGACCTCTGCTATGTGGAAGACCGCGATGCCGAGGTGGATATGAACGTGGTCATGACTGAGCGCGGCGAATATGTGGAGGTGCAGGGAAGCGGCGAGGAAGCCGTGTTCACCGCCGAGGAAATGGCCCGGATGCTCGCGCTGGCCGCCAAGGGGGCTGCCGCCATCACCGCCGCCCAGAAGGCCGCCATCGCCCGCGCTGATGAACCCAGCGCCAGCGATTTCAACTCCCTGAAAGATTTTTTTGCAAAAAAATAAAAATTAGTTGTAGAATTCTCCGGAAAGCACCGTTCCCTTATGCGAGGAGCGGTGCTTTCCGCATCCCTGCCTCCTGAAAATCTAAACACAAAACCAAAACATATCACCATGAAGAAATCCCTGTTGATTGCTCTGTTCGCCGCCATGCCCCTCATGGCTCAGGATTGCCCGCAGAAGCCCGAGTGCGCTCCGCAGCACCCCTGCTGCTTCGGCAAGATGCACCGCCCGCACGGCCCCCGCCCCCAGCTGACGGAGGAGCAGAAGGCTGAGATGAAGGCCAAGTTCGAGGCCCGCCGCGCCGAGATGCTCGCCAAGTTCGACGCTGATAAGGACGGCAAGCTCTCCGAAGATGAGCGCAAGGCTGCCCGCGAGGCTCGCAAGGCTGAGATGAAGGCCAAGTTCATGGAAAAGTTCGACACCGACAAGGATGGTCAGCTCTCCGACGCCGAGGAGGAAGCCGCCAAGGCTGAGTTCGGCAAGCGCGGCCCCCGCCACCACGGCAAGTGCTGCGGCCCGCACGGCCCCCGCCCCCAGCTCACCGAGGAGCAGAAGGCTGAGATGAAGGCCAAGTTCATGGAAAAGTTCGACACCGACAAGGATGGTCAGCTCTCCGATGCCGAGAAGGAAGCCGCCAAGGCTGAGTTTGGCAAGCGCGGCCCCCGCCACCACGGTAAGCGCTGCGGCCACAAGGGCCCGCGTCATCACGGCAAGTGCTGCGGCCCCATGGGTCCCCGTCCCCAGCTCACCGAGGAGCAGAAGGCTGAGATGAAGGCCAAGTTCGAAGCCCGCAAGGCCAAGTTCATGGAGAAGTTCGATACCGACAAGGACGGCCAGATTTCCGACGCCGAGAAGGAAGCCATCAAGGCTGCCCACGAGGCTCGCAAGGACGAGATGAAGGCTAAGTTCATGGAGAAGTTCGACGCCGACAAGGACGGCCAGATTTCCGACGCTGAGAAGGAAGCCATCAAGGCTGAGTTCGGCAAGCGTGGCCCCCGCCGCCACGGCAAGTGCTGCGGCCCCAAGTGCCAGAAGTAAACCCTTTACCGTTGAGTAACGGTATAGCATAGAGACGCTGAGCGCCGTCCGGAGCAATCCGGGCGGCGTTTCAGCTTGCTGCTGTTCAGCCCCTTTATCGGCTAATTTAGCCGATAATTAGCCGTCATTAGCCGATAGCGGCTAAAATTGGCCGTGGAAAGTCGCCTGGGTGTGGTTCACATGTTCTGCCAATCCACCGCAGAAATTTCCAATTTGGGGACTTCTAAAAACTCACCAAATTGGGAACCTCTAATAACTTACTAAATTGGAATTTGTGGGGGGACTCTGTCGGAGCACGGGACTTCAGTCCCGATTGGAAGCACCGTTATTTCGGGACTGAAGTCCCGTGCCCCGAGAACGCCAAATTCCAATTTGCTGGTTAGTTTTGAGTTATTAGAGGTTCCCATTTAGGTGGCACCGTGGGCGCGGAGGAGCTGCTCAACCTCACGGTCCTGGCAATCCACCGCCCAATCAAGCGGGGTGAATCCGCCCCGGTCCGGCAGGTCGGGGTTAGCGCCGGCCTCCAGCAGCAGGCGGGTGCTTTCCGGCTGATTTCCGAGCGCCGCCCAGGCCAGGGGGGTATCATCATCCACATCGCACTTGTCGGGGTCGGCTCCATAACGCAGCAGGAGGCGCACCAGGGGCAGGTACCCGCCCCGGCAGGCATAGTGCAGCGGCCCGCCGTAAAGGGCCACATAGTCCTGCTCATCCGGGTGCACCCCGGCCTCCAGCAGCAGCCGCACGATGGCCAGGCCCACGCGCTCCAGCTCCGGGCAGTCGGCCCCTTCGGTGTAATTATCCGTCAGCCAGATGGCAGAGGCCACCAGCGGGCTCCAGCCATAATCCACATCAGGCCCGAAAAAGTCCAGGGTGTAGCTCACCATATCCTCATCTTCCGCATAGGGCTGCTCCCGGCACACATCTGCCCACACCGTGGCCAGATCCTGCTGCCGGGCGGCATCCTGCGCGGCCCATTCCTGCACCGCTTCCGGTATCCCTGCTGCGCGTAGCCCCGGCCAGGCCGCCGGGTCATGACCCATCAGCGAATAGAGGAAATCAATCGTGGGCTGGTGTCTTTCCGACATGAGCGGCTACGACTGCACTGCGGGCATTTTGAGCTTCTCCACGTACTTGGCAATCATATCGACCTCGATATCGACGATGCTGCCGGGGGCGTAGGTGTGCATGATGGTACGCTCCCAGGTGTGCGGGGTAATCCAGAACTCCAGCTCGGCGGGGCCGGTGATATTGGCCACGGTGAGGGAGACGCCATCGATGGCGATGCTGCCTTTGTCGATGACGTAGCGCATGTATTCCTGCGGGATGGCGATGCGCACCATGTGGTCCTGCCCCACCGGGGTGATGCCGGTGACGCTGCCGGTGGTATCGACATGGCCCATGACGAAGTGCCCGCCGAAGCGGCCGTTGCCGCCCATGGCGCGCTCCAGGTTGCAGAGGGAGCCCACCTGCAGCTGCCCCAGGCTGGTGACGCGCAGGGTCTGCGTGAGGAGGTCGAACTCCACGCGCGTGCCTTCCACTTTATCGACGGTGAGGCAGCAGCCGTTCACCGCCACAGAATCCCCCAGTGCGAGCTCTGCCGCAAAGGGAATCTCCACCGCATAGCGCGCGCCCTGTGCTACGGGCGTGCGCTCCAGCACCTTGCCGGTGCATTCCACGAGTCCTGTGAACATAGATCTTTAGTTGCCGAAGTAAATGAAGTTATACAGGCAGAAGATGATGAAGGTGGGCAGCGCGGCCCAGAGGAAGAGCTGCAGGGCGCTGATGCCGTTCTTGAAGTACTTGCCCAGGATGGCCTGGCCCGCGGGGTTCGGGGCATTGGCAATCACGGTGAGACCGCCGCCGGTCACGGCACCGGCTACGATGGCGTAGCGGATGTGCTCCGGCAGGTTGGGCACGGTGCTGGAGAGGAAGGTGACGGAGGCGTTGTCGTTGAACGCGGTCAGG
This sequence comes from Akkermansia sp., assembly GCA_017435365.1. Lineage (GTDB taxonomy): Bacteria > Verrucomicrobiota > Verrucomicrobiia > Verrucomicrobiales > Akkermansiaceae > Akkermansia. Next base: position 6,323 of record JAFSFD010000073.1, on the reverse strand, counting down.
ATGCTGGCCAGCCCCATGGTGGCGGTGGCGCCCAGCTCAGCCAGGGCCTGCAGCACCGGCTGCATCCACCAGCCCTGCACACCACCCAGGATGAGCAGCCCCGCCAGGAAGAAGGCCACCAGCAGCGGCACCTTGATGGAGAAGGCATTCTGATACTGCGGCGTAGCCATGGTGAAGCCCAGGAAGAAGAGGAAACCGCCGATGAAGATGGCAGGGTGGTGGGCAAAGTATACCGTCCACACCAGGAAGAAGATGGACACGCCGTACACCCAGGCGGGAATGACGTCCTGGCGGTCCTCCCAGGAGGTGGGCACCGCGCTGTCGAACGCGCTGTTGAGGCGCTGCACCTCGGCCAGGCGGGTGAATTCCTTGCGGAAGATGAAGAAGTAGATGATGTTGGAGATGACGATGCCTACGATGGCTTTCCAGCCGAAATGTACGAACATGTGCGCCATGTCCCAGTTCCACTTGCCAGCCACCATCACGATGGGCGGCGCGGCAAAGTGCGTGAGCGTGCCGCCCACGGATACATTCACGAAAAGCAGCGCCAGCGTGGCATAGCACAGCGCCGGGGCGGGCTTCAGGTGGTAGAATTTCTTGGCCAGAAGAATGGCCGCCAGGGTCATGGCCGCAGGCTCGGTGATGAAGGAACCCAGCAGCGGCGCAATGCAGAGCACGGAAAGCCACCAGGCCGCCGGGGTGCCGCCACCCATGCCGGCGCCGAATTTCAGCGTATTCTCCGCCAGGCGGTAGATGGGGCGGGAGGAGGCGATGACCATGATGACCGCCACGAAGAGCGGCTCGGTAAAGCTGGTGTCGCGGTCGATGTAGCGCAGGAAGTCATCCATGCTGTAGTAGTGCTGGCAGACCAGCGCAAAGGGGATAATCCAGAGGCCGAACACCACTTCCACCTCGCCCAGGAAGTGGCAGAGCGTGCTGCCGAAGGAGACCGGCATGCGCTGCTCCGGGTGCAGAATGCGGAACTTTTCCTCGCGCAGCTTCTGCTTGTGCGCCTTTTCCATGTGGTGGGCCCACTTCTGGAACATGGGGGCCATGAAGGTGTGCAGAATGGCCAGCAGGAAAATAAGTGAGGCGGCCAGGTTGAAATTATCCACCTTCACGCGGTGTACCAGCTTGTCCCACAGCCCCATGCCCTGCTCAGCCTTGGAGTAGATCTGCAGCGGAATGGGGAAGCGGCTGTATTGCAGCTTGCCGGAGGTGTAGTGGTGGCTCCAGGCGGCCAGCTGGCCGTTCGGGTCGGCGTGGTACACGGTCTTGCCGCATTCAGGGCAGGGCTTGTGCGCCATGGGCAGGGCAAACTTCACCTTCATGGCGGCATGCTCCAGCACGCTGTGGCCATCGTAGGCGTGGTGCTCGTGGGAAAGGTAGGCCTGCAGGGCCTCCAGGCTCATGGATTCCGCAGCGATAAGCAGCGCGTTGCTCGCATTCGGGCAGAGGTTGAGACTCTTCACCAGGGCCTCCTTGGCCTCGGCCTCTGCGCGGATTTCCTCCACGGTGGGTACCGCAGCTGTGCCGTGGTGCACACAGGCCGGCTGCTGGTGTGATTGTTCAACGGGGACGAGTTCCTCCTGGGCCTGCAGGTTGCCCAGCAGAGCTGCCATGCCCCAGACTATTGTTGCAATGAACCACTTGCGCATAATTAAGTTCAGAAAACGTTCAGCGCCATACTAGCACATTCACTCCCCCCTTGGCGAGCAAAAAAGTTGTGTTCACCGCCGCCGGCGGGCTAAATTCAGCAATTTATCGTAGGCGCGGGTTTCGCCGCGGGCAGCGGCCTTGCGGTACCAGTAGGCAGCAAGCTCGGAGCTGGCGGGGGCACCGGTGCCTTTTTCAAAACATTCGCCGAGCTTGAGGGCGGCGGCGGCGTGGCCGGCCAGGGCGGCGCGCTCCAGGCAGCTGCAGCCGCCGGCGGGGTCGCGCGGGCAGCCCAGGCCTTTCAGGTAGCATTTGCCGAGCCAGTAGAGCGCATCTGCCAGGCCGGCGCGGGCGGCAGCATCGAACCACTCGACGGCTTCTTCAAAGTTGCGGCCCTCTCCCCTGCCGCGGATGAGCTTCTTGGCGAGGTGCAGGGCGGCTTCTGCATCTCCGGCGGCGGCGCGGGTTCTGAGTTCCTGCAGCATGGCTCAGAATTCCTTTTTGCTGAATATCCAGGTGGCGGTGAGCAGGTGCAGCAGCATGTAGCCCGCGGCAATGAGGGCCAGCCCGCCGAGCAGCGGCCAGCTGAGCTCCGCCCCGGCGCTGGCGGTATCGGCCACGCTGAAGAGGCCGAAATCGGGCAGGATGACGGCGCAGGCCTGCTCGGCCCAGCGCATGGCGGCGGTGGTGCCCTGACCCGCCGAGATGGCAGCAAAGAGCATATCCTGGAACATGCCGATGAAGTAGGCCCCGAGGCCGAAGATGATGCTGACGATGGTGCCGCTGGTGAAGCAGGAGATGAGCAGGGTGAGGGTGGTGAGCACGCCATAGCCCAGCAGGGTGGCGAGCACGCCGCGCTGGGTGTTCCAGCTGTTGCCGGCGGCGGTCACCTGGTCGAGGTAGGGCTGCATATCGGCCTGGCTGTAGCCATTGGCCGAGAGGGTGGCGGTGAGCTCGGCGCAGATGCTGCCCACGCGCTGGGCCAGCAGCAGGCTCATGACGCCATCCAGCAGGCCTGTCATGAGCACCAGCAGCGCCAGCACGCCCAGGGCCTTGCCGGCCAGGTAATCAAAGCGCGGCACCGGTTTGCAGAGAATGGTGTAGAGGATGCGGTCCTCGGCATCGCGCGGGAGGAGCAGCGCCGTGGCGGCCACGCAGAAGATGAGCCCGAAGAGCTGCATGCAGCCCAGGCTCACATCCTTGATGAACTGGAGCTGGGCCACCCCCTGGAACTCCACCCCTATGTTGCCCTGGTACGGAATGAACTGCAAACCCAGAAACAGCAGTGCCACCACGGCCGGCACCAGGAACAGACGCATGCGCACCAGCTGGGTGAGCGTCACCCCCGCCACGGCGGCAATCCGCCCGGGCATGTGCACCAGATACTGGATTGGCGCGGCCATGCTCTTGCCGGTGCTGCGTTACTTGCGGGCGGCTTTCTCGCCGTCCTCGATGAGTTTCCAGAAGCTGCGGGAATTGCTCAGCTTCGAGTCCTCCGCATCGGCACCCATACCGCTGCGGAAGAGGAAATCCTTGAGCGAATCGGCATGCAGCACGCGCTGCACCACGACCACATCATCCCCATCTGCATTCTTCTCTACGGTGAAATAGATGCGGTAGTCGCTCTCATCCGAACGGAAGCGGAAAATGCGGCGCCCATCGCGCTCCATCACGCCGAAACGCGGGTCGGTGGGGTTGCCGGTCAGGCATCCTTCATCTACCTTGAACGCGAAGAAAATCTTCAGCTGCTGCATCGCGGGAATGGCTGATACCTCCGCCGCACTGATTTCGTTGAAAGCAATCTGTTGCACGCGCTCAGTTTAGGGGATACCCGACCGAAAGGCAAGAAAAATGTGCGCTTTACTGCTCCGGCAATGAAATGTTCTGCGCTCCGGCAGAGCAAGGAAACGGAATTTGAATGACGAATTGGGACTTCTAAAAACTCGAAACGAATCAACAAATTGGAATTTGTGGGGGACCATTGTCGGAGCACGGGACTTCAGTCCCGATTGGAAGCACCGTGATTTCGGGACTGAAGTCCCGTGCCCCGATGGCTACAAATATCAATTTGTTTGACTTTGCATGCTCAAAGTCCCTATAATACAGGGTGCCGGCCGGGGATATGAGAGAATTGATATTATCAGGACTGGATTTTCACGCGTGGGTGACACTGCTCACCGCGCTGGGTATATTTGCGCTGCTGCTGTTCACCCGCATTCAGGCGGAGGTGGTGTTTCTGGGGGGCATGGCGGTGCTGCTGCTCACCGGGGTGCTGGATGCGCGGGAGGCGCTGGCGGGGTTCAGCTCGCCCTCGGTCATCGTGGTGGCGCTGCTGTTTGTGGTGGTGGCGGGGCTGGTGCATACCGGCGTGCTGCACTGGGTGGAGAAGCACCTGCTGGGGCGCCCGAAGAGCTACCGCCAGGCGCTGGTGCGGCTTATGCTGCCGGTGGCGGGCATGGCGAGCATCCTGGGCAATACCACGGTGACCACCCTGTTCATCCATGTGGTGAAGCTGTGGTCGCGCCGCCTGCGGGTGGCGCCCAGCCGGCTTCTCATTCCGCTGAGCTATGCCGCCGGGCTGGGCGGGGTATGCACCCTCATCGGCAGCGCACCGAACCTGATTATCTCCGGCCTGTATACGCAGGAAACCGGGGTGGTGCTGAGCATCTTCACCCCCACACTGGCGGGTTTGTTCTGCCTGGCGGTGGGGCTGCTGAGCATGCAGGTGCTGCAGCGCTGGCTGCCGGAGCGGCGCCCCTCCCGCCGCGTGTTCGGGCCGGGGGCGGGCATGCTGCACCGCCACACCGCCTATGTGAAGTTCGGCAGCCGGCTCATCGGCAAGCGCTTTGCAGATACCGGGCTGGAAGCCCAGTGCTGCATCCACCTGCTGGGGGTGGTGCGCCGTGGGGAGCAGCTGCCGGACGAGCCCGGGCAGGTGAAGCTGCGCGCGGGCGATACCCTGCTGCTGGAGAGCGACAGCAGCCGCCCGCCCGACCTGGGCAAGGAGGTGCACTATGTGACCCGGCGCGAGAAATCCCCCGTGGGCTGGCGCACGGCGGCATCCGGCGCCATCATGCTGGGCATGATGCTGCTCACCACGTTTGGCCTGCTTACCCTGCTGCAGGCGGCCTTCCTGGCGGCGGCGGCCACCCTCATCTGCCGCTGCTGCACCGTGCAGCAGGCGCACAGCAGCATCAACTGGAACGTACTCATGGTCTTTGCCGGCTCCATCTGCCTGGGCACCGCCATGGATAAGACCGGCGTGGCGGCAGATGCCGCCACCCTGCTGCTGAGCCTCTGCGGCACTGAGCCGCTGGTCATGCTCACCGCCGTGTGTGTTGTGGCGCTCCTCATCACTGAATTCATCGGCAATGCGGCAGCGGCGGCCATCTTCTTCCCCATTGCCTACCGCAGCGCACTGGCGGTGGGGGCGGAGCCGCTGAGCTTCTGCGTGGGGCTCATGATAGCTGTTTCCTGCTGCTTTGCCACGCCCATCGGCTCCCCGCGCCACATGCTCATCTACGGCCCGGGGGGCTACCACTTTGCAGATTTTCTCCGCGTGGGCCTTCCGCTGGACCTCATCATCCTGGCGGCGGATATTTTCATCGTTTCCCTGCTGTTTCCCCTGGTCGCCTGATTTCCATTATTCCGTGGTTGAAATAGGGCGAATTTAAAAAAATACTGAAATAGTAGAAAAACTTTGAACGGAAATGAAGGTAGCTGCATCACACCTTCAACAGTTCTTCCGGTACCCCGGTGAAGGAGAGAGCGCCGGGCTGCCATCCCAAAGGGAGGACTGAGTTTCATAGGTAGTAAGTTGGAGAAAGCCCCGTCGGATGACGGGGCTTTCTTTATTGCTGATTTATCAATGCATTGCAACTCAATTTTATTATTGTGTTTCACACTTTTTTGTAACTTTTTAGCCGAATTAAGCGTAAGGATGCCGAACCTGAAATTCTGTCCGTGGATGAGGTGAAGCGCATCTTCTCTTTTGTGAAGAACAATCCCAAGTATCACTCATTCATCCCTGTCTTGGCAGTGGGGTTCTTCTGTGGTGCTCGTGTGGAGGAGAGAGCCAAACTGACCTACGGTGACATCTTTGTTGGCGGTCGTAATGAAATCTTTGTCTCTGCTGCTGTTGCCAAGAACGGTATCGCCCGCTTCATCTACCCCACAGAAAATGTGAAAGCGTGGTTTGAGTATGCCAAGGAGAACGGCGTGAGCATGGATGCTACTGATACGCTCATCCAAGGTGATACTCTGAAACAGCGTAAGACTTCTCACAGTTCTTTCCTCAAAGCACTGGCAACAGAAACAGGCATTACTCTGCCTAAGAACTGCATCCGTCACACTGCTGCTTCATTCATGGCAGAAAGTCAGGGTTACACCGAGACCGCGAACCAACTCGGACATGACATCGGCATGCTGTTGAAGCACTACCGCCGAGCCATTACCAAGACGGAAGCCGAGGATTTTTACAACATCACTCCTGATAGCGTATAAGGGTGAGTTAGATAAGGAGGCATCAGCATTGCGGATGCTGACCCCTTATCTTTGCATTGAAACTCTGTCTGTTAGGTATGATTAATCATCTCTCGCTCACTCTGCTTATCATCTTTGATGATACCCTAACTCGTAAAATTCTAATCTTTTACGAATTTTATGCT
>JAFSFD010000036.1 GCA_017435365.1 Akkermansia sp. | reverse complement strand
GCTACGCTCAATGAATTACACCGGCTGCGCCGGTGTATGTAAATACCGCTGCGAGCAGCGGTATGAAAGCACAGCTGGCGCTGTGCATGAAATACATGCCTGCGGCATGTATGAAATCCCTCACGCTGACGCATGAGGGATGGGAATTTGGCTTCGCCAAATTCCAATTTATCGGGCTTTGCACGCAAACTTTGGGACACGCGTGAACCAGCAGGGGCTGCAACCGAAGTTTCGGGTGCAGCCCCACTTTGCGCGATAATGGGGGAAAGGCTCAGCGCAGTTTGATGATGTAGCGGCCCATGGTCATGCCCATGGCATCGGCGGCGGGCATGGTTTTGCGGGCGTGCATGGCACCCCAGGAATCGGTGTAGATGATGGTTTTGTTTTTGAGGTTGTAGCCGATGATGAGGCGGGCGTGGCCGCCGCGATCCTGAGGCAGGGGGATTTCCTCCTGGTAGATGCCGACCATGACCAGCCAGATGACGGGGGAACCGCCATCGATGCTCTTCTTGATGTCCTTGAGCCACTTGTTCACCTGACTGCTTTTGCCGGCGCGGGCTTTGCGGAGAAGCTCGGCATCCGCCGTGCCGAGGATATCGCTCTGGAAGCTGACGGTGGGTTTATCCTCGCGCTTGGCAAGTTTGTTGTAAGGCTCGATGATGGAATTGTGGGTGGTGAGGAAGTCCTCCAGCACGATGAACTTGGTGCGGAACTTCTTGCAGACATCCTTCATGGCTTGTTCCATGGCGTAGGCGGTGGTGCCGCCGCCGGCGTTGCTGTTGCACACGGCAGCCAGTGCGTGCTGGTCCACTTTATCCATGCCGTAGAATGCAAAGATGCGGGCCAGTGTGGCAGGCATGCAGTAGCCTTTCGTGCCCTGGTCTACCATGGGCACGCCTTTGAGCCACACGGTGCCGTCCTCCTCGGTGGTGATGCTGCCGCGCAGCTCGCTCTTGCGCACGGTGTCGCGTGCGCCGCCGGCATTGAGTGTCTTGGCAGTGGCGGCCATGTTCAGGCGGATGAATTCGCCTTCGAAGCTGTCCTTTTTACCGCTGGAGCTGGTTTCCAGGCGGATGATGCCGCCATCCCACTTCCATTCCCAGGTCTTGAGTTTGACGGCGGTTTCGTTTTTGCCGGCACGGCGCAGTTTGCCGCGCATGTCAAGCAGGGTGTCCAGCGCGGTTCTGGCTTCGCTCACGGTTTTGTTGAAATCCTCACTGCTGATGGTGCCATCGTCGCCCTTGTTGTAGAGCATGGCCTGCAGGGCGGTGGGTTTGTTTTCGGCCACGGTGATGATGACTTCGCCCGTGTTCAGGTCGCCGAAGCTCAGGCCGCTGGTGCGCAGGTGCTCATCATCCGGCTGGGAGCAGTGTACTTCCTGCAGGCTTTCTTTGACATCCTTCTTCCAGAAATCACCGGATTTAATGCTTTCTGCGAGGTCGAGGGCAAATGCTGTGGAGCAGCAGAGGAAAAAAGTGAAAAGGCGGAACATGCCGTTATGTTAGCCGATGATGCGAGCCACTGCAAGCAAATTATTGCGGAACGTTATCACGTCCCAGGAGCTGCCTCACACTGTTTTTGTGCTGGCGGTAGTAGTCCTGGTAATTAATGATGGTGGGCTGGGGGGTCTTGTTGCGGCGGTGTTCGGTGTAGCTGTTGCTCTGGCCGGTGTTGTAGGGCTCGTAATCGGTGAGGTAGTGGGTTTTGCTTCGGTCGTCGCGGGTGCGTCCCTCCATGTCGGAGCGGTCATCGTGGCTGGCGCCGGCGTACCTGTCGGAGAAGCTGATGCCGTGGCTCTCGTTCATGAAATCCGGCCGCAGGTCGGGTGAATACATGGAGTTCGGCGTTTTTTCGATGCCGTCCTTGCCGGAGCTGAAGCGTTTGGCGGCGCCGGCAAAGCCGTCCTCCTGCAAATCGAGGTGTTTGCCGGTATCGAAGGAGCCGGTGGCGTAGGGCTTGTCGATTCGGCGGGCGTCATCCAGCTCGCGCTGGAAGGGGCTCACCTTGGAGGAAGTGGTCTGCGGCACGCCGTCCTTGGTCTTTTGTTCGGAGAAAGCGGCATCGAAGCGCTTTTCGAAGGTGGACATGAGGTCCTTTTCTCCGCCGCCGTCATCGTCGTCCTTCACCACATTGCCATGCTCATCATACACCGTGCGCACGGGGGTGCAGGCGGTGCAGCACAGCAGCAGGGCGAGGGTGAGCCGGCGCAGCATGGGGCAGGGGGGGGATTATTTATCCTGCTCCTGCACCATATCCGGAGTCACCTTGTAGGAGGCTCCGCAGCGCGGGCAGTTGATTTCCAGGAATCCCTGCTCGGAAAGCAGGTCGGCAAAGTCGTGCTTCATGGCGCGCACCACCGGCAGTATCTTCTCCACCGTGCAACCGCAGCGGAACTTGAACTTGCGGGTCTCCAGCAGCTTGGTCTGCTCCACCTCGCTGATGGTGCGCACCTCGTCTGCCGTGAGCTCCTGCAGCCAGTCGTGGTCGGCATCCGGCTGGGCGGTGATGAGGGCGAACTTGTCTTCCCCCAGGTCAAAGGCTCGGGACTGGCGCTGCTCGCTCTGGCGGTAGAAATCCTGCACCCAGTCCTCCACCGGCCCCTGGGGCAGGGTGATGACGGAGGTCTGCGGCTCCTTGTTGGGCAGCAGGTTCTGGGCAAAGAGCATGTTCTTATCCGTCTCACGCACGCCTTCGCGGAAAGCGCGGCCCACCACATCCTCGGTCAGCGAGGAACCGGAGATGAAGTAGTTGGCCAGGCGCGGGGTGCACACATTGAAGGTCCAGGCGTGGTATTCCTGCCAGGGGCGGGAGACCAGGTGCAGTGTGAAGTAGGCCAGCAGCTTCTTGAGCACGGTGTCTTCCGTCTCCTCGTTCCGCAGCCCGTGCTGCATGAGATGCAGGTAATAATCCACGAATACGGGCGAAAAATCTGCCCGCAGCAGCAGGCAGTTGCGCCCCCGCACAAAGATGGATTCTACCTTCGTGAACTCTTCAACCGGTTTCTGTTCTGCTTCCGTCATGGCGTGAACTTATCTTACTTCAACGGTATTAGTCGCGCAAGCTCAAAGATTCATTCAAAATTAAAAATCCAGAGTTCAGGACTCGATTCCGCTGCGGCGGAGGAGGGCGGCGGTATCCGGGTCGCGGTGCATGAAGTCGCGGTAGAGCTCGGCGGCGGGGCGGCTGTTGCCCTGGGAGAGGATGCAGCGGCGGAAATCGCGCCCGGTGGCGGGGTTGAAGATACCCTCCTGCGCAAAGCGGGAGAAGGCATCGGCATCGAGCACTTCGGCCCACTTGTAGGAATAGTAGCCGCTTTCGTAGCCGCCATCGAAGATGTGGGAGAAGGCGCGCAGCACGCTGTTGCCCTGCTCGGTGGTGGGCACGCGGTAATCGGCCAGTATTTCGCGGTCTACTTCCTCCACATCGCGGCCCAGGTAGGCGGCGGTGTTGGTGTGCAGCTCCAGGTCAATCTTGCCGAAGCAGAGCTGGCGCATGAAGAAAGTGGCAGCGCCGTAGTTGCGGGCGGCCAGCATCTTGTCCATGAGGCTGCGGGGCATCTGCTCGCCGCTCTGCCAGTGGCGGGCGTAGCGGGCAATGGCCTCGGGCTCCCAGGTCCAGTTCTCGTTAATCTGGCTGGGCAGCTCCACGAAGTCCCAGGCTACATTGCAGCCGGAGAGGGAGCGCACCTCCACATTGCTGAGCACCTGGTGCAGCAGGTGGCCGAACTCGTGGAACACGGTCTCTACCTCGTAGTGGCTGAGCAGGGCGGGTTTATCGCCCACCGGGCGGCTCATGTTGCCGCACATCAGCGCCAGGTGGGGGATGCGCGGCTGCCCCTCCATGGGCGGCAGACCGGTGCTCAGCGCGTCCATCCAGGCGCCGGCGCGCTTCACATCGCGCGGGTACCAGTCGGCGTAGAACGAGCCCAGGTGCTCGCCGCTTTCCTCATCGTGCACCTCGTAGAAGAGCACCTCAGGGTGCCACACTTCCACCGCACCGGCGGGTACTTCCTCGCCGGGCTGCACGCAGGCTGTCTCTTTCTGGGTGAAGCGGATTCCGTAGAGCCCCGCGTAGATGGAGAACATGCCCTCCAGCACATTCTGCATGGCGTAGTAGGGGCGCAGTTCTTCGGTGTCGAAATCGTAGAGAGCCTTGCGGCGCTTCTCGCTCCAGTAGCCCACGGACCAGGGCTCCAGCGCGGGGATGGCGGTGCCGGTCTGTTCCTCGGCAAAGCGGCGGATGGCTTCCTGCTCTTCCAGGAAGGCGGGGCGCACCTGCTCGTGCAGGCGGTTGATGAAATCCAGCGCGTTCCGGCCGCTGCCGGCCATGCGGCGGCTGGTCACGTAGTCGGAGTAGCGCTCGTAGCCCAGCAGGGCGGCTTTCTCCGCACGCAAGGTGAGAATCTGGTTGATGAGCGGGGCGTTGTCGAACTCACCCGTGCCCTTGCTCTGCATGGCGCGCCACACGCGCTCGCGCAGGGCGGCATTCTCCGCAAAGGTGAGCACCGGCTGCACACTGGTGAATTGCAGCGTGAAGCGCCACTGGGGGGCCTCCTCGCTGCCGTGGCCCTTCGACAAGGCATCCTGGCGGGCGGCCTCGCGGGCAGATTCCGGCAGCCCGGCCAGCTCTGCTTCATCGGCGGTCACGTATTCCCAGGCGTTGGTGGAGTCCAGCACGTGCTCGCCGAAGGTCTGGGAGAGCTGGGCCAGCTCGGTGGAAAGCTCCGCATAGCGGGCTTTCTTGTCCTCCGGCAGGTCGGCGCCGCTTTCGCGGAAATCGGCCAGGGTCTCGCTGATGAAACGCTGCTTCACGGGCGAAAGCTCCTGCACCCAGGGCTGCGCGGCGGCATTCTTGAGCACGGCATAGAGCTGCGGGTTGAGGGTCACGCTGCTGGAGTAGATGACCACCTCGGGCATGAGCTCATTGATGACCTCGCGCAGCTCCGGGGAATCCATGACCGAGCGCAGGTGGTTGAGCCGCTGCCAGCCGCGCATGAGGGCGGCGCTGCTGTTTTCCAGCGCGTCGAATGTGTTGGCATAGGTCGGCTCCTGCACCTGGCAGATGGCTTCCACCGCGGCCTTGGCCTGTTCAATGGCCTGGCGGATATCCGTGCGGGCTTTTTCCGGGCTCAGCTGCGACCATGCCGGCAGCTGCGTGTCATCGAGAAAGGGGTGTTCCAGTGTCATCTTGCCACCCATGATACCAGACCGGGCCGGGCGCGGCAACAAGCCATTGCGTTCTACTGAAGCCCAGGCCGCTGGTCATGGAGTTCATGCACGCGCAGCGTGGGTTGCAGTACTGCTGATATACCATTGCTCATTACTGAAAAATGAAAGTTCCTTTGCATTTTGCCGTGAATTTGGTTAAAGTTCCTTTGCATTTTGCCGTAAATTTGGCAAAAGTTCCTTTGCGTTTTGCCGAAATGAGAGCGAATGAGCTTGACTGTGAATGCGGTGTGTGGTAACTTGCTCATGAGAGTTTGAAGGAGGTCAATATGGAACGCTGGAGCGTGGAAAAATTAAAGCTTTGGAGAGAGCATCCGTATAGAAAACCCATGTTGCTGCTGGGTGCCCGGCAGGTTGGAAAAACGTGGTTGATGCAGGAGTTCGGAGCACGATACTACAAAAATGTGGTGTATGTCCGATTTGATAAGGACCCTCTGATGAAGGAGTCCTTTGAGAAGGATTATCGGATATCCCGGTTGCTGAAGGATTTGCAGCTTCATGGGGATGTGGATATTGTGCCGGGAGAGACGCTGATTCTGTTGGATGAGATACAGGAATGTCCCAGCGCATTAACCAGTCTGAAGTATTTTTGCGAGGAAGCCCCAGAGCAGCACATCATTGCTGCCGGTTCGCTGTTAGGCGTGGCTGAGCATAGAGGAACCGGATTCCCCGTTGGAAAGGTTGACAGGATGTACCTGGGACCTATGTCATTCACCGAGTTTCTGCAAGCTACCGGAAATGGGCGGTTTGTGAAGTTGCTCAGAGAAAAAGATTGGGAAACGCTGGTTCGCTTTCATGAACGTCTTGCTGAGCACTTGCGTTACTACTATTACGTAGGCGGCATGCCGGAAGTGGTGGCGCGGTATGTGGCTACCGGCAGTTTCAAAGAGGCCCGGGAGGTACAGATGAGGCTGCTGGCGGATTATTGCGATGATTTCAGTAAGCACGCAACGCCGGCGGAAACACACCTGATAAACCAGATATGGAAAGCGCTTCCAGGTCAGTTATCACGAGAGGACAAGCGTTTCGTGCAAAGCGATGTTGCTCCGGGTGTAAAAACGGACAGACTGAGAGGGCCCATTCGCTGGCTGGCTGCCGCAGGGCTTGTGAACATTGTGCAGCGCGCTACTCGTCCGGAGATGCCGCTGGAAGCATTTACCGATGCTGCATTCAAGATGTTTTTTGTTGATGTCGGCTTGCTGGCAGCACGCTGCAAGTTGTCGGCGTCCGTTATGCTTGATGGGAATGCTATTTTTGGCCAATTCAAGGGGGCTCTTACGGAACAGTATGTGCAACAGCAGATTACAACGGAATTAGGAGCTACGCTATACTACTGGAGTGCGGAGAGAGCCCAGGCAGAAGTGGATTTTCTGTATGAGGGTGAAACTGAAATTGTGCCGTTGGAAGTCAAGGCTGAGCGGAATTTGCGCGCCAAAAGTCTGCAGAGCTTCTACCGGCGATACAGGCGTCCATTGGCAGTCAGGACTTCTATGCAGCCATATGCTGTCAATACGGTAGAAGTTGCTGCTACTAAGGATAGCCCTGCAGGATGTTATCGTGTTGTTGATTTGCCCTTGTATGCCATTAACCTGCTTGATGAAGTGGTTTCGGGGGGCAGACAAACGTGAAATCAAAGGGCTGGTAAATCAGCATGCCGCCGAGCCAGAGCAGGGCAGCGGCCAGAATGGCGTAAATGAGCACCTCGCTGAAGTTGCGGATGGCATTGCGGGTATCCTGCCCGGCGCAGCAGAGCATCAGGTACATCAGGATGCCGGGAATCATGCGGGGAAAGGTCACCAGCGAGCCAATGACCATGAGTGCCATGGCGCCGTCTCCCATGGTGGAGGCGAGAGCAATCTTACCGCTGAAGAGGAAGAGGATAAACGCGAGGCCATGGCTCATGAACAAGGTCTGGAAAACCGGTAAGAGCCAGATTTTGTAGCGTTCCTTTCCGCCGTGGATAAACAGGAAACAGCAGAGTGTGCCCATCAGGGGCAGCCCGGGATGGAAGAGATACGCCGCAAACCGGCAGATGGGGCGGGAAAACAGCCAGCCGGGCTTTGCCTGGGTTTCAATCTGGTATGCCAGCAGGACGAGTAGGAGAAAAAATAAGCCTGCGAGGATATACCAGGAAATGCGGCGTATTCGTTTCATGCAGCAAGAAAAATCCCCCGCTCCTTATGCCGGAGCGGGGGTGGTAAGTATGTTTCAGCCCATGAGGATGCTCAGGCAGCGGGGGTCGAGCTGTTCCCAGGGGAGGTCGGCCTTGGTGAAGTGGCCGTAGTTGGTGGTCTTGCGGAAGATGGGTTCGCGCAGACCCAGCACGCGTTCCATATCGGCCGGTTTGAAGGAGAAGGCCTCGTTGATGCGGTCAATGATAACCTGCTTGTCCACCTTGCCGGTGCCGAAGGTTTCCACGTCAATCATGATGGAGACAGGGCTGGCCTTGCCGATGGCGTAGCCCACCTGGAGCTCGCAGCGGTCGGCCAGGCCGGCGGCAACCACGTGCTTGGCCACCCAGCGGCACATGTAGGCGCCGGAGCGGTCCACCTTGCTGCAGTCCTTGCCGGAGAAGGCTCCTCCGCCGTGGGGGCCCATGCCGCCGTAGG